>AQOF01000032.1 GCA_000565345.1 Salinivibrio costicola subsp. costicola ATCC 33508 = LMG 11651 | reverse complement strand
AAACTGCCAATGATGGCGCCTGGCCGTAAACGCGGCCAAAAATCAAGGGCCTTTTGGAAAGGGGTGCCTGAACCAATCCTTTTTAACCCGAAAGCCTTGGTGTTTTTTATTTCGTTGATGAGTACCTTGGTACCGGCCAGCATGTCTGCCAGTGGCAAAGCCATGGCCGTGGCGGTGGTGTTCCTACTCTCATTAGGCTGGTTTTCTTCGCTCGCCTGGCTGCTATCAGGCAGTCGCGTACAGCAAGTGCTCACCAAAGTCGCCCCAGTTATCGATGGCCTGTGTGCGTTGTTGTTTTTGCTGCTAGGTGGCGCGGTCGTGTGGCAAGCCGGCGTATTCGGCTAACGCCGCGGCTGCAAAAATGCAGGCGATGGAGCAAATACCAATACGCCCAGCCGAGGCTGGGCGTATGTTACGTTTTCTAGCGTTAAGCAGCGGGTATTAAAGCGCTTCCAGTTTGGCGTACTGAGTTACCAACCACTTAATCCCTTCCCCATTAAAGGCGACTTGCACGCGGCTTTGTCCGCCACTGCCTTCAAAGTTGATGATGGTGCCTTCACCAAACTTAGGGTGTTGAACCCGCTGACCCAAACTAAACCCGGTTTGGTTAAAGTTCTCCTGAGTCTGCGTTTTGGAAAAACGACCACCGCTTGCAGCAGGGCGTGAGACATTGGCACGCATCCGCACTTCTTCCAAGCAGGCCTCGGGCAGCTCACGAATAAAGCGCGAGATCTTATGGAACATGTCTTTGCCGTACACACGCCGCATTTCTGCGTAGGTCAGATAGAGTTTTTCCATCGCTCGCGTCATGCCGACATAGCAAAGGCGACGCTCTTCTTCTAGGCGACCCGCTTCTTCGGCTGACATCTGGCTGGGGAACATGCCCTCTTCCACCCCAACCATAAAGACTAAGGGGAACTCGAGACCTTTGGCACTGTGCAAGGTCATCAATTGGACCGCATCATCAAACTCGTCCGCTTGGCCGTCACCGGCCTCAAGGGCAGCGTGGGCCAAGAATGCCGACAGCGGTGTCATCCCTTCCGCTTCCGCCTCTTCGGGTGGCGTAAATTGGCGCGTGGCCGTCACCAACTCTTCCAAGTTATCAACGCGTGCTTGCGCCTTTTCGCCTTTTTCTTGCTCGTACATGGCGCGCAAGCCGGAGTGACGGATCACGGCATCGGTTTGTTGATACAGTGCCATGTCACGGGTGTCATCTTCTAGCGCATTGACCAGCTCGATAAACCGGCCCAATGCATTGGCCGCACGCCCTGCCAGCGCTTTTTCGGCCAAGATTTGCTCGGCAGTGTGCCATAAGGTTTGGCCACGATCGCGCGCCGCACCACGAAGCGTCTCAAGAGTGCGATCACCAATTCCCCGAGTGGGCGTGTTCACTACCCGCTCAAACGCCGCATCGTCATTGCGATTCGCCATCAAACGTAAATACGCCAATGCATCTTTGATTTCCTGACGCTCGAAAAAGCGCATGCCGCCGTAAATACGATAAGGCAAGCCAGCTTGAATTAAGGCTTCTTCCAGCACCCGAGATTGGGCGTTGTTGCGGTATAAAATCGCGCTATCAGTGAGTGCGCCGCCTTCATCTTGCCAGGTTTTGATTTTCCCGACCACAAAACGCGCTTCATCCAGCTCATTAAAACCGGCATACACAGAGATGGGCTCACCCTCTTTGCCCTCAGTCCACAAGCTTTTGCCCATCCGGTCGGCGTTGTTTTCAATTAGGGTGTTCGCCGCTTGCAAAATCGTACTGGTTGAGCGGTAGTTTTGCTCCAAGCGAATGGTCTGCGGGGTGGTGAAATCGTCCAGAAAACGCTGAATATTTTCGACTTTCGCGCCACGCCAGCCGTAAATGGATTGGTCGTCATCGCCGACAATCATCACTCTAGCCTGTTGACCGGCCATCATGCGTAGCCACGCATATTGGATGTTGTTGGTATCTTGAAACTCATCCACCAAAATGTGCTGGAAACGTGCTTGGTAATGATCACGGATCACCGCTTTATCGCGCAATAACTCTAAGGTTCGCAGCAAGATCTCGGCAAAATCCACCAAACCGGCGCGATCACAGGCTTCTTGATACGCCTGATAAATCCGTAGCCAAGTGCTTTCAACCGGATCATGGCGGGTATCAATGTGCTTGGGACGCAAGCCTTCATCTTTTTTGCCATTGATGTACCAACTCGCTTGCTTGGCGGGCCAGTGTTTTTCATCCAAGTTTTGCGCTTTAATTAACCGGCGTAGCAAGCGCTGCTGATCGTCTGAGTCAAGAATTTGGAAGTCTTGTGGCAGGTTGGCATCCAAATAGTGGGCTCGGAGAATACGATGGCAAATACCGTGGAAGGTGCCACACCACATGCCCGAGGCGGTGCCTTGCATCAATTGCTCAATACGGCCACGCATTTCGGCTGCTGCTTTGTTGGTGAAGGTCACCGCCATCACTGAGAACGGCGACGCCTCTTCCACCCGCATTAGCCAAGCCATACGATGAACCAGCACCCGTGTTTTACCACTACCGGCCCCGGCAAGCACTAAATGGTTGCCAAGCGGCGCGGCTACGGCGTCACGCTGTTTGTCGTTGAGTCCGTCAAGAAGAGTTGATACGTCCATCGCCACCTGCCATTTTACTGGGTATTTATACACTGGTTGGCGATTATACCAGCTCAGCGCTAAATTGCGCGCCCGATAACGATCGGCGCTTCAACCGAGTGAATGGTGGAAATATCAGTACTATGAGTAATATCGGAGCTATAAGTAATACCGGTAGTATGCGTAATATCGCATAGCAGTATCGCGGCCTAACGGTGCCACTGCTGAATTAAGCTATCGAGCTCAGATAAATCATCGATCGCCACATCCGGCAAGGTGCGCCCTTTGTGCATCATGGGTGATTGCAGCTCTGGGCGAATCCAGCATGCTTGCATGCCCGCTTGACGCGCGCCGGCAACATCCGAGCTTAAATGATCGCCGACATGTAGAATGCGCGCTGGGGCGAGGCCCAAGGCCTGCGCGGTTTGAGCAAACATCTCAGGGCTTGGCTTGGCCGCGCCGTGTTCACCGGCACGGAAAATATGCTGGAAAAACGGTGTCATTCCAATCGCATCGGTGTCGACGTTGCCATTGGTGATCGCCACCAATGGCAGCGTCTCGGACCAGGCTTTTAAGTAAGCCAAACTTTGTGCCGGCGGAGTAAAATCACTGCGATAACCGCAGAAGAAGGTCGTGGCCGCTTGAGCTTGTGCGCGCGCCTTCTCCGCGGTTAAACCAACATGTTCACCGGCAAGCGTCAGCTGGGCAACCCGCATCGCGGTCACATCAAAGCGTTGTGCTGGGTTCTGGTCGCG
The DNA here is from genome assembly GCA_000565345.1 of Salinivibrio costicola subsp. costicola ATCC 33508 = LMG 11651. Classification (GTDB taxonomy): domain Bacteria; phylum Pseudomonadota; class Gammaproteobacteria; order Enterobacterales; family Vibrionaceae; genus Salinivibrio; species Salinivibrio costicola. The sequence goes on along the minus strand of AQOF01000032.1, from coordinate 30,376 downwards.
CGCTTGGCGACGAAACCCCGCCATCGTCGCGTTATCAAGCGCGGCAATTGGCGGACAATGCTCGCGCAAATAGTCAGTTAACGCCGCCTCGGCGCGTGCGATCACCGGCCAGTTATCGTACAAGGTGTCATCCAAGTCAAAACTCACCGCATCAAACGCCTGTAAGCGACGATAAAATTTCATATCACGACTCCGAGTTCGGTTTTTTATCTGGACCTGATTTGCGCGCTCTGGGATGCGCGGCATCGTACACTTTCGCCAAGTGTTGAAAATCTAAGTGGGTATAAATTTGTGTGGTGCTCAAATCGGCATGGCCGAGTAGCTCTTGCACTGCACGCAGATCCCCCGAAGATTCCAACATATGGGTGGCAAAACTGTGGCGCAATTTATGGGGATTAATATGACTATTGACCGACTGCTTTTGTCCCCACTCTGCCATGCGTTTTTGCACGCTCCGATGCGAGATACGCTGGCCGAGCTTAGAAATAAACAGCGCGTCTTCTGGGCCTTTGAGGAGCTGATTACGGACTTTGAGCCAGTTCATCACCCAGGTTTTTGCCATGCCGGAAAAAGGCACAATGCGCTCTTTTTCTCCTTTACCGATGACACGTAAATCCCCTTTGCGTACTGAGACATCACGGACGTTAAGATCCACCAGCTCGGCCAAACGTAGCCCCGCGCCATACATCAGTTCCATCATCGCCCGATCACGCACCGACAAAGGATCGTCTTCGTCCACTTCGAGCAGCTGATGCATTTCATCCACATCCAAATTTTCGGGAGATGACGACCTTGTTTCGGCGCCGAGACCCCTTTGGCAGGATTGGCGGCAAGCTGTTCGTCTTGCACCAGATAGTCGAAAAAGCTACGCAGCGCGGACAAACGTAAAGCAATACTGCCCGGTTTCAGCCCATCACGTTTGGCTTGGCTCGAAATTTGTCGCACCCAGTCAGCATCAACATCGGTCCAGTGAGCGATACCGCGCGCGGTCAGAAAGTCGACAATTTTATCTAACTGGCGCTGATAATTACGCTGGGTATGCGCACTGAGACCACGCTCGCTCAGCTGATATTGATAAAAACGGTCCAAAGGCACCGTCAGTGAGCGCGGTGCGCTGGCAGGTTCGCGAGGTGTCTCGTCGGTCACTGGCTCTCACCTTTTTGCGCCCACTGGCTGCATAAAATGGCTAAATGCGAAGCCAGCTGCTCAAGAAACAGCGTATCCATATCCGGCTGGAAGTGCCCCCCATCTGCACTGGCAAAGCTCAGTAGTCCCCACTCTTTGCCCTCACCTTTAATTGGCACCAAGGCAAATGACCCCAGTTCCGGTGGCTGTGCCATCACCACTTCGGCATCGACTCGGCGCAAACGGCCCAAATAGCAACGGCGTCCGGCAAAGTGATGGTTTTTCAGTTGATCCACCGCTTGACGAGGAATGGCCGTCATCCCCGCAATATCGTGATAAACACAGACACTGACGTTGAGCTGTAATTGCGCACTGAGCGTCTGTAATATTTTTTGCACGTCGTGCGGCTGATTCGTGCGAAGTAGTGCTTGATGCGTCTCAGCAAACGCACGAAATAAGCGATCGTTTTTGGCACCGAGACTCATCAGCTGGGTAATGTCTTCTTCTAACTCTGCGACGCGCTCACGCAAGCGCTTGAGCTGAATTTCGACCAAGGAGACTGCCCCTTGTTCAGCGTGCGGGATGGTTAACCGCGCCAGCAAATCACGCTGACGCAAAAAAAAGTCAGGATTATCAGTTAAATACTCGGCTACCGTATCCTCGCTCAACGGCATGGTTTCCAATGTGGTAGCGTCTATCCCGTGATTCATAATTGCAATTGTCCATCATATACATGTGTTGCAGGCCCGGTCATCGATAAAGGCTGGCCTGGACCACGCCAGAAAATCCGTAAATCGCCGCCCGGTAGCGTGACGGTGACTTGCTCATCCAACAACCCTTGATCGATCCCTACCGCTACCGCGGCACAAGCGCCACTGCCGCAAGCCTGAGTCTCTCCGGCGCCGCGCTCATACACCCGAAGCTTAATCGCATTACGAGAAAGTATCTGCATAAAGCCGGCATTCACACGCTCGGGAAAGCGCTCATGATTTTCAAGTAGCGGCCCCAGCGTCTCGACATCCGCCGTATCAATATCATCGACCACTGTGACGACATGTGGGTTTCCCATGCTCACGGCCCCGACAAATAAAGTCTGTTCCGCTACGCGCATCAAATAGGTCTTTTCTTGTGAATTAGCCCGAAACGGATCTTGCCCGGCGTGAAAATAGGCTCGCCCATATTCACCCGCACCTGGTTGTCGTTCTCAATATGTAGCCGCATTTTTCCCGCTTGGTGCTGACATTAACTTGATATTTATTAGTGAGCCCTTTCATGCGCACAAAACGGGCAAAACAACGCGCGCCATTGCCACATTGGGCAACTTCAGACGCATCAGGATTAAAAATCCGATAGTGAAAGTCGGTTTCCGGATCATAAGGCGGCTCCACCACCAGTAGTTGATCAAAGCCGATACCCCGATGACGATCGGCTAAACGCCGGATAAGATCCGGGGAGAAAAACGCATTTTGTGTAACACAGTCAACCACCATAAAGTCGTTGCCCAGTCCGTGCATTTTTGCAAACTGTATCTGCATGCCAATCCTTATTCTGGTAGGCGCTTTTCAAGCTGCCACAGTGACGCCAAGCTTTCACGCTCACGCACTAAGTATGCGTGTTCACCATCGACAACGATTTCGGCAGGACGACAGCGCGAATTATAGTTAGAGGCCATCACAAAGCCATACGCACCCGCTGAACGCACCGCCAACAAATCATCTGGGGCTAATACTAGCGAGCGATTCTTACCTAAATAATCTCCGGTTTCGCACACCGGACCCACTAAATCGTAGGTTTTGGGCTCTCCTTGACGCGGCACCACCGGAATAATTTCTTGGTAAGCTTGATACAAGGAAGGACGAATTAAGTCGTTCATACCGGCATCAATAATGGCAAAATTCTTATGTTCGCTGTGTTTAAGAAATTCCACCTTGGTGAGCAAGACGCCGGCATTAGCAGCAATGGCACGGCCTGGCTCAAAAATCAGCTCAAGATGGCGATGCTTATCCAAACGCGCCAGCAGCGCTTTGGCATATTCCGAAGGCTGCGGTGGTTTTTCATCACTGTAGGTGACCCCGAGGCCGCCACCAACATCAAGGTGGCGAATCTGAATGCCTTCTTGCGCCAAAGTATCAATTAAGGCCAACAGGCGGTCTGTGGACTCAATAAAGGGGGTCAGATCCGTTAGCTGCGAACCGATATGGCAATCAATACCTTCCACCTTCAGGTGGGGCAAACTGGCAGCATAGCGAAAACTATTTAGCGCTTCCCCGAAAGCAATGCCAAATTTATTTTCTTTGAGGCCCGTGGAAATATAAGGGTGCGTATTGGCATCAACATCCGGATTAATGCGCAGAGAGATTGGCGCCTCGACACCCAGCTCGCCCGCCACTTGGTTTAGGCGGTCAAGCTCAGAGTGTGATTCGACATTGAAACATTTTATCCCCACTTCCAGCGCTCGCCGCATTTCAACCGCCGTTTTACCCACTCCTGAAAATACGACCTTCGCCGGATCGCCGCCTGCAACCAAGACGCGTTCCAATTCACCTTGCGACACAATATCAAAACCCGATCCTTGCCGTGCCAGAATATCTAATACGCCAATATTTGAGTTCGCTTTCACGGCATAGCATACAAGATGTGGATGATCGCCCACGGCACAATCAAAAGCATGCCAATGACGCTCCAAGGTCGCGCGCGAGTACACATACAATGGCGTGCCGTACTCGTTGGCAAGCTGAGCCAATGGCAATGATTCGGCCCATAGCTGGCCGTCGTCCTGATAATTAAAGTAATCCAAGGTGTTCGTCCCTGTTGTCGTGGGTTATTGATTTTGCGTCGGTTGTTCGTCCGGATAATGCAGGGGCCCTTGTTGGCCACAGCCGGTCAGTGTCATGATGCCTGTGAGTATCAATAAAATGACGAGTTTTCGCATAGTGAATGCCAGTGATTATCGAGTCAATGCCTCTATAATCGCATCACAACCATGAAAAGCAATAGGATATAACGGGATGAATACAACGGAATATCATCAGCTAGTCGATTTGCAAATGCAGGCCATCGAAGAAGGTATCGATGACTCAGGCGCCGACATCGATTATGAGAGTGTCGGCAATGTGATGACACTCGAATTTGACGATGGCAGCCAGATCATCATTAACCGTCAAGAGCCGATGCAAGAAATTTGGGTCGCGTCAAAAGGTGGCGGTTTTCATTTCGCGTTAAAAGAGGGCGAGTGGACGTGCAGCAAGACCGGCTTAATCTTAATGGATTTAGTCCAACAAGAGTGCAGCAGGCATGCTGGAGAGCCGGTATCTTGGTGATCTGAAGCAGGCGCTAACAATGCCCAGAGAGCGCACTAAAAAGCCGCTCTCTGGGTTATTTAAATGACGCCACTTGTCCACTAAAGCCATCGTGAGGTGGTTGGCGAGGCGGCTGCCATTGTGTATCGCACTTAAAAGGTAACGCCTGTGGCTCACCGCGATCATCGGTAACAATCTGATAAAACTGCGGCAAGTTAAAGTTAATAAAATTAGCACTGTAGCTATAACGGTCGTGAGAGGAGGTATAAAAACGGTTCACGCCCTGTACCATCTCTGTTTTATCACCACTGCACTGGCGGTACACTTCAACGCGATTGCTCTCATCAAGAATATAAAGATTGTAGCCATTGGCGCAGTCTTCAAAGAAAAACTGCACCAAGCCTTCACTGGCGTAGGCATCGACGACCGCGGGTGGGTGCACATCTTGCGGATTATCCACCACCATCACCGGCGTGCCATTCACTTTATTCGTGGAAATGCAGCGATAAAAATCGACCGAATTTTCTAAACGTTGCACGGACACGCCACGACGTTCAAAGAACAAGCCGTGCGTTTGCGATCCGATACGCAACGCTTTGAATCGACGCCGTTTTTCCTTTTCAACCGGTTTTAGCCTAAGTTCAATGCATTCCGCCACCAGTTGGTAGACCAAGTTGCGGATCAGGCCGCGCATTTTACTCGAATAGCAAAACACATCGACCGATTCAGGTGGCACCGCATCTTGGTGCATTTTTCCTAACATGGTTTTCAGCGCTTCAAGAATCGCATCATCACCGCGATAGTTGAGTGTCCGGACCTCATTCCACGAGTTGCGATAGACCAAATCAACACTGCCCACCAGGCAGGTTTGCTCGAGGCCATAGCTAAAGATATCGCTATTTTTAAAATCAAACCGCATCGATGGTTTTTTATACGCCGACGTCGGGTCTTGCTCTAAGTTAATAAACAAGGCGAGCTGACGAATTTCACAGGGGCTTGATAACGCGTCCAAGGTTGGGCGTGGCGGCCGCAGAGAGAAGGTGTTGCGAATGTCACTGACCAATTGATACAGGGTATCAATATCAACATCTGCATCACGTACTACGGTGTGCAAATGCGTCGACTCGGTCAGTAAACCATTAAAAAACGCCCAAGCGATCAGCTTAGACAGATAGCTGTTATGCTCCAGTGGCGCACGACCGATGATGTCGGCCGGATCCAGGGAATGTTTATATAAATACCATCCCGGTCGATTCGTTCGCCCTTCGGCACTTGAATCAAGGTCAGGTTTGGCTCGTGCAGATCCGGTGAAATCTGCGGATTCAGCAAGGTCACTTTACCCGGTAGCTCTTCAAACGCGGCATAAAGCTTACGCGCTAACGTACTGATATCTTGCGGCTGATCGCCGAGGTGATGTCATTGCGGCGCACAAAGCGAATCAAATTACGATAGCTTTGCATTAACGCATCAAGCAGCTCGTTGTGTGCGTACTGCACTTCCTCAACCTTCCAGTGACGACGGTTATCCAGATACGTCAACGCCTGCTCGTCCCAGCCCCACTCATGAGCCAATAGACGCAGCACGTCACGCCGCCATGCCACTGAACCGGTCGACGGTGACTGCGTTAATTTTTCATGGGTTTTGAGATAAAAACAGCGACGGACAAGGTCTAAGCGGCGGGCGTCGCCAATTGACTCGAGGTAGCGCGTCACTTTTTCCAACATCAGGTAATACGCATCGGACTGGTATACATCAACCCAGCCGGCATAAAAGCGGCGCTTACCATCAACACTTAGTAGTTGGGTGCCAGGGTACTGCCACGAGTACGCTTCAAGTAATATCGCTTTGAGTACCGATTTATACGGTGAATCGATACTTTTATAAAGCTGCCACAAGCTCGAGCCGAAGTATTCTTCCGCCGGGATGGTCGGCAGGCCGCCAAAATCAACCCAATCACGTCGGTCAAGACCATGGTCTGCCACCAAGGTATCGACATAGTCGTCGTAACAGTCTTCCATTTCTGGCGGCACCATGTACCAAAGCAGCTTTTGCCCCGCAACACGCATTGACGAACGATAAAATTCATCAAGCAACAAAAAGTGCTGACTGGTACCACAGTTATCACTGGTCATGGTTTGGCTGAGGTGATGGCGGAACCGCCCTTCACACACTAAAAAGAAGTTGGCTTCAACCCCTTGGTTTAGCGCCCATTCGGAAATCGCCATGCACTTGGCATCGAGTTTATCACGCTGGGCGGTGGTGACGGCAGCATCAATGCATACCCAGATATCCAGATCACTGGTGAGGCTTTGTCCCATCGAGCCGGTACTGCCCATGGTATACATGCCTTTAATCGGATGACGACGACGTTCATCAACGCATGCAGTTAAAGAGGAGAAGCGCGTCTTTGAGTGGATCAGACAGTCAGAGACAAACTCTCGTTGTGTCTCGTCAAGCTGATAATCAGCGATACCAAAAGGCACACTGTCGCCACAAAACCCGGGCAATGCGGGGTGGTTGAGATGTAAAAGCACTGGCAGCACATCAAAAATGGCTTGAGCTTGACGACTCATTGCTGACCGCGCGCGATCCATTCTCACGCGGTTAAACGCCTCTATGCGCTCAGTTTGCTGTTGTACGTATGTTTGCAAGGCAATCATCCAGATTCGTTGACATCCCGGTCAACAGGTCGACGTTACTGTCTTCACCGTATCCGCCCAATTGCAGATAACAAAACGTGATCAATGTAACACTCTCGACAACTCGGGTAAAGTCAATAACCCCGATGCCTGTGTGGTGAGATTCGTGACGCACTATAGGCGCTTTTTGAGACCAATATCAACTTTTACGCTCTACTACCTTAGTCGTAACTTTCAATGTTTGCCGCCCAACGATCTCACTATTTGCGTAAATAATACGCTATCGATCACATTTTTTCACCTATATGACGATAAGCCCATCATAAATCTCGAAAGCGATTGACGACTATTACGAGCCACCCAATGGCAATGATACGATGGTGGTTATGAATCAAGAAGGAAGCAACACCATGTACTCAACACCCGTGCGCATTGCCACACGCAAAAGTCCTTTGGCGCTCTGGCAAGCGGAATTTGTTAAAGAAGCACTCGAAGCTTCCCATCCTGGCTTGACCGTCGAGCTCGTGCCTATGGTCACTAAAGGTGACGTGATTCTGGACACGCCCCTCGCTAAAATCGGTGGTAAAGGCTTGTTTATTAAAGAGCTTGAACAAGCAATGCTTGACGGCCGCGCGGATATTGCCGTGCACTCGATGAAAGATGTCCCGGTTGAGTTTCCAGAAGGGCTGGGGTTGGTCACCATCTGTGAGCGCGGTGACCCACGCGATGCTTTCGTCTCTAACCATTACAACAGCATTGATGATTTACCCGAAGGGGCTGTCGTCGGCACGTCTAGCCTGCGCCGCGAATCACAACTACGTGAACGTCGTCCGGATCTGTTCATTAATACCTTACGCGGCAATGTCGGCACCCGCTTAGGGAAATTGGATGATGGTCAGTATGATGCGATCGTTCTCGCCGCCGCTGGGTTAAAACGGTTAGGTTTACATGAACGCATACGTAATGAAATTCCACCAGAAGTCATCTTGCCGGCGGTTGGGCAAGGTGCCGTGGGTATCGAGTGTCGACTGGATGATGAACGTATTCGGACCTTATTGGCCCCCCTTTCTGATGCCAGCACCACACAACGTGTACTTTGTGAGCGCGCGATGAATAATCGTCTTGAAGGCGGGTGCCAAGTGCCTATTGGCAGCTATTCGGAAATTCAAGGCGACAAAATTTGGTTGCGCGCATTAGTGGGCGAACCGGATGGCTCGACCATCTTACGTGCCGAAATCACCGGTCCATTAGAGAAAGGGGAAGCACTAGGGACAGATTTAGCCGAGCAGCTCCTCGCTCAAGGTGCGCGCCAAATTCTGGATAAACTTTATCAAGACGACGCATGACCACGGTTATCGTTCGCCCCGAGCCAGACTGCAGTGAGTTAGTCGATCAGCTTACCCGACAAGGGCTGGCGGCGATCGCCTGTCCGCTACTTAGTTTTGCGCCGGGGCGAGACTTACCAACCTTCGCCACCTTGCTCGGCTCACTGCCCGCTGACAGCATCTTGGTCGCAGTGAGCCCACGCGCCGTGGCCTTTGCGCATCAGGCATTGCAACGCCAGGAGATGGCCTGGCCCAGTGATTGTCATTATGTTGCCGTTGGGCAACGCACTGCTCATGAGTGGCAAGCCGTCTGCGGTCAGACTGTCCAATACCCGGTCCGCGAAGACAGTGAGGGCATGCTAGCACTGGCTCCATTTATGGCGGTAAAGGGGGCGCAGGTGGTGATTCTTCGCGGTGACAGTGGCCGCGATATGATGGCAAAAACACTCAGCGATCAAGCGCGCAAGTTCACTATTGCGAGACCTATCGGCGACAATGGGCCATTGAGCCTTTAGTATCGCAAGTAGTAAGCTGGCCTAAAGACACTATCGACACCGTGGTGATCACCAGTGGCCAACAATTAGCCTACTTTGATCAACTTATCACATTAAGCGGACAGCACTGGCTGCGCCAATGCCGTATACTGGTGCCCAGTAAAAGGATTCAAGATCAAGCCACAGGGCTCGATTTTGACACGATTACGACCGTTGACAGCGTGGCCAATTCAGCCCTATTTCACACGCTGCTCAGGTTAAGTAAAACGGGACTTTCGGATGACTGACAACAAAAACACCGACACCAAATCAAACAAGGCTACGACGCCTCGTCACCCAAGACACACGCCACGGATGCCTCCTCATCAGGGAAAACAGCAAAAAAAAGCGCATCATCAGGAGGACGTGGCGGTATTGTTCTTGGCGCGATTGCCATCGCGATAGCACTCGGCTCGAGTGGATGGGTGTTCTATCATGGGCACCAGCAAGCGACTGTTTTACAATACACAGTATCGGCGCAACAATCTCAAATTGCTAACCTTGAACAATCCCTTAGCCAGCAACAAAAAGCCGCTGAAAAAGCAAGAGAGCAACTTGAGGACGCCACTACAACACGACTTAATCAACAAGATAGCAGCCTGAAGAGTCTGCAAAAGGCAATGGCCGATGTGAAAGGCCGCCGACCTAACGATTGGTTACTTGCGGAAGCGGATTATTTAATTCGTATGGCAGGGCGCAAAGTGTGGCTTGAGCACGATGCGCAAAGCGCCACAGCGCTGATGGAAGCAGCAGATCATCGCATTGCCCAGCTCAACGACCCGTCGTTGGTACCGATTCGCCAAGCGTTAGCTGACGATATAACGGCTTTAAAAGCGGTCAAGCGGGTGGATAAAGATGGCATAGTGTTGCGCTTAACGAGCATGCAACGACAAGTCGAGGACTTACCCCTTGCCAGCGCCGTGATCCCTGAGGCAGAGGAAACGCAAGCTCCGGTGGTGAGCGAGTCGGTCAACGATTGGCAAGCAAACCTGACCACCTCACTGAAAGGATTTGTTGATGATTTCATTACCTACCGCAAACGCGACGGTAATGTGGTGCCACTGCTCTCGCCGACACAAAGCTATTATTTGCAAGAGAACCTAAAAAACAAGCTCGATCAAGCCATGCGGGCTGTCTATCAAGGGAATGACACCCTCTATCATGAAGCACTTGGCATGGCCCAAGACTGGGCGCTGCGCTTTTATAATCAGGATGCTAACGCCACCCGCCGTTTTGTTGACGTCAACTCAACGCCCTGAACGAACAGCCGTATTGGGGTCGACCTTCCGCAAAAGCTCAGCAGCCAAACGCTCGTCAGTGATGAGATTGATACCCGATTGCGCCGAGATATTGCACCGCTAACAGGAGGCCAATCATGATACGACTGCTGTTACTTGTCCTCGTTTTGGCGGCAGGCGTTGGTGGTTGGCCCACAACTGGCTGGTCACCAAGGCTACGTGCTCATTTCAGCGGCCCAGCAAACCATTGAAATGAGCGTTACAACCCTTTTAGTGCTCATCGCCGCGCTCATTGTAGTGCTCTGGGCCTAGAGTGGGTGCTAAGAAAACTCTTTTCGATGAGCAGTACTGCCAGTGGTTGGTTATCCGGCCGGAAACAGCGTAAAGCCCGCAAGCAGACCCAGACTGGCTTAATGAAATTACGCGAGGGCGAGTGGAAAAAGGCGGAAAAACTCCTCGCTAAAGCGCGCTCACACAGTGATGCTCCCATGCACAACTTGCTCGCCGCCGCAGAAGCGGCACAACAACGCCAAGATTTACATGCGCGGGATCAGTACCTACAACACGCCGCCGATATCAATGCCAACAGTTTAGCGCTCGCCCTCACTCGCGCCCAGTTACACAGCCAAAGCGGGCAGTATGAGCAAGCATTGGCCTCACTGCGGGCAATAAAACGCCAACACCCACGCAACCCTGTGATGCTGTCCCTGTTGAAAGAGACCTATATCCAATTAGAAGATTGGTCAGCGTTACTCAACCTTCTTCCAACGCTAAAAAAAGCACAGCTGCTCAATAGTGAACAACTTGACGTATTGTATGAGCGTGCCGAGCTTGGCGTTATGTCGCATGTTGCCAGTCAGAAAGGGGCAGAAGGGCTGCTTGCGCATTGGAACCAACTGCCGAAGGCCAAACGTAACCAACCCGCACTGCTCGCTGGATTAGTGCATCATTTGTCGGCGCGAAATGCCGATTCTGAAGCCTACATCTTATTGCGTGAAACCTTGAAAAAGCGGCCCGATGATCGCTTGATTGCACTGATCCCTACGCTCAACTTGCCCGACAGTTATCCGGCCGTGGTCATGCTAGAAGAGTTGCTAACCCGCGATAGCCATAATCCGGTTGTTCACAGCGCGCTGGGCCAGCTGCTGATGCAAGCAGGCAAATGGCAAGATGCGCGCAGCCACTTTGAGCAAGCACTCGAATACCGTACTGATGTCAGTGATTATGCCTACCTTGCCGATGTGTTAGATAAACTCAACCAAGGACAAGCGGCCAGCGATATCTCGCGTACCGCCTTAAAAATGGCACTGCCCGAGCGTCCGCCCGCAGCATAATACGCCTGACAGTAACAAAAACGCCCCATCATAAAATGGGGCGTTTTTGTCGATGCGATGCCATCACGCATCGCTTCTGTGGTTAACCTTACTGCTTCTGTGGTTAACCTTACTATCAAAGCTAACCCCAGTTTGCCGACTCGCTATCCTTTTTTACACAATACATTGAGCGCTGCCACTTGATTACGCGTGACCACCGTGCCGGTATTGGCATCAACACCCTGGGCGCCTTGTACCCAGTAAGGTAAACGCATCGGTAATTGATCGGTGGCTTGGGCGACCTGGGTTAAGTCCTGCCTGGACGCAAGTACCATTCCTTCTTGCTGACAACGCGGTTCCGCCTTCGCATAAGGTAGCCGCACCCAGCTCATCCCTTTTTCCGTATACTGTTTGTCACCTTGCTCAGGCTCAGGTAAACCAAAGTGGCTCAAATTGAAGGCGGCTTCGGATTGGGCTGCTTTTCCGCTTGTCTCTGGTAGAGTAGACGCTTTTGTCTCTGACATAGTAGACGCTTTTGTCTCCGCCAGTGGCGGCAAGCGTATGACTGCAGGCTGAGACAGGGGTTGACGGGTTTGGCGCAACACCGCTTGGCGTGTCGGACCAAACATGCGCACACGTTTAAGCACCACATTGGCGACATCGAGAGCTGATAGGGACCAATTAAACAACGACCACGCCCTTCGCGGACTTGCACTTGAAAGGGTAAATCCGGCAAACCTTGGCGCAATGTTTGATAAAACTGACGTGATGGCACCCCGTTTGTGGCTCCGCACTGGACCCAAAATGCTGAACTTTGCGGGTCAGGAGACTGATCACCCCACAGCCCATTGCCAATATCGCATTTTTCACCAATGATCGGCCAACCTTGCTGATTGTCGATAATCGCACAAGGTGTTTGCGCTGCATTCACTGAGGATATCATTCCCCACGTTGCCATTAGCGTGACAACCAGACCTCGCCACCGCCCCATGATTTACTCCCTTCGACACTTAATGTTCATCAGCTTAAGCAAAGTCGTACAATGACTCAAGCTGACGATTCTCAAGCTGTTAGGTACGAACAAAAATGGCTGCGTACGCAGCCATTTTTCTCATCCTTTATAAATTTTGGGGTTAAACACATCCCTGAGCCAATCACCCAGCAAGTTGATAACCAACACCAGCAGCACTAAGGCAATACCAGGAAAGACCGTTATCCACCACGAACCAGAGAAAATGTAATTAAAGCCAATACTAATTAATGAGCCCAAAGACGGCTGATCGACAGGCATACCCAAGCCTAAAAACGATAATGCCGCTTCTGACATAATCGCGTTAGCCACTTGAACCGTTGAAATCACCAAGATCGGAGACAGACAGTTGGGAAGAATGTGCCGGAACATAATACGCGGTGATCGAAACCCCATTACACGCGCCGCTTCAACATATTCTTTTTTCTTCTCCGCCAGTACAGAGGCACGAATAGTACGCGCATATTGCGGCCATTCGGCAATCCCAATAATCACCACCAGCATCAAGATCGCATATTGACTATAAAACTCGCTACCAAAGCTGGCTTTAAAAATCGCAAACACAATGATCGCCACCATCATGGTAGAGAAAGACAGCTGAATATCTGCAATCCGCATAAAGAAGCTATCTATCCGTCCCCCAAAGTACCCCGCACTCAGTCCTATGATTGTCCCTAAGATGAGCTGTAACCCCACCGCACATAGACCAATGGTCAGAGAGATACGCAGGCCATAAATCATAGTGGATAAGATATCTCGGCCCTGGTTATCCGTCCCTAATAAGAAGCGAGGATCGCTCCATTCCATCCAAGCAGGCGGTAACTCTGAGTCCATGATATCAATCGACATCAAATCATAAGGATTGGTTGGTGCCACCAAAGGCGCAAACACAGCCAGTAGGAGAAAAACCATAAAAATGGCAAAACTGGCCATCGCCACCTTGTCACGCTTAAAGTGATAGAGGAAATCTGAGGCCAAAAAGCGTTGCCAGCGACTTGGGGTGGTATGTGCTTGTGTCATCGCTTACGCCTCCTTACCAGTAATGTTAACCGTGGGATTAATCAGGCCATACAGTAAGTCGACAAATGTATTGGTGACGACAAATATTAATCCGACGAAAATGACATAGGCAGTAATCAAAGGTGTATCGACACGGTTGATCGCTTCAAGAAAGAGAAAGCCCATTCCTGGCCACTGAAACACGGTTTCTGTCAAAATGGTATAGGCAATCATGGTGCCGATTTGCACTCCGCCTACAGTCACCACAGGTAACATGGTGTTTTTCAATGCATGCTGATAATAAACCTTATTTTCGGGGAGCCCTTTCGCGCGCGCAAATTTGACATATTCAGTGCCCAACGCTTCCAGCATTTCAGAACGCACCAAGCGAATAAATAGCGGCAACATGATAGAGGCCAATGACACGGCGGGTAATACTAAGTGCGCAAGGCCGTCTAGGGTGAAAAAGCCAGACTCCCAACCTAGCCAATTGGCCGTTTCCCCTCGCCCATAGGAAGGTAACCAGCCAAGCTCAATGGAAAAGACGTACATCAGCATGATTGCCGTCAGGAACACGGGAATCGAAATCCCTACGATACTAAAGCCCATGATAATCTTGGTAAGTATACTTTTGGGATGGATAGCGGCGTACACACCAAGTGGAATCGACACCACCACGATGATCAACGCCGCACCGACCACCAGCTCTAAAGTGGCGCCCAGTTTATCTAAAATGACATCGACAACCGGTCGTTTAAAGAAGTAAGAATTGCCTAAATCACCTTGTAGGGCCTGACCGACAAAGCGAGTATATTTGGTTATAAAGGGATCATTAAGTCCCATTTCATCGCGCAGCGCATCGCGCTCTGCTTCTGATACTGATTGTCCCACCAGCTCCCGCAAGGGGTCGCCAAGGTTGTCTTGGATAGCAAACGCCACCAGACTGATGACAAACATCACAATCAGTGCCTGTACCAGACGTTTGACTAAAAACGTTACCATGTGTGCCTCTAAGCGATTGGAGAATCAAGGCCCCAGGATTGGGGCCCTGTGTCAATCCATTACTCGACCACTAAATCGCCGAAGTAAGGGAAGTTCATACCGTTAACGATCGGTTTGATGTTAACGTTATTTTTGGCTGCCCAAGACGGATCTTGCCAGTGCAGAGGAAGGAAAGCCGCATCGTCATACAAGATCTTCTCGACCTTTTGCAGCATCGCGTTACGTTTTTCCAGATCCGTTTCTGAATTCGCATCGAGTACCAGTTTGTCCACTTCACTGTTCGAGTAATGGCCACAGTTATACTGCCCTTTACCCGTGTCAGCGTTGCGGGTCATGGTGAGGAACTCGGTAAAGTTAGCCGAATCTTCCGTATCTGGGTGCCAGCCGATCATTTGCATACCGGCTTCACACTTATCAAACTCAGGCCAGTACTGCGCTTTTGGCATGGTCTGTAAATCCACTTTGATGCCGATTTTCGCCATCATCGCGGAGACCGCTTGAGCGATTTTTTCATCATTCACATAGCGGTTATTGGGGGCAATCATGGTGACAGAAAAACCATCAGGATAACCGGCTTCTTCCATCAACTTTTTCGCTTTCGCCAAGTCATAACGCGGCGCGAGATCGGCATTGTAACCCGCATAACCGACTGGGCTTTGCTGGCTTGCCGGTGTCGCGGCGCCTTTCATGATTTTTTGCGCGATGCCTTCGTTATTGACCGCATACGCCACCGCTTGACGGACACGCGGGTCTTTAAATTCATCCACCACATTTTGGTTCATTTGGAAGGTAATCACGCGTGTACCTGGCATGGTCACCAGCTGCAAATTATCAGAGCGATCGATGCGACGATAATCGTTGGGCGATACAGGGGCGATCATATCGACGTCACCCGATAGCAGTGCCGCGACACGGGTGGCATCTTCTTTGATCGGACGCAGCGTGATGTTGTCGACATTGCCTACGCTGTCTTTGTCCCAGTAATTCTCATTACGGTCAAATTCAACCACTACGCCTTGTTCACGTTCGTCGACCACGTACGGCCCTGTGCCTGACAAGTGTGTTGATGCATAGGTTGAGCCATTTTTCTTCAGCTCAGATTTGTCGCGTCCGTCTTCGGTCTCACCACTATAGAATTTGCTATCCATCGGGAAGACATACGTCATCACGTTTTCTACCAGTGGGTAGGTGCCGTCGGTGACCACATCAACGGTGTGCTCATCGACTTTTTTGATGTCAACGATTGGGGTGAAAATCCCTTTAAAATCCGGCGAAGATTTCAAACGATCAAACGTCCAAACAACGTCATCAGCACTAAATGGGTTACCGGAGTGGAAAGTGACCCCTTCGCGAAGGTTGAAACGCACGGTTTCATCATCGATACGCTCCCAAGACGTCGCGAGACGAGGCTCAAAATCCATATCTTGGGTAAAGCGGACCAAGGGGTCGAAGATCATGTGTGATAGCTGTAAGGTACCACCAGACAGTTGCTCATGCGGATCCAAAGAAACGGGATCCGCGTCATAAGCCACTGTAATGTCGGCAGCGGCAGCACTAAAACTTAGGCCAGCGGCCATGAGTGCCACGGCTATCTTGCTCTTCATTGTTTTCATTGCATAGCTCCTTTATGCGTAGGGGATATACCCCCTGCTGTGTTTGCATCATAGATACGGTGCGGCCCTTGGCCGCGTCGACATAGCACGCTATGCCGGTTGCAAACCTTCTGTGCTCATTCCCTTAAACTCAGGCATTAATGAGATAAGATGACGGCTATATTCATGTTGTGGGTCAGTAAACAGTTGCTCGGTTAGAGCGACTTCAAGTAGCTGACCTTTACGCATCACCCCAATGCGATCGCACATTTGACGAATCACCGGTAAATCATGGCTGATAAATAACATGGTCAGATTGAGCTCGTCTTGCAGATCTTTAAGCAGATTTAAGATCTGAGCCTGAACAGAGACATCTAACGCGGAGGTTGGCTCGTCACAAATCAGCAACCGTGGTCGCGTCGCCAGTGCGCGGGCAATCGAGATACGCTGACGCTGGCCACCAGAAAACTCATGCGGATATTTGATCCCAGCACCACGGCCTAATCCCACGTGATCGAGCAAGTCTCCGACAATTTGACGGATTTGCGACTCACTTTCTGCCAAGCGGTGAAAGCGAATCGGCTCCGCGATAATGTCATAAATCTTCATCCGCGGATTCATGGATGAATAGGGGTTTTGAAACACCATTTGCATTTGACGACGGATTGGACGACGGGCCCGCTCACTTTTTATCGCGGTCAAATCGATATTTTCAAAAATAATCTGGCCGGTATTGGGCGGATACAGCCCGGTAATCGCCCGAGCGATGGTTGACTTCCCGGAGCCTGACTCGCCGACCAGACCAAAAGTTTCCCCTTCAACAATATCAAAGCTGACGTGGTCCGAGGCTTGGACATATTCGCGACGGCTGGCAAAAAACGAATCCTTGGTCACAAATCGCAACGAGACGTCCTTTACTTGTAACAAGGGGCCAGGATAAGCGCGTTGGTCTTGGCTTTGTCCTAGCCAGTGGTTCTTCACATCCAGCTCAAGGGTTTCGCCTGCTTCTTCGATGTAATTCACCAAAGGAAAACGATCCAGTTTGATATCGGAACGTGGCACGGCGGAGATTAAACTTTGGGTATAAGGATGTTGCGGATCGCCCAACACTTGCTGTGTGGTGCCGAGTTCAACTAAGTCACCTCGATACATGACCGCGACACGATCAGTCACATTCGCCACTACGCCCATATCGTGGGTCACTAACATACAACCCACATTTTTCTGCTGGCATAAATCGCGAACCAAATTGAGAATTTGATCTTGAATCGAAACATCCAATGCTGTCGTTGGCTCATCAGCGATAATTAAATCTGGCTCACCGGCCAATGCGACCGCAATCACCACGCGCTGACGCATCCCACCAGAAAATTGATGCGGATACTGCTTAATACGCAACTCAGGCTCTGGGATCCCGACTTGCTCCATCAGGCTTATCGCACGCTGATAGGCTTGCTGGGACGTCAGATTAAGGTTGGTTATTATCGTTTCTGTCAGCTGTTGCTCGACAGTAAATAACGGGTTCAGCGAGGTCATGGGATCTTGAAAAATAAAGCCAATCTTATCGCCACGCACTTTGCGCATTTGATTGGGTGTCAGGCCCGATATTTTTTGACCATCGAGGTACACATCACCACTGGCAATGCGTCCTGGAGGGCTAAGTAAATCAATCACCGCATTTCCAACGGTTGATTTACCTGCGCCGGACTCACCGACCACGCCGACAATCTCACCACGCTCAATCGTTAATGACAGCGAGGTCACGGCCGCGTGGACACCATGGCGAGACGGGTACTCTATTCGGAGGTTATTAACTTCTAGCAGTGACATTTTTCATCCTTGATATCGTCAAAAGGTGACGATCAACGTGCTAACCAAAACAAGGGGCTGCCTCGCCTTGGAGAGATGCGATTCCAGTCTGGCAAATATTTCACAAAAAATCAACATCACAGAAGAAAACACCATAAAGGCCTAATCATCTCGGATATTCATTCATCTAACTACCAGCACTTGCCCGGCGGCAAGACACAAAACACACTTCATATCATAAAGATATAAGCTATTCCCACTCCCTCTTGTTTTAAAGCAAATCACGCATAGAATAAAGCCATCTGAATTAACAGCCACATAACATCCGTAGTGATAATGACTGATTTATAAATGATGGACACACTTCATAAGTTATAAGTTACTTATTAAGTAGTTTTTTATCCTTATCAAAGGCAGGTATAGCAGTTATATCGATCAGTTGTGAATTTATGACCAATTGATGACTTTTTATCTCGCTAAACCTTGATAGCGCTCTAATTTCCGTATTTTATTTTCTATGTCAGCGAATAGACAAAAGGAAACAGAGAAGAGAAACAGAGAAGAAAGAGGAGAAGGAAGAAAACGAAAAAACCCCAGCCGTTAGGCTAGGGTTTGTAATAGTGGTCGGTGAAGAGGGATTCGAACCCCCGACCCTCTGGTCCCAAACCAGATGCGCTACCAAACTGCGCTATTCACCGACATATCGCTTAGTGCGAAAATAATGGGGTGGCTGACGGGACTTGAACCCGCGACAACTGGAATCACAATCCAGGGCTCTACCAACTGAGCTACAGCCACCACTGATTTTCTGCCATATCCCTATCCCGGAATGGCGCGCCCGACAGGATTTGAACCTGTGACCTTTGGCTTCGGAGGCCAACACTCTATCCAACTGAGCTACGGGCGCTTGCCCCGTTGGCGGTGTCGAATATTACGGATATCACCACCAGCCGTCTAGCATTTTTTTTAATTTTTTTACTGACTGGTCTCTTTTTCAACAAATCGCGTAGAAATCGTCAGTAAGGTCTCTACTATAACGGTTTAACGTAACAATCTAAAGCGCTATAATCACCTAATCTTTACACGGGGTTAACCTAGCGAGGTTGGCAAATCCGTTGAGACGAGACTGACAGGCCGCAACCGAATCACTCTTGATTGATTCACCCCTTAAGGTTGGCGGCAAATAAGATAAAAAAGGCGTTAAGCCACCAGTAATGTGGGAGTGTCATTGTGAGCGCAAAGGGAAAAAGTCTAGGTCGTATTATGGTTGCCTCGGTAGCAGCCCTACTATTTGCTTCTGCTGCGCAAGCATTAGAAGTGTCTGAACAAGAAAAAGCCGCCATCGCCGAGCGTATTGCACCTGTGGGTGACGTGTATATTGATGGAGAAGCCCCCACGCAAACGGCGGCAGCACAGCCAACTGGCCCACGTAGCGGTGACCAAGTCTATAATACTTACTGCACAGCCTGTCACGGCACAGGCGCAGCTGGCGCCCCTAAAATCGGTGATGCCGCCGCTTGGGGCCCACGTGTTGATAAAGGCATGGAAACCCTAGCCAAACATGCGATCAACGGTTTTAATGCGATGCCTGCCAAAGGCACCTGTATGGACTGCTCGGATGATGAAATCGTCGCGGCTATCGAGCACATGCTCGACGCACTCTAATAGCACTGCTCATCAATCGTTTGACAGTAACGCCGCCTTCGCGGCGTTACTTATTGAGCAAGGCTGTGTTTAGGGTGACTTGTTTTTATCGAGCATGGCTTTTAAGTTAGCGATCGCCGCTTGCCCTTTTTCCATTCTCTCTTCTTGAGACACAGGTTTTTTCTGCGACTCCCACTCAAGATCATCAAACGGCAATTCGTCGAGAAAACGGCTTTGTTGTGGCTTGATAAGCTCGCCAAACTGACGCCTTTCTTTGCAAACGACAAAGGTCAGCGCCTTTTGCGCACGGGTCAATCCGACGTAAGCTAAACGCCGCTCTTCGTCGATATTATCTTCATCAATACTCGATTGATGAGGCAACAAGCCTTCTTCCATACCGATCAAATACACGTATGGAAATTCTAGACCTTTCGATGCGTGCAACGTCATCAGCTGTACTTGGTCAGCCTCGTCATCATCTTCGCCTCGCTCCATCATGTCACGCAGCGTCAGGCGCTGAACCACTTCTCGCAGGCTTCGTTCAACCTGATCCGGATTATCCCCCTGAAGATCAGCGACAATCCAACTGTGAAGCTGTGAGACGTTTTTCATCCGCATCTCTGCCACTTTGGGACTGGATGAACTCTCATACAGCCAATCTTCATACTGTGTATCTCGCAACAGTGATCGTATCGCGGACACGGTATCGCCCCGCTCAGCCTGATCAGACAGTTCCACAATCCACCGCGTAAACGCTTGCAGGGCAGCCAGCCCTCGCCCAGATAAATGCTGGGTCAGGCCTAACTCAAAGCTCGCCGCAAACAAGCTCTTGCCGCGCTGATTGGCATAACTGCCGAGTTTTTCTAATGTCACCGTGCCAATTTCGCGTCGCGGCGTATTCACTACGCGCAAAAACGCATTGTCGTCATCTGGGTTGGTCAACAAGCGCAAATAGGCCATGATGTCTTTAATTTCGGCGCGCGAGAAGAAGGACGTGCCGCCTGATATTTTATACGGGATACGATTTTGTATCAGGGCTTTTTCAATCAAACGCGATTGGTGATTGCCACGGTATAAGACCGCGTAATCTTTGTATTGCGTACGCCCTAAAAAACGGTGGCCTATCAGTTCCCCAACCACACGTTCCGCTTCATGCTCTTCGTTATTGGCAGTCAGCACTTTGAGCATGTCGCCATCGGGCAAGGCAGAAAATAGCGTTTTTTCGAATACATGGGGGTTATTGGCTATCAAGATATTGGCTGCACGCAGTATTCGACTGGTTGAGCGGTAATTTTGCTCCAACTTCACCACATGCAGACGCGGAAAGTCTTGTTGTAAGTACACCAGGTTTTTCGGCTGAGCGCCTCGCCAGGAGTAAATCGATTGGTCATCATCCCCTACCACGGTAAAGCGTGATCGCTCACCCACCAGCAGCTTCACCAATTGATACTGGCTGGTGTTGGTATCTTGATACTCGTCGACCAATAAATAGCGAATACGTGCTTGCCAACGCTCACGCACGGTTTGGTTTTGGCTAAGTAGCGCCACCGGCATCAAGATAAGATCATCAAAATCGAGCGCGTTATAGGCCCGCATTTGTTTTTGATAGCGCGCATAGCAGGCGGCAAATAACTGGTCCCGCTCACCTTGTGCTTGCGCCAGCGCTTCATCGGGTCCCAACATGGCATTTTTCCAGTTGGAGATGGTGTGCACCAATTGACGCAGCAAGTCTTTATCATTATCTAGCTCTTGTTCGGTCAGAGCTTTGAGTAGCGCTAATTGGTCTTGATCATCAAACAACGAAAAGCCCGCTTTTAACCCCAAGGTTTTGTATTCTCGGCGGATAATATTCAGGCCCAAGGTATGAAAGGTTGACACCATCAAGCCGCGCGATTCTTGCTTACCCAAGCTTTGTGCCACGCGCTCTTTCATCTCTCGTGCCGCTTTGTTCGTGAAAGTCACCGCGGCAATATGACGCGCTTTATAGCCACATTGTTGAACCAAATAGGCGATCTTATGCGTAATCACGCGTGTTTTTCCCGAGCCTGCGCCAGCTAACACCAGACAGGGGCCAGAAATATGGCGGACTGCATCCGATTGCGCAGGATTAAGCTTCATGATGGCGGCACCTCGTTAATGGCTGAGAGGGCATTGTAGAAGGAATCTTACTGATGTCTATCTCACCCAAGCAAGGCTCAACAAGCTTGCTACAATTTATGCTTGTCATACGCACAAAATTCACTCTAAAATGAATGAACGTTCATTCACTAGTAAGTTCATCATCAATGGACAAACGTACGCAAATATTCGCGGCGACAGAGCAACTGATTGCCACGCGTGGGCTCGACAAGGTCTCAATGCATCAGGTCGCCACCCAAGCGCAAGTGGCCGCCGGCACCATTTATCGCTATTTTAACGATAAAGAAGACTTGCTTCGTCAACTGTCTATGCACCTTATGATGCAATGTGCGACCCATATTCAACAGGGGGTAAAGGATGAACCAACCCTAAAAGATCAATTTGAGCGGTTATGGCGCAACACGTGGACCATGATGCTACAACGCGATCACCTATTATTATCTCGTGACCAGTTTGATGCCCTGCCACGCGATGATCAGTCACAAACCCAGCAAGAGCGAGAGGCCTTCTCTGATCTTTATCAAGTCTTTCAGGAAGGTAAGCGGCAAAAGCGCTTTAAGCCACTGGACGATGAGGTGCTCATCACCTTGGGGCTTGAACCCGTTTTTTGTTTAGCTCGCAAACAGGTTCGGGGTGTTATAACTCTAGACAGTTATGCTATCGCAGATGCGATCCAAGCTTGCTGGGATGCAATTTCTCTTCACTAACGACGCTCGGAGCTTACTTCGATGAAAAAATGGTTTTTCTTTATGGTTATCCTTGCACTGCTGCTGTTTGGCAGTGTGATTGGCTTTAACCTGTTTAAGCAGCAAAAGGTTGCAGAGTATATGGCAAACATGCCAGAGCCGACGCACCCAGTGACGGCAGTGACCGTTAACGCTGAACCCTGGACACCCACCATGGACGCCATCGGGTTTGTTGAGCCCAATCAAGGGATCACCTTAACCACGCAAATTGCCGGTGTGGTAGATGTGATCAACTTTGAATCAGCACTCAACAGTAGGTACGCGAAACAATCTGGTTGAACTCGACTCTAGCGTTGAAAAAGCCAACTTGGCAAGTACGCAAGCACGATTACCCGCCGCAGAAGCCAAGTTCAAACGTTATCAAGGACTGTTTACTAAAGGGTCGATTTCTAAAGAAGCATTGGATGAAGCTGAAGCGAATTACCGTTCTTTACAAGCTGACATTAATGCGCTTGAAGCCACCATTGCACGTCGTAACCTTCAAGCTCCCTTTGATGGTGTGATTGGCCTGCGTAATGTATTTATGGGTGAGTACCTGCAGCCAGGTACCGATATTGCTCGACTAGAAGATACCTCGGTAATGAAACTGCGCTTTACCGTGCCGCAAACCGATATCTCGAAGCTCCGTCTAAGCCAGGCATTACGCATTACAGTCGATGCTTATCCTGAAAAAGAATTCATCGGCTCTATCAGTGCTATCGAGCCTGCGGTCAACAGCCAGAGCGGCCTGATTAAAGTGGAAGCCAATATTCCCAACAATGATGGCCAGTTACGCTCAGGGATGCTCGCCCGCGCCGATATCGTTTTGCCGACGGTTGAGAATCAAATCGTGATTGATCAAACCGCGATTAACTTCAATCTATACGGTGAAAGTGTGTATGTGATCCGTGAAGAAGATGGAGAAAAGCGCGCTTATCAACAAGTCCTTAAAGTCGGCGAGCGTCGTGGCCATCAAGCACGCATTATCGACGGTCTAAAGCCTGGTGATCAGGTTGTTACGTCCGGCCAGGTGCGCTTAAGCAATGGCTCTAAAGTGAAAATCGTCGACAACGACGCTCTCACTCCACCAGAACAATTACCTCAATTGTAAGACGAGGATGTGATGCGCTTTACTGATATTTTTATCCGGCGCCCAGTGCTAGCTGCGTCAATCAGTATTCTGATTGCGCTGCTCGGCTTGCAGTCTTTATTTAAGATGCAAGTTAGGGAATACCCGGAGATGACCAATACCGTGGTCACCATCACAACCAGCTATTATGGTGCCAGTGCTGACTTGATTCAGGGTTTTATTACCACCCCGCTCGAGCAAGCTGTCGCCCAAGCTGACAATATTGACTTTATGACCTCAGAATCGGTGCTGGGATCATCGACAATCACGGTCAACATGAAGCTAAATACCGATCCGAATGCTGCCTTGGCAGATATACTGGCCAAAGTCAATTCGGTAAGGGCACAGCTCCCGGCAGAATCAGAAGATCCATCCGTATCCATGTCGACCGGCTCTACGACCGCCGTCATGTATATCGGTTTTACCTCGCCAGAACTCGACTCGAGCCAGATCACTGATTATCTTGAGCGCGTGGTTAAACCCCAGTTTTTTACCGTAGGTGGGGTGTCAAAAATCGACCTATATGGCGGGGTGAAGTACGGCTTACGTGTATGGCTTGATCCTGAAAAGATGGCGGCCTTTAAGCTAAGTGCTACTGATGTCATGTCAGTACTCGATGCTAATAACTATCAGTCGGCAACCGGTCAAGCTACCGGTACCTTTATGGTCTACAACGGCAGTGCGGATACGCAAGTTTCAACGCCGGAAGAATTAGCCAAACTGGTGGTTGATACGCAAGATAGTCGTGTCGTGCGGTTAGGCGATATTGCTAACGTCTCGCTGGAAAAAAGTCACGACCGAGTCCGAGCGCTTGCCAATGGATCCGAGGCAGTTGTCGCAGCCATTAACGCTACCCCCTCCGCCAACCCGATCAATATTGCTGCCGACGTGATGGACATGTTGCCCGAAGTGGAACGTAACATGCCCAGCAACATTGAAATGAACGTGTTGTATGACTCGTCGAATGCGATCAATGAGTCAATCAATGAGGTAATCAAAACCATCATCGAAGCCGCGTTAATTGTGTTGGTGGTTATTACTCTGTTCTTGGGCTCGTTCCGCGCGGTAATCATCCCCATTATTACCATCCCGCTGTCGCTGATTGGTGTAGCGCTAGTGATGGAAATGATTGGCTTCTCACTGAACTTAATGACGCTACTGGCCATGGTTCTGGCCATCGGCTTGGTGGTCGATGACGCCATTGTGGTGCTCGAGAATATCGACCGTCATATTAAGTTAGGTGAGTCGCCGTTCCGTGCCGCCATCATTGGTACCCGTGAGATAGCGGTGCCCGTTATTTCTATGACGCTAACACTGGCAGCCGTTTATGCCCCTATCGCCATGATGGGCGGGATCACCGGCTCCCTGTTTAAGGAGTTTGCATTAACGCTTGCTGGGGCGGTGTTTGTGTCCGGTATTGTGGCACTAACGCTCTCGCCGGTGATGTGTGCGACCTTGTTAAAAGCCAATGCGCAACCGAGTCGTTTTGAGTTAGCGGTACATCGCTTCCTTGATGGGATGACAGATAAGTATGCGCGTATGCTCAGCAAGGTGATGGAGCGCCGTCCGGTGATCGTGACGTTTGCGGTGATTGTATTCGCTTCCCTGCCGGTGCTGTTTAGCTTTATTCCTAGTGAGCTTGCTCCGTCAGAGGATAAAGGCGTGGTGGTCATGATGGGTACTGCGCCCTCCACCGCTAACTTGGATTACATCCAAAATAGCATGGCGGAAGTGAACCAAAAACTGGACCAGCAACCCGAAGTGGCTTTCTCACAAGTTTTCTCCGGGGTACCTAAGTCGAATCAAGCCTTTGGTATCGCCTCATTAGTACCTTGGAGCGAGCGGGAAGCGAGCCAGTCTGAGGTAGTCAAACGCATGGCGAATGAAGTGAAGGATATTCCAGGTATGAAGGTCACCACCTTCGAAATGCCGGAATTGCCAGGTGCTTCCTCAGGTTTGCCTATTCAATTTGTGGTGACATCGCCCAATAACTTCGAAAGCCTGTATCAGGTAACCGCTGAAATCATGGGCGAAGTGCAATCAAGCCCAAATTTCGTTTACTCGGAGCTTAACCTTAACTTCGACTCCGCCACCATGAATATCCATATTGATAAGGATAAAGCGGGATCGTATGGCGTCACCATGCGTGATATCGGTACGACGATCGGGACCATGATGGCCGATGGCTACATTAATCGTATTGACTTTGACGGCCGATCGTATGAAGTGATCCCGCAAGTTGAGCGTAAATATCGCCTTAATCCTGAGTCGATCGAAAGCTACTACGTGAGCGCTGCCAACGGTGATTCGATACCTCTCGGCTCTTTGATTGATATTGAAGTGACAGGCGAGCCGCGCTCGTTACCTCATTTTAATCAATTGAATGCCGCGACGATTAGTGCCGTTGCTGCCCCTAGCGTGACCATGGGTACCGCCGTAGAGTGGTTTGAAAGCAAAGCGGCAGAACTACCAAAAGGGTATCAGCACGATTATCTTGGTGAATCGCGTCAATACGTCACTGAAGGCAGTGCGCTGTATGCAACTTTCTTGTTTGCACTGGCGATTATTTACTTGGTGCTTGCGATTCAGTTCGAATCGCTACTCGACCCTTTGGTGATCTTGATCTCAGTGCCTCTGGCGATTTGTGGTGCTTTGATTGCTTTGGCCTGGGGGCTGTCATCGATGAATATCTACTCGCAGGTGGGCTGATAACCTTGATAGGTTTAATTACCAAGCACGGTATTTTGATCTGTGAAGTCGCCAAAGAGCAGCAGCTATATCACCAAGCCAGTCGAATGGAAGCGGTAAAAGAGGCTGCAAAAATTCGTCTGCGTCCGATCTTGATGACAACAGCTGCAATGATTGCAGGCCTTATCCCGCTTATGTTTGCTAGCGGCGCCGGTGCCGAACAACGCTTTAGCATCGGGATAGTCATCGTGGCGGGTCTTGCCATCGGGACATTATTCACGCTATTCGTTCTGCCAGTGATTTATACCTATCTGGCCAGCAAGCACAAGCCGCTGCCGGTGTTTGTCGAAGACGATGAGCTTGATAAGCTCGATGAAGACTATCGTGCATCACATTAATGCATCCTATTAAGGGCCTACGGGCCCTTTTCTTTTGTCATCCTTTCGACAAGCTGTACGTATTTACATAGAATAAAGACAGTTAATGAAGGAGTATTCCATGTTTGACCCGAAAAAACTTGAGCAAATGGCCAAGCAAATTCACGATGCCATGCCTCAGCCTGTCAAAGAGTTAGGCACGGATATGGAAAGCCGTGTTCGCCAAGCCATTCAAGGCCAGCTGACTAAGCTTGACGTGGTAAGCCGCGAGGAGTTTGATGTACAAACTCAGGTACTACTGCGCACGCGTCAAAAGCTCACCGAGCTCGAAGCAAAGCTTGAAGAAATGGAAACAAAGATCGGCCAATCGCAAGATAACCAGCAATAACCGATCGCATCAACGCAAAAAGCCTGAACCCTCAGGCCAGGCTTATCTCTGCGTATCATTTCAACTGACGGCAGTCAGTTATCGGGCGCAGTTAGCTATTAAGCGTAATTAGTTATCAAGCGCGATTAATTATCAAGTGCAATCTGCTTCATATCAGTCATATAGCCGCGTAACTCTTCGCCGATATATTCGATCGGGTGATGACGAATACGGTCATTCACTTCAATCAAGGTGGCGTTATCAACCTGATTAGATGTTTCTGACAATCCTTTGCCAATCACATCCGCGTCCACCGTTGGCATAAAATGCTCGCGCAACAATGGCGTCGCGACATTAGCGAACAAATAGTTACCGTACTCTGCCGTATCGGAAATAACCACGTTCATTTCGTAAAGACGCTTACGTGCAATGGTGTTGGCAATCAACGGCAACTCATGCAATGACTCGTAATACGCCGACTCTTCCACAATGCTGGATGACACCATGACCTCAAAGGCAAGCTCGACCCCAGCACGCACCATGGCAACCATCAAAATACCGTTATCAAAGAATTCTTGCTCACTGATGCTTACATCCGACTCGGGATAGTTTTCAAACGCGGTCTGTGCCGTTTCTTCACGCCATTTGAACAGATCTTTATCGCCGTTTTCCCAATCGGCCATCATGGTCGCGGAGAAATGGCCAGAAATGATGTCATCCATATGTTTGTTGTAAAGGGGACGCATAAGTTCCTTAAGCGACTCCGACAGCTCAAAGGCTTTTACTTTCGCGGGGTTGGACAAGCGATCCATCATATGCGTGATGCCACCGAATTTCAGCGCTTCAGTAATGGTTTCCCAGCCATATTGAATAAGTTTACCCGCATAGCCCGGCTCAACACCTTCTGCAATCATTTTCTCATAGCAAACAACCGATCCGGCCTGCAGCATGCCACACAGGATGGTTTGTTCGCCCATCAGGTCTGATTTTACTTCCGCCACAAACGAAGACGCTAGCACCCCGGCACGATGACCGCCGGTTGCGGCTGCCCATGCTTTCGCAACCTCAAAGCCTTCGCCGTTAGGATCATTTTCTGGGTGGACCGCGATCAGCGTCGGCACACCAAAGCCGCGTTTATACTCTTCACGCACTTCGGTACCTGGACACTTAGGCGCCACCATAACGACGGTAATATCTTCACGAATGCGCTGACCCACTTCGACGATATTAAAGCCATGAGAGTAACCGAGCGCAGCGCCATCTTTCATCAACGGCATGACGGTCTCTACGACGTTGGAGTGTTGCTTATCTGGGGTCAGATTGATCACCAAATCCGCTTGTGGGATCACATCTTGGTAGCTCCCCACTTTAAACCCATGATCGACCGCGTTTTGGTAAGAAGGACGCTTCTCATCAATCGCCGCCTGACGCAGTGCATAAGCCACATCAAGACCCGAATCACGCATGTTTAGACCCTGATTAAGCCCTTGCGCCCCACAGCCAACAATCACCACTTTTTTACCTTTGAGGAATTCGGCCTCGTTGGCAAATTCATCGCGCGACATAAATCGACAAACGCCTAATTGTTCCAATTGTTGACGCAAATTCAGGGTATTAAAGTAGTTCGCCATAGGGTGCTCCATTGATTCGAATCCATGATTAGGTGTGTTTTCACCGCTTAATTTTGATACTACCTTAACCGTCACATTGCCTAAAGTGATATATTCACAACATGACATTGCAAATAAAGCAAGAACATACCATGAACACCAAACAACTTACGGGTTTTCTTCACCTCTGTGATACCAAAAGCTATACCCGTGCGGCAAAAGCCATGCATGCTAGCCCATCGGCCTTAAGTCGGATTATTCAACGGCTTGAGGGGGACATCGGTCAACCGTTGTTTATTCGGACTAACAAAGCCGTTACCTTAACACCCGCAGGAAAAACGTTATTACCCGTGGCGCGAGAAATCTTACAACTATGGCATACCACCAAAGCCAATATTAATGAACATGCCTCTTTGCTCGGCGGTAAGCTCACGCTCTTTTGCTCGGTCACCGCCAGCTATAGCCATTTACCTGAGCTCCTCGCGCGGTTTCGTCAGCAATACCCAAATATCGAGCTACAACTGCTGACCGGCGATCCCGCTCAGGCAGAAGAAAAGGTGCAAGACAATAGTGCAGACATTGCCATTGCCGCTAAACCAAAGTATTTGTCGTCAAGTTTAGTCTTTCAACCCATTGATACCGTGAGCTTGTCGGTTATCGCGCCGGCAATGGCCAGCAGTGGCATTGACTTACAAGCCATTGACTGGCAACACATACCCTTAATCTTGCCCGAAGCGGGAACAGCACGCGAACTCGTTGATCAATGGTTGGCCAGCAAAGGCATCGAGGCAAACGTCTACGCACAAATAGCGGGTCACGAGGCGATAGTCAGTATGGTGGCATTGGGCTGTGGTATTGGTGTTGCACCGGATGTGGTGATTGATAACAGTCCAGTAAAGGACAAGGTTGAGCGCTTGCGCCAAGAAATCGTACAACCTCTCGAACTAGGCCTTTGTTGTAAAACTTCCCGCGCCAAAGAACCTTTACTCAATGCCCTACTCGATACGATGCGATAACCCAAAAAGCCCCAATATCACTATCCAGGGGCTTAAACGCAAAAAACCCCAGCTTTTCAGCTAGGGTTTCTAAGTAGTGGCGGAGTGGACGGGACTCGAACCCGCGACCCCCGGCGTGACAGGCCGGTATTCTAACCAACTGAACTACCACTCCGCACCAATTCTGTTTCATCAAAGTCTTACGCGTATCCGCTTTGATGATTAAATTGCGAGCTATGCGCAGGGAGTTTTGAAGCGAGACGCACAATGTATGCCAATACATGAGCATTGCAGCTATCAAAAATCACAAGCAATAGGCGCAATTTATAATCAAAGCCTGGCGATGTCCTACTCTCACATGGGGAGACCCCACACTACCATCGGCGCTGCTTCGTTTCACTACTGAGTTCGGCATGGAGTCAGGTGGGTCCAAAGCGCTATGGTCGCCAAGCAAAATTTGGTGTGTCTTCACTTTTCAGTCAAAACACGAATCTAGAAAGCTGTTTTGTTCTCGCCACAATCAACTGGCTTTATTTCGAGTCCAACCCAAAACCTCTTGGGTGTTGTATGGTTAAGCCGCACGGGCAATTAGTACAGGTTAGCTCAACGCCTCACAGCGCTTACACACCCTGCCTATCAACGTCGTCGTCTACGACAACCCTTTAGAGAGCTCGAAGCTCTAGGGATGACTCATCTCGGGGCCAGCTTCGCGCTTAGATGCTTTCAGCGCTTATCTGTGCCGAACTTAGCTACCGGGCAATGCGTCTGGCGACACAACCCGAACACCAGCGGTTCGTC
>AQOF01000031.1 GCA_000565345.1 Salinivibrio costicola subsp. costicola ATCC 33508 = LMG 11651 | reverse complement strand
ACCAAAGCTATACTCTCACCCTGACTACAAAGCATGGAGAAAAGAAGCCCGCACATTTCAGCAAGAGATGAAGTTAATACTGACGGAGATTGGAAAGCCAGGATATATTAGAAACATACAGACAAAGCGTATCAATAACTACCTAAATGTCGGTAAACGTCAACTTTACCGAGCAAGAGACTTTTCTAAAGCAATTTCTGGTATTGAAATGACCGCGTTGTATAAGCAGGCGATGTCATTTAGCCGCTCATTAGGTATCGCTAACGGTCTCGTAATTGGAGCCGGGTTATATGGAAACGCTACTGATGTGGTAACTACATGTAATACCCGAGGTTGGTTTGAGGATACTTGTAATAGAAGCATTACTCGAAATCTTACATCGAGCGCTTTAAACGTTGCTGGAGGGTTAACTATTGGTATAGCGGTGGGTCTTATACCTGTAACTGGTGGGTTATCTATAGGTCTAATTGCTGCAAGCTCATCTCTATGGGGGGTATATGGCTCAGATATATCTGATAACTTAGGGGTTAGATTAGAGGAGTTTATCTTTGATTGATGTTCTAATGAGAATAGGATTTATTTTATTTTTACCCTCGTTCATTCTTTGGGTAAGCATAAATATTTACCTTTCTATTAAATTTAGAAAAAAAAGATATAAAATGATCAACGGAATGTGCGAATCAGCACCAGAGCAAGTTAAGGAAAGAGCAAGGTTGATTTTTGAAAGTAACTTTTCATGGGTGTTTGCAAGCTCTTTTTTATATACGTGGTATGGATATATGATGTTAAGGTTTGCGTGGAAAATCTCACGTAAGAAAATAATAAACTGGCGGAAAAGCATCAAAAAAAACTATGGGAAGCATGGTAAAACTTATGTGGTTTTTTCAAATATTGTCAATATTTCAATGCTGGGATTTTTTATATTGATTTCATCGCTAGCTCTTGAATATGTTATAAGATGATACCTTATGCACTTATCAAGTACATTCTATTAACAATCACCATTTCATATATCATGCATTTGGCAGTGACTAAATGGAAAGTATTTTTACTACTGTTTTTGTCAGTGGCTGTTTTAGGTTGCAAGCCCGAACATTATACCGTTGAGGCTGGCTTTACTAATGGCAGTACTACCGGTCGGCATATCGTGTCCAAAATGACGATTACAACGCTATCAGGAGGCCGAGCAAACTTCGCTATGGGTTCTGTCGGTGGTTATCCTGGGGCCCACTCAGGCGGAGGAAAAATAGATGCCCCTGCTTACATCGAAGGTGAGTGGGCAAAAGGTAACCCAGAGCCGAGTAGCGGTTTAATCTCCTATCACCGCATATCTGCTCCCATTCCAGATAATGCCGAAGCCAAAATGAAAACAATGGATAATTATTACCAAAATTTCGACCGTGACTATGGTTCAATACAAGTCATTGTCGATGGTCAAAGAGTTAGGGTCTTTTTCACTAAAAACTGCTTAGACAAACTGGTTGATTGCACACCAAAGAAAGGCGCCGACCCTAATGGCTGGGTTAAGAAATCACCTCGCGATTTGACTGATGTAGTTGTGCTCTTTGATGGCAAAGGCGAATCTTCTCCGACTCCTTTCCCAAACACCTTTTTTGCCGATTTGGAAAAGCGTAAAAAAGCGAGTGAGTCTGAGTAGGGGAGAGGTGACACAAGCCCCGGTAAGATGTCAACTATGATGCACTATGCTGCCTGGGCGCCTGTCACGATCGGCGCCAAATTTAACACCGGCGCCAACTTTGATCTTAATGTCGGATGGCGCGCGGCCCATATCGTGATAATAATTGGCATCGCACTGGCGCTTATGCCGACCTACGCGTACTTTAATATCAATGATGCCATTCGCGATTGGCACCAATTTGATCTACGATGTCCGATGGCGCCGTGCAACGGGCGCGCCGGCTACACCGAGTGACAAGTTTAATATCGTCCCAGCGCTTATGCCGACCTACGCCTGATCTATATATTAATGCGCCTGTTTATCAAACGTCTGTATAGACGATGGCGCGTTACCCCAACAAAGTCTGCAAATCATGGGTCGCTTGGTCGAGTGCGCCAATGTGCTTGCGTACCCAATCAGGGTTGTAATAGGTGTCTAGGTAGCGCTCGCCGCTGTCACACAGCAAGGTGACGATAGAGCCTTTCTCGCCGTTGGCGCGCATTTCATTCGCCAGCATCAAGACGCCGTATAGGTTGGTACCGGTGGACGCGCCGGCTTTGCGGCCAAGCTGGCTTTCTAGCCAGTGAATGGTGGCGATACTGTGAGTGTCCGGCACTGTGGTCATTCTATCAATCACGCCGGGAATAAAGCTGGGCTCGACACGTGGCCGTCCAATCCCTTCAATCCGACTGCTCTCATTCGTCGTTAAGTTTTTATCGCCGGTGAGGAAGTAATCGTGAAATACCGAGTGCTCAGCATCGGCCACCATCAGTTGAGTGGGTTGGCAGCGATAGCGAATGTAGCGGCCAATGGTCGCTGAGGTACCGCCGGTGCCTGGGCTCATCACAATCCAGCGAGGGATCGGAAAGCGCTCGTACTGCATTTGATCAAAAATTCGATTGGCGATGTTGTTATTGCTGCGCCAGTCCGTCGCTCGCTCTGCATACGTAAACTGGTCCATGTAATGGCCATTGAGCTCTTTAGCAAGGCGGCGAGACTCGGCATAGATCTGGTCTGACCGCTCGACAAAGTGCGCTTCACCGCCATAAAAACGGATTTGCTCAATCTTCTTACACGCAGTGTTTTTGGGCACCACAGCAATAAACCGTAAGCCAAGTAGGCGAGCAAAATACGCTTCGGAAATGGCAGTACTGCCTGATGAGCTTTCAATGATGGTGGTGTGCTCATCAATCCAACCATTACATAAGCCGTACAAAAACAAAGAGCGCGCCAAGCGATGCTTTAGGCTACCGGTTGGGTGGGTGCTTTCGTCTTTCAGATAGATATCAATGTCCGTAAAGCTAGGGAGATCGAGCTTGATTAAATGGGTATCTGCAGAGCGTTTAAAGTCCGCTTCAGTCAGGCGAATCGCGTTACCGACCCAAGTATGGCAAAGAGGTGGGGTTGTCATCATGCGTCTCCGAATACGTGATTAGTACCAGTTTACGCAAAGCGCAGGATAAAAACCTTGCTATTTTTGCTCTATAATGACGCCAAAAGAGAAAATAAAACTCATAATAAAACGATTAAAGAGAATATATTTTTATGGTTGTCACATTAGATGAGATAGATCGCACTTTACTCGCGGCGCTGCAGGAAGATGCCAACTGGTCTGTGTCCGCGCTGGCCGAACGGGTGAATTTAACCACGACTCCCTGTTGGAAGCGGCTGAAACGGCTGGAATCACAAGGCGTGATCCGTGGTCGGGTGGCATTGCTTGACCCCGAAACCGTTGGCCTCGCGTTTACCGCCTTCGTCCACATCAAAACTAATGATCACAGTGAGCAGTGGTACAAAACCTTTACGGAGGTGGTGACTGAGTTTCCTGAGGTGATGGAATTCTATCGCATGGCAGGTGAGTATGATTACATGATGAAGGTGCAGGTGGCTGATATGACTCGATTTGATCATTTTTATAAAAAGCTGGTCAATTCTGTGCCAAGTCTGAATAATGTGACATCAACGTTCGCAATGGAAGCACTTAAATACACCACCGCCCTACCGATCGGATAGGTCAGATAAATAATAAAAGGCGGGGAGAATAAGGAGCCTCATGAAGGTGTTTTGGCAGTTAGGCTGGTTTTTTAAACGTGAATGGCGTCGCTATGTCGGCGCCATGATTATTTTGGTATTTGTCTCTGTCTTCGAGCTGATCCCACCGATGGCCGTGGGCCATGTGGTCGACGGCGTGGTTGCGGGAGATATTTCTACGCAAACACTGTTATGGCTATTAGCGGGCATGCTAGCTATCTGGGGGGTGGTGTATCTGCTGCGCATTGTTTGGCGAGTGTGGCTTTTCGGTGCGGCGGCGGAGCTTGGCTCTGTGCTGCGTAATCGGCTTTATGATCACTTTACTCGCCAATCTCCGCATTTTTTCCGTCGCTATCCGAGTGGCGATATCATGGCGCGCTCCACTAATGATGTGAAAGCGGTGGTGATGACCGCCGGAGAGGGAGTCCTGACCGCGGGTGATTCCATTATCACAGGTGCGGCGGTATTGATTGTGATGGTCAGCCAAATCAGTTGGCAACTGACGATTTTAGCGCTGTTGCCGATGCCGGTGATGGCCTTTTTAGTCAATCGGTTTGGGCGCCGTTTACATCATACCTTCACCGAGTCACAAGCGGCGTTTTCTGAGCTGTCAGAGGTGAGTCAGTCTTCACTGTCTGCGGTTAGAATGGTACGTGCCTTTGGTCTAGAGCAGCACCAAATGAATCAGTTCGACCAGGTTGCGGATCGTACCGGGGAGAAAACCTCGCCGTAGCGCGGTCGATGCGCTGTTTTCGCCGGTGATTCAAGGCACCATTGGCGCGTCGTTTTTCTTTACCGTTTCCGGTGGTGGCTATTTGGTTGCTAACGGTGAGATTTCGTTAGGCGATCTGACGGCGTTTACCTTGTACCAAGGTTTGATGATTTGGCCGATGCTCGCGATCGCCTGGCTGTTCAATATTATCGAACGGGGCCGAGCGGCGTGGACCCGTATTGATGCGCTGATGCAAGAGCAGCCAGACATTGTTGGTGGTGACACACCGCTGCCTGACACCATGCAGCCGTTGACGCTGGCCATTGAGCAGTTTAAGTGGCAACCGGATGACAGTTTTGCCCTCAAAGATATCCATGTGATCCTCCCGCCTGGGGCAATGCTGGGGATTGCGGGCCCGGTTGGCAGTGGCAAATCCACCTTGTTACAACTTCTATTGCATCTGACTAAGTTGGAAAAAAGCGATATTCGTTATGGTGATGTATCGATTGCGAACGCTGATTTGTCGTCGTGGCGACAACGTTTTGCGGTGGTGACGCAAACACCGTTTTTGTTCTCGCGCTCGATTGCGGAAAACATCGCCCTCGGTCGCCCCGACGCAACTCAAACGGAGATTGAACACGCGGCTCACTTGGCTTGTATTGACGAGGATATTCGTCAGTTGCCGCAGGGCTATCAAACGGCTGTTGGAGAAAAGGGGATTACTCTGTCCGGTGGTCAAAAGCAGCGCATTTCGATTGCTCGCGCATTATTGGTGGGTGCCGAGTGTTTGATTTTGGATGATGCCTTGTCGGCGGTTGATGGTGACACTGAGCATCGGATTTTGCAGAATCTACAACAGCATCAACAAACGCGTACCACGATCGTGATTGCTCACCGCTTATCGGCCTTGGAAAGCGCCGACGAAATCGTGGTGCTTAGTCATGGCCAAATACGCGAGCGCGGTCAGCATCGTCAATTGATTCAACAGCCAGGATGGTATCAAGAAATGCATCAATATCAGCAGCTGGAAGCGGCACTGGATGCCGATGAGGAGCCGCGCAATGACTAAGCGAGAGATTTTATATCGGCTATTAAGCTATATGCGTCGCGATCGTCGCCAGTTTGTGATTGCCGCCATTTTCTTATTGGTAGCCGCGGTGGCGGAAGTGACCGGCCCTTATTTGGTGCAAATCTTTCTTGATAGCTATGTTGCCAAAGACCATTATCCGGCGATGATCATGTGGGCGCTTGCGGTGGGGTACATTGTATCAACCATTGTTTCGGCCGGCTTCCAGTATCAGTACGAGTTACGCTTTAACACCATGGCGGTGGCGATTATTCAGCGGATTCGAAAAACCGTGTTTGCCAATGTGATCAAACAGCCGTTATCCGCGTTTGACTATGTGCCGATGGGGCGGATTGTCTCGCGCTTAACCAATGATACCGAATCCTTGAAAGAGCTGTATGTGTCGGTGCTTTCGACTTTTTTACGCAACATCGCCTTGATTAGCGTGATGCTGGTGGCGATGCTGCTGCTCAGTATTGAACTGACGTTAGTCGTGCTGGTGTTATTGCCCTGTGTCATCTTGGTAATGGTACGGTATCAAAAACGCTCAGCGCCCGCCTATCGCCGAGCGCGAGACCGACTTGCTGATATCAACGGGGTGATGAACGAGTCGGTACAGGGCATGAATCTTATCCAATTGATGCAGCAAGAGCAGGCGTTTTCTTCCCGCTTTCAAACGATGACCGCGGATCACTTGGATGCCATGGTCACCATTCAGCGCCTTAACGGGATCTATCTCCGTCCCTTGATTGATTTGCTCTCCGGTGCCGCCTTGCTGTCCTTGGTGGCAATTTTCGGCGTCAGTGGAATGGAAGTGATTGGCGTCGGGGTGCTCTATGCTTTTTTGAGTTACCTGGGTCGAATCACTGAGCCGCTGATTGAGATGATGCAACAATTATCACTGCTTCAGCAGGCGATTTCAGCGGGGGAGCGATTGTTTGAAATGATGGATACGCCGCCCGAGCAATATGGTCATGACAGTACACCGATTCCTGACGGTGCCATTGTACTGCGTGATATATCCTTCTCTTATGATGGCGAAACGCCAGTATTGTCAGAGGTGAATGTCAATGTACCTGCTGGCGGCTTTCTGGCGTTGGTCGGCCATACGGGGAGCGGTAAATCAACCTTAGCGTCATTACTCATGGGGTTTTATCGCCCAGGAGAAGGCACGTTAACGCTGGGTGGTTTGCCGATTGAAACCTTAAGCCATCAAAGTTTGCGCGAGGGCGTGGCGATGGTGCAACAAAATCCGCACATGTTAACTGGCAGCTTAAAAGAAAATATCGCGCTGGGTCAGTCACTGGACGATGCTGTGATTTGGCATGCATTAGAGCAAGTAGCATTGGCAGAGTACGTGAAAGGCTTACCTGCTGGTTTAGAGACTCCATTGGGCGAGGGGGGGATGACGTTCTCAGCTGGGCAACGTCAGCTATTGGCTCTAGCGCGGGTGTTAGTCCGTCAGCCTAAAATATTGATCCTTGATGAAGCCACCGCCAATATCGATTCCGGTACCGAAGAGCTTGTTCAGCAAGCATTAAGTAGGTTACGTCAGCAGATGACAGTGGTAGTGATTGCGCACCGTTTATCGACTATTGCCGAGGCCGATAACATCTTGGTTTTGCATCGCGGCCGCGTGATTGAGCAAGGGCGTCATCAAAGCCTGCTACGCCAGCAAGGGCGTTACTGGCAGATGTACCAGCTTCAGCAAGCCAGCGCTCACTTGGCGGCGCTTGAGGAAGAAGCGCAGGCTTAGTCGTGTCATAGGTAAGAAAATTAAAAAGGGGCTCAGGCCCCTTGTTTGCAGCGAATAGCGTCGCTGAGCGCTAGGAGAGCTTACGCATTAACCCTTCTTGAGTAGCAGAAGCCACTAGGTCACCTTGTTGGTTAAAAAGCTCTCCGCGAACAAATCCACGTGCACCACTGGCGGAGGGGCTTTCAATCGCAAACAGCAACCACTCATCCATTCTAAACGGGCGGTGGAACCACATAGAGTGATCAATAGTAGCCACTTTCATGCCTGGGGTCAGTAATGTTACCCCGTGAGGTTGTAGCGCAGTGACCAAAAACCCCCAATCCGCCGCGTAGCCCAGCAAGTATTGGTGGACATGGTAGTCATCGCCGACTTCACCGTTAGCACGGATCCAGAGATATTGCTTCGCTGGGGCCGGTTCTGGCTTCAGTGGATTGATCACAGTCGCAGGGCGAACTTCTATTGGTTTATCACTGCCAAACGCTTTGACAACATTGGCGGGTAGTTTATGGGCAATATCTGCGACCAGTGATTGCTCCGAGCGCAAAGTTTCCGGAGCGGGCACGTCTGTCGGCATCGTGTTTTGATGCTCGAAACTTTCCTCTTCCTCTTGATACGATGCGGTAAGATAGAAAATCGGTTTGCCGTACTGTACGGCTTTTATTCGTCGAGTACTGAAACTTTTTCCATCTCTGAGTATCTCAACATCATAGATGATCGGTTGTTCCGGGTCGCCTGGACGCAGGAAGTAGCTGTGAAATGAGTGCAAAAAGCGATCGGCTTCGATGGATGTTTTCGCGGCAGAGAGCGCTTGACCAATCACTTGCCCGCCATACACTTGTGGCAGTCCAAGATTCTCACTTTGGCCGCGATATAGGCCGGTGTCTAATCGCTCAAGCTGCAGCAGTTGTAAGAGTTCTGTCAGTGGTTGGCTCATAAGTCCTTGATTCATGCTATGCTTCCATTGTTATTGTTCAAGCTATCATAACCTTAGCGTTTTTGCCGCATTCAAACGCGTTTCGGTGGGGATTCTTTAATGAAGAAACTAACGTTTCTGTTGTTCGCCTTATTTACTGCTCTAGTGTTTACCGCTTGCTCTGGTAATAGCCAACCCAATGATTTAGCGAATATTTCTGGTACTTTGGTCTATCGTGAGCGCCTTGCTTTACCCGAGACTGCCAGTGTCACTGTGCGTTTGGTAGAAATAAAAAAAATGGACTCGCCGGGTAAAGTGATTAGCCGACAGTCTTTTGTGACTGAAGGTCAGCAAGTGCCCCTCCACTTCGCGCTAAATTACGATCCAAGCCAAATTTCTGCTTCTCATGATTATGTGATCACCGCGCAAATTGATGTCAGTGAACGTCCGTTATTTATCACCAATACGGTTAATAAAGTGATCACGGATACGAATCACACCTATGATCCAACCATTACGCTGGTACGATCCGACAACTAGTCGCTACACTGGGAATCATGACCACAGCACAAGGAGTGTGCATGCGGATTTCCTCATTAGTTTGGCCCGCGATCGTACTAGCGATTGCTATTGCTGCAAGTATCAGTGCCGGCGATGCCTTACATGAGCTAGCGATCATGGCGCCTGCGTTGTTTTTCTTCTACCCAGACAAATTGGCGAGTTGGTTATTGCTGTTGGGAATGGCGGCCTTGGCCCTTTCTTTACCGCAGTTACCTGCTTTGCTTGCGGCAAGTACTTTGCTGATCTTGCCAGCGTTATCTTTATGGTTTAATCCTGACCGGCATCCCCATGTTAAGTGGTTACTTGGGGCTGTGATGCTCGCTATTTTCGCAGGGATAATGGCTCTGCAGTCGGAAGCAAAATTAGGCGGAGCTCCCTGGTTTTTGGCTCTTCAACTTGCGGCGTTATGCGGGTTATGGCTATCGATGCAATATTGGCCGGGCTACCAACCACCTCGCCGTGGCGCTTGGCTAGTGCTTCCCATTCTGGCCGCGGCGGTTGGGTGGCCATCCGCGCTGTGGAGCGTGGCAGTGGTTGCGATGATTGGGCTGTTACAGTGGGTGGCGCTTACACCGCGTTTAGCCGCTTCACGTCACCTTGCGATGCACATTTTGCCGTGCGTGCCGTTTTTAGTTATTGCTTGGCGTGTTCCCTATCAATTAACGATGTCGTTACTGGTGGCGTGGGCCACTATGCTGGCGGCTATCTGGGTAGGTGAGTATTTACTCTTGGAAGACTCAGACGATAATTAAGTGATAATTGCTTATAAGATCAACAGTTAATCGGTAAGAAAACGAATCCTCCTTGCATTGCATCCAGCCTTGCCACATAATGCCCCGCAGTTAAGCAAGCTTAACGACATATCGATGGAGGCCTCCTTGGTTCTCCCGCAACACTATCTTGTGTACTGGGTCAGGTCCGGAAGGAAGCAGCCCGCGCTTGGGACGTGTGTGCCGGGATGTAGCTGGGGAGGTCTCCGCCCTTTCTGCTCCCCCCTAAAATCAAATGCTTCCCGAACAATACACCATCATTTTCCTGTGAATTCCACCGCCTATTTACACAACAAACTGATATGTGCACAACCAACTGATTTTTTGGGATGATATGAGAGTCTGTCTTCTATTATCGTCTGTTGACACCTGGGTGACACAGCCTGGCATGACTCGACTATGATCATTAAATATACAGGCAGCAGTGGGCCCAATGGAGGCGTGACGTGGTGATAAGGCGAATGTGGGTGGCATGGATAGCTATCTTGGTGAGTAGCCAAGTGATGGCGAGCGATCTACAAACGCAGCTTAAGGGGTTTTACGATGAAGCGTGGCAAGCAGGGACCCTGATGGTCGCTCAGCCGGCTTTAAACGCTTATCCTCAAGCGCTTTTAGTGAGCCAGGCACAATATCCAGATTTTGAACATTTTGATTGGCAAGATCTGAGCGCTCTCTACCAGGTCGTTCAAACCTGCCAACCTAATCCGCGCATTGTGGTACCAAGGCTGTTAGTTGCTCAGCGCTTCGAGCTTGCGCTTTGTCGAGAACAGCCTTTACCGGTTGAATGGTTTGAAAAAAATCCGCTGCTTCATCCTGCTGGGGGGAGTTACGCCGAGCGTTATTTAAGCCATTACGCAATAAAGACACCACCGCCTGAACTGGTAGAGCGTGTGACTCTCGCCAATAAAAATCACCCTTTGCATGACGCACTGGCCGCGCTTAGTCAGTCAGGGCGTGATGCCTTGCTTAACGGTTATCGTGCCTATTTGGATGGAGACCGTCTGTGGTTAAATGGGGAAGAAGGGTGGAAAGCGTTACCTCGCACACAATGGACGTCGATCGCCGATAATTATCGTTTGAGCCTATCGACCCACTCAACGGGCTGTGACTACCGATATGGTAATATTTGTAATCAGTTACATCCCGCTTATCGAGGCGTCATGATTGCTATTTTGGTGGCTATTTTTGGGGCGCTAGTGCTGGGGTTAGCGCGCAGTGTTTATGATGGGTACCAACAGCGGCGCGAGCGCCAGCTTTTGTATGGACCGATCAAGGTTGAGCCGGGATCGCGGAATGTTTATTGGCAGAATGAATCCGTGATGTTGAAACCGAAAGAATTTGACCTGTTATTATTGTTAATACAAAACCCAGGGCGAGTTTTTCATCGTGAAGAATTACTCAACAAGATTTGGGGTTATCAAGCGTTTCCCACCACTCGTACTGTGGATAATCATGTGTTGCGGTTACGACAAAAATTGCCCGATTTAGCAATAGAGACGCATCGTGGAGTGGGCTATCGATTGGTGATGCTATGACACGATGGGGACGCTTGCTGGTTCTCGGATTCGCGATGCTAAGCGTAAAAGTAAACGCTGAGCAAGCCTGGTTTGGTGATACGCCCATGCAACAGACCTACCAGGCATTAGCCGCCGACCGACCTACTGTTGCTTGGCAGGAGCTTATTTTTGCACTATCGCAAGAACAGATTGCTACCCAGCATTGGGCCGCGCTCAAACATGCGATCATCAATCAAACAGATTGTGGTCAACGCCTGACTGAGCCGAATGGAAAGGATATTCCACAAGGCTTACCATTCTTTTGTGCGACGCGCAGGAGCATCAACGTATAAGTTAAGATCATGGTCGTCTGAAGCATGTATCGCGTGCAACTTTGGTTACGCTCACTGATCCCAATGGTCAGACGGTGATCAGTGAAATATTAGGCGCTCAAACTGGATTTCAAGAAATTGAATCAGGACAACTTTTTACCCAAGTGGATCCAGGTGTTTACGAACTGCGTTTAGGTGGGCAGCACTACAGCTTGGTCGTTTACGGATTACCGCGGCGCCCTTGGGTGAAACTAATCGGCCATCCTGATCAACAATTAACGGTGGATTTGCCCAACACGCCAACCAGTTGCGCGCCGGCAGCCGCTTATTGGCTATGGCTAGATGATGCGTACCGATGGATCGAGCAAACGCCAATTT
The DNA here is from genome assembly GCA_000565345.1 of Salinivibrio costicola subsp. costicola ATCC 33508 = LMG 11651. Classification (GTDB taxonomy): domain Bacteria; phylum Pseudomonadota; class Gammaproteobacteria; order Enterobacterales; family Vibrionaceae; genus Salinivibrio; species Salinivibrio costicola. Next base: position 4,028 of record AQOF01000031.1, on the reverse strand, counting down.
ATGTGACAAGTAGCGCGGAAAACACACCGAGCCCGGTGAAGGTCTCGCTTCCCGTTAAACGTCCCGCTAAATCGGAACACTTGAGCGCGATCGTGACGCATTTTGAGTACCAAGGCGCTATCAAAGTGAATTACGTCGAACGGCTAGCTTTGCCTTTACCAGAAACACCTTACACCGCTGAATCAGTTAACGCCAGGCGAGTTAAATGACGCTAGGCGAGCGATCTATCAAACGTGTTTAAAGGCGAGAGACATAAAAAAATAGCCCGACAAAGCGGGCTATTTTTACGTTATCGAACAGGTGATTAGTTCAAGTATGCGTTGAACATCCAGAGTAGTTTTTCTTGTTCGCGGATGTAATCGCTCATTAGTGCTGATGTGCCTTCGTCGTCAGCTTCACCAGCAAGGCTCATAATGTCACGTTGTAGGCTAATTAATACACTAAACCCATCAACAATGGCGCGTAGACCGGCTTGACCGTTCGCCTCTGGTGCATGCTCTTTGATTTCACTGATTTTCAAATATTCACTGAAGCGGTGTTCAGCGGTACCACCAATAGTAAGAATGCGCTCGGCTACTTCATCGATCTTAGTTTGCAGATCGGTATAGATCTCTTCGAATTTTACGTGTAGCTCAAAGAAGTCGCCGCCTTTGATGTTCCAGTGAAAACCACGCACATTGGTGTACAGCACTTGGTAGTTTGCTAATAGCGTATCTAGGCGAGCTGCTAAATCTGCAGCTTTGGTGCTGTCCAACCCGATCAATGCTGATTGTTTACTCATCTAATGCCTCCTTAGTGGCAAAATCAATGTGTTAAATCGTCGCGCTATCGCGAAAATTGAACACTGGAAACTGTGTTGTTTCGATTGATGAAAATAGAATAACGTCCCGAATTAAAAAAGGAAAGTGGAGTTAACCTATATACCTGATAGGTTAAGCCTATGATGTGATCGATGTATCGTCATGAACAATAAAATGCTCAGGAAGACGCTCGAGACCTGCGATTAACGCTTGTAGACAGCGCGCGTCGATTGCCGTGCCAGTTTCTTCTTTCATGATGGATAAGGCTTTGTTCATTGGGATAGGGCCACGATAGGGGCGCTCAGCAGTGATAGCATCAAAAATATCTGCGGTGGTAATAATGCGAGTGAGCAGGGAAATGTCATCGCCCTGCATGCCGTCTGGATACCCGGAGCCATCGAACTTTTCGTGATGGGCGCTAGCGAACTTGGCGAGGTGATCGAATTGGTGGATTTTCGATAAGATGGTTTTACTTAGTGTAGCATGGCGTTTAACGTGCTCCCATTCCTCGTTATCCAGTTTTCCCGGCTTATCGAGCACATCATTGCTTACGCCGAGTTTGCCAATTATCGTGCAGTAACGCGCCACGCTTTAGCCATTTTTTATCGTGTTCACTGATGTTTAACTCGTCAGCAATTAAGCTAGCGTATACGGTGACACGTTCACTGTGACCCGAGGTGAAAGGCTTTTGGCATCAACAATACGCCCAAAGGCAGCTGCAATGTCATCCATATAATCATCATCGACCCAAATGCATGTGTTGGCAGGCGTCATCGACAGGACTTCTTCTTTTAATGTGGGGCTATCCAGTTGCTGCCAAAATTGCGGTTCGCGAGCCAGCTGTAAAAAGGTATCGACGAGGTCGGGGTCAAACCAAGTGCCGCGACGGTTTTTCAGCTCACTGAGTGCAGCGTCGACACCGGATTCTGTTCGAAAAACATCAATGACTTGCGTCATCAATGCGATGCGCGAAAACAAGGGGATCTGATCGGCCTTTAACTGATCAGGACGCCCACCACCATCATAGTGTTCATCCAGCGCGTAGATGGCTTCAGCAACGCTTTCACTAAAACGTAAATCGCGTGCGACATCGGCACCACGGGTACATCGCGTTTCGATCAGCTCTTGCGCATACATGTCGCCATGACGAATGATATCGAGTGTGGTCGAGAGCTTCTGCATAAACCCACGCTTTACGCCGGTAATTTTTAGTACGTAAATTCAGTACGCTGGATAAGCTACCGTCCACTACCTTGTAGCTTTGTTTAAATGCTAAATCATTGGTGAGGTACAGTTCGCAGATCCGTGCCGCATTGCTCCTGCAGCCCGCATCTTTTAGCAGCAACGTATAGAAAAGATCATGACGTTGTTGATCATCGAGCGCTAAGGCGTCAGCGAGTTTCATTCCTAACCACGTGCAGCGCATACAATGTTCGGGTGGCTGTCCTTCAGTCATATCGAGCGCCGTACTCAAGGCTAGGATTAGCTCTGACAACTTTAACGAAGTCACGTCATTTATATGGGGTCGCATCTTATTTTCTCATCCACTTTATTGGTCCATTACGCGTTGGTGGTGAAGGTCTACTTTTAATGTGTGAGACCGCGAACGGTTGCCGACACTTCTTCTGCACCTGCGTGAATATCACTCATCACGTTATCGGCTGCGGTGACTTTTTCTTGCCCCATAGTTGATTGCTCAGTGACTCTTTCCATTGCCTCACTCACCCCTTTGATCAGTTGTAGGTTTTCATCGACGACATCGGCAATTTCTGTGGTGGACTTGCTGGTGCGTTGTGATAAACCTCGAACTTCGTCAGCAACAACCGCGAATCCACGGCCTTGATCACCCGCGCGCGCCGCTTCTATCGCTGCATTGAGTGCGAGCAAGTTAGTTTGTTCGGCGATTTGTTTGATCGTGGTGACGATGTTTTCAATGCTCTGTGCATGCTCACTGAGCTGATTTACCTGATTAGCGGCTTCGACAGCTTGGTCGGTGACGTTTTGCGATAGCTGAACGGCTTCTTGTAGTAAGGCGCTACCGTTTTCACTATGCTTGAGCGTTTGTTCTGATGATGCTTGAGCAAGCTCTGCCGCCTGATTAACGGCTTGATTTTTCTTCACTGTATCAGTGGTTGCAGTCGCGAACTTGATCACGCGGTAGACTTTACCATTGACATCAAAAACGGGGTTATACGTTGCTTCGAGCCAAATTTCATTACCATGTTTATCACGACGCAAGTATTGGCCGGACGTGAATTGGCCGCTGGCTAGTGATGCCCAGAAGTTTGGGTTATCTTCATAAAACGCGTGATCACAAAATATCTCATGATGCTGGCCTGCAATTTCTCGTGCTTGGTAGCCCACCGCGGCCAGGAAATTATCATTTGCACGAACAATTGTGCCGTCAGGTTCAAATTCAATCACCGCCAATGAACGATCGATAGCAGCCAGAATAGATTGTTGTCGTAAGCTCTCTTTGTGCTGTTTAGTGACATCCGCTGCCAATTTTCGAACGCTGACTACTTTGCCGCTGGTATCTTTGATCGGCACATAAGTCGCTTCCATCCAAATTTCTTGTCCTTGCTGATGGCGGCGACGAAATACGCCTTTCTGTGGTTTACCTTGCGCGAGTGATTGCCAAAATTGTTGGTAACTTGGGTCATTAACGGTTTCGTCGAAACAAACCGCGCGGTGATGCTGGCCGATAACCTCATCACGACTGTAACCAATAATACTTAGGAGTTTATCGTTTACACTGGTAATGGTGCCGTCAGGCGAGAAGGTAATAGTCGCAATATGTGTATTGATGGCATCGAGCTCAGCTTGGAGTGCGGCTTTTTCCGTTTGGCAGGTATCCAATTCTCGCTGTGTCTTTTTGAACATGACAGCAAACTTCCTTCTGTTCATTGGTTAGGTATGAGCGTATTCAACTTGTTGTGCAAAAAGTTTACGCACATGTACTTATTATATACCCAATTAACTTGAAGGTGCATGGTTGAACATCTGAAAGTTATCGTTAATACGAGACGTCAAAGACTCTGCGATCTCAGGAAGAGTCACAGTAAAAAATCGGTCAATCGCTTGTGCAAAATCCCGTTTAGTTTTGAAATAGAGATTATTCCTTGCATGCTCGTTCATGACCTTCCATAACCGCTCTATTGGGTTGAGGTTGGGGCTATAAGGTGGAAGATAATGAAGCTCTATATTGAGTACATACGCCGCATCWTA
>AQOF01000030.1 GCA_000565345.1 Salinivibrio costicola subsp. costicola ATCC 33508 = LMG 11651 | reverse complement strand
TCCTATAAACGTTTAATCATTAAGCACAGCCTATTCACTGTGGTAATGGTCATAGTGCGAAAAGCATGCCAAGTTTTATTTTATTATTTTACAGATACTTACTGATTACCTTGCAACTTCTTGCTCGACCGCAAGCAAGAAGTTGCCAAGCTGAGCAAAAAGTTGCTTGGAGGAATGAAGGTTTCACGCAATTCCCAAGACCACTATTTATCTATTTAATCTCAAACTGATAAAGCACATCGACCGCTTGGTCAACACCCGACACCGCTTCTAGGTAAAGGTCTTTCATTAAACGATAGCGCACAGTAAATACCCCAATCGCATCAAAGATCCCGACCCCATATTTCACTTCCAAATCCGGTAAAATATAGCCTGACACTTCGACCTTTTGTTCGTCGCCGGCACCCGCGGTATCTAAGGTGAGATCCTCAACACCAAAGGCTTGGCCGATCTCTCCTACCAATTTTCCGCTTTGCGCTAACCCAATACCAATCAGCATCGAGGTCATATTGGCATCGCCGGCGCCAGCATCCAGCGCTCGGCCACGCAATAGATAAGATAAGGCATTCGCCTGCGAGCCAGCCGGATCCATAAATATATCCGCAACCGGATCATCGGCCGGACCACTCAAGCGAATACCCGCGATCACATCCCCCTCTATTCGCTCTGGGTTACGAATCGCTTCCACTTGCAGGTAGGGTTGGTCGGCAGGGCCATTAAACAAGATTTCCCCTTTGCGGATAATCAAGTCTTGTCCGAACGAGCGATACATTCCGTCCAGTAAGCTGACATTCCCGACAATTAATACACCTTGCGGATTGTTTTTGATATTCAGTTCACCGGATAAGCGCGACTTTAAACCAAAGGCTGCGAGACTAACGTCATCCCCCAGTGCTAACTTTACATCGGTGACTAGGTTAAACGGCATCGGCTCGTCTTGTTCTGCACTTTTTGGCGTATAGTCTTGGTTTAACAGCACCGTATCGTCTGACACCGTCACCGCTGACGCAGGTAAGTTTTCGACTTCTATCCGTCCCCAAGGCACATGAATATCACCACGAATCGCGACCTGATCAGGCGTCGCAGAAACGGTAAGATCTGGCGCGACATCGAGCTTTACCATTGGGGGAAGGTTAACACGTAACGTATCACCCGATACATTCAAGCCAAATTGCCAATCATCAATGCGGGGCCATTGGCCATCGCCTTTTAGTGTTAGCGGACCCTCAGGCGTGATTAACTGCCCATCCAGTTGCCCTTGTTGCCCATCAACCGTCAGAGCCAATTGCCCGTTATCTACATCCACCGGTGACGATAAGCCTTTCATCCGCAGCCCACTGACCGTCATGCCGCCATACACTTGCGGTAACGTTAGTGGGCCTTCAAGACGTAAATTCGCATTCACTTCACCATTCATATCCGCTTGTTTATCGTTTCCGAGCAAGGGCTCAAGCTTGGCCAATTGCACAGCAGTCACGGTAAGGTCGCCAGTAATCGTAGGTGTAGGGGCCAATAAATCGGTTAGGGTAAAGCCAGACGCAAGGGTGCCACCATCATCCAACGTCAGAGCAAGCGCCCCTTGTAATTGGTCATTGTGCCAGCGTGCATCCATGTTCGCGTGTTGCCAGTCAATGACCAGTGGCCTTTCTGCTTGCTGACGCAGTGCACCGTCGGTGATATCAATCGAGGCGCGTACATCTGGCGAGGCGTCAGGCTGCCATCGAGCGTGAACGGCGGCATTGGCACGTGTTTCAACGTGCCATTCCGGCGGCATGAACGCCGCAATTTGCTTCGCATCAAACCCTTCAATATTGACAACGACCTCTCCTTGCTCACCAATATAGGCCGGTTGTGATAAGCATAAAGAAGTGGCTTGCCACTGCCAGCAATGCTCGCCGATCTGGGTTTGCGTATCGGCGAAAGTAAACGCAATGGGCGCCGCGGTTTGCTGCACGATGTCGCCAATGTCTTCTACATTCACCCGCGTATCGAGCAGTTGCCCTTGCCAACCGGACTCGCGCGCCAACGCACCTTGAATACTCAGCACGCCAGAGGTAGGAACGCCTTGCCAGCGTAAATCCAGCTGATGCTCGGCTTCATCACCGCGGACGGCCAGATCTAAGTTCTCTAAACGCAGCGTTTGATAGCGCCCTCCCAGTACAGACACATTCAGGTTGCCACCTAAGGTATCCTTGAAGGCCAGCGCGCCGTCTAAGGTAAGCTGATTGATGCGAAGATCTTGCCAGCGCAACTGCTTGGCATCGACGGCCAGTTTGGTATTGGGATGGGCAAAGGGCCCACTCAGACGCGCATCGCCACGAATCACACCAGTTAACATCGGTAATGATTGAGACAGGTCAGCAATATCCACCGATAGCCCCATTTGCCACTCGTCACGCACTTGCCCTTGCGCAGTAATACGGTTAGGGCCGTGGGAAAACGTCAGACCGGAGGTAGAAACGCTAGGTTGTCCATCACCATCACGATCATGGGCATTGAGCGCGCCAGATACCAAAAGGGGGAGTTGCTGAAGCTCACCATGAATAACCAAGGTTGGCATAGATACATCCCAACCACCCTGTGGCGTTAAGCGCCCACGATGACTCACGCGCCGGTGAGATCACCATTCACTTCAGGCCATTGCCGCTGAGGCTGAATATGGGCAAAGCCTAACTCGGCTTGCCAAAAAGGCACGCTGGACCAATCGACGCTGGCGCGCCCGGCAACCGTGCCGCCCAGAGTGTTTGCCTCCAGCCGCGAAAGGGTCAGCGCCGTTAGACTGCCTTGGCCGGTCAAATTCAGCTGGGTGGTCGGCATGTCAGGGCCATCGACGCCGGTTTGTAAGCCGAGCTGATAGTCAGATAAGTCACCATCGGCGTGAAAGTGTAGCTCGCGTAATGCCGCGATCGCTTCCCCCGTCAGCGGCCACGCCAATGCCTCGCTATCCAATTGCACGGCAAAAGGTAAGTTCGGTGCCAGCACGTTTGCTTCTCCCTCAAGCGTCGCCGTCACCGGGCCGCGCGCGCTCGCGTTTAGCTTAAGCGCAGCAAGACTTCCCGTCGCCGACAGTGACAATGCTTGCCCTTGGAGCGGTGCCAAGTTCGTGGTCAACTGTGTTTCTAAGGTCAGTGGTACTCACCTTCCAACAAGATATCGCCAGAAAGCTTAGCCGTGCCCTGAGGGGCGGCCACCGAAAAATGGTCAATCGTCACCGCACTGCCTTTGACGGCGCCGACGAGATCTAACGAAGAAAAGGTATGTACTGTACCGGCGTCAATACGAGTATCGCGTAGGCTAAATTGCTCAACATTGATATTTAGCGGCACATGAATGGACGGCAAGCGGAGCCCTGGATAATGAAAAGGGGCACTCGAGGCGTCGCTATCAGGTTTACCAACCGCACGGTCGGTATTTTCTTGATCACTGTCGTTGGTGGGCAGGGTAACCACCAGCTGCTGCCACTTTGTGGGCGATAAGGTTAAGGTGTCTCCCTCGACATGCACACCGCCTTGAAGCTGCTGCCAGTCAATCGCCTGTCCCGCCACCTGAATCTCCACATCATTGAATGCAAACGCGTTAATATGTATCGGTAGCGGCGATTGGATCCTCGCGGTAGACGGCTCGGCGGCGGTGTTGTCATCGCTTGGCGGGAAATTAAGCGCAAGCGTTACCCCTTCAGCCGCCAATTGTTCGACACAGATTGATGGAGTAAGTAAGCACTTACCTTTTATCTCAATCCCCAGCTTATTAGCGGCCAATTGGATTTGCTCATCCTGATATTGCAGACCACGAAGTTCAAAGCCGGTCAGCAAAGTGCCCTCGGCTTGTTCAAGCGATAATGCAGGTATAGCTTTCTGTGCCCCCCACACTCCAACTTGTAACCCGATCGGCGTAAATAAGGTGGTGGACACCAAACCTACCAGCGCAAATATCGTGATTAATAGAATCAAAGTTAATCTAACCAACCACCGGCTCATAATTCAGGCCCCAACGTCAGGTGCACACGAAAGTCGTCATCGTCATTATCAAAACCGTGGGCGACATCAAGGCGAATCGGGCCCACCGGTGATGACCAACGAATGCCTGTCCCGGCCGCGCGCTTCCATGACAAATGGTTGGTCCACGCATCGCCGCCGTCAGCAAACACCGCCCACCACCAATTGCCACCAAGACGATACTGATATTCTAAAGTCCCGGTTAACATATAGCGTGCACCACTTAACTGACCGCTGTCATCGACAGGCGAGACGGTTTCATAGCCATAACCACGAATGCTGTTATCCCCCCCAGCGAAAAAGCGTAATGATGGCGGTGCTTCACGAAACTCCTCGGAAATCAGGCGCCACCATCGACCCGGAGTAAGCCACGATGATTCTTATTTAAACTGCGAATCCAAGCACTACGACCTTGAAGTCGCAGCAAGCTAATATCCGACAGCCACGCGGGATCGGCTGCCTCCAGCGTCAGTGATTGCTTGTCTCCCCAATGCGGCATCAGACCACCACGCACGCGCGTTCGGGTAACGTTGACGCCCGGCAGCACCACGCTGACGATATCTTCATCTTGCCCTTGGCTATAGTTTTCGTACAGCCAGCGCAGCGATACACTGCGCTGCCAGCCGGTATCATAAAGCCAGTGTCGGGAGACAGAGGTCGTCGCTTCAAACTGGTGGTATCGCGTTGGTCTGTATTTTTTAACCCCAGCTGAACTTGATAATATTCCCGTGAAACATCGTCAAGCGGCACTTTATAGGTAGAAGTAAGGGTTTGCTCTGGCTGAGAAACCGCCAGTGATGTGCTCAGGCTATGCCCCCTTGAATTATACCAAGGCTTACGCCAATTAAGCTTAAGGCGCGGGCCAATGTCGGTGGAATACCCCACCCCAGTTTCAAACTTGTTGCGCGCTTCCGGCGTCAACGTCACCTTGATCGGCACTTCATTGTCCTCGGCGTCTTCCATATCCGCTTGGACTAACGCACTGGCAAACCAGCCCGTATTTGCTAACGCTTGGTTAAACTCGCCTAAGTCAGTAACTTGATAGAGATCACCTGGTGAAAAATCTCGCAGTGTATCAAGTCGCTTATGCTGGATTTGCGAGCCTTGATAATCGATCGCACCAAAATGATAACGCTTGCCACTGGCAAAATGCAGACGAATAAAGGCTTGCTGGCGGTCAGGCGCAACTTCGAGCCGGGCTTGCGTAAAACGACCATCAAAATAGCCCTTTTTCACGGCTAAGCTCTGGATCTGACTTTTGAGTGACTCATAATCACTGTGATTGAGCCGATGACCAGGTTGCGGTCCTTTCGCTTTAAGCGAATGAAAGTCATCATCCATCGCAGCTTCACCGGAAAAGACGACATCGACTTGCGCCACGTTGACCGGGGGGTCTGGATTAACGGAGACAACCAGGGTATCGCCCTCTGGCTCGTTCAGCGTGATTTTGGGCTGATAGTAGCCTACTGCCTGGAGTGCTTGTCGGACATCGCGCTCAACACGCGCCTTAAACCGATACGACCCATCGCGTTCTTCGGGCGCGATCGCCGCCAAATAGGTTGCTACATTTTGTTGCGCTTCACCCTCGAGTCCTTGGAGCTCAACGTCGAGGCTCGCGCGTACCCAGCTAGGTAGCAGTAAAAAAGCGATCGCAATAAGGGAGAGTTTACGTATCTTCATGCAATGAGAACCATTACTAGGGTGCCGCTCAACAAAATTGATGATATCTTGCCATATTACGCGTTGAGCTGGGCTTGATGCTAGCGCCATTCACATCAGTCCACACCCAAAGCGGTTTCATACAACACATAACGCTTTTCATCACAGCAGTAAAAGGATGCCTATGTCGATGCAATCTTCGTTCAGCCAACCCGATAATGCGATTGCGGATCGTGCTGATGCCATCACGCCCACCGAGCCACATGCCGTATTTGGGCAACCTATCACAACGGCCCCAGCGAACGGTCAGAAACAGGTCATTTTAGGGATGGGCTGTTTTTGGGGCGCCGAGCGCAAACTCTGGCAACAGCCAGGTGTGGTCATGACCTCTGTTGGCTACTGCGGTGGAGTGACACAACACCCGCGCTATCAAGATGTCTGTACGGGTCAAACAGGCCATGCCGAAGTGGTTAATGTCATTTTTGACCCGAGTGTCACCAGTCTGGACGCTTTATTGACGATCTTTTGGGAAAACCACGATCCAACTCAAGGATTGCGCCAAGGTAATGACGTGGCCCACAGTACCGTTCAGCCATTTATTACTGTGATCCTGCCGATCGCGCGACGGTAGAAGCCAGCTTTGCCGCCTATCAAGCCGCTTTAAAAGCAAGCGGGCAAGTCGGATGCCGTCACCACAGAGATCGCCCCCGCAGGTACTTATTTCTTAGCAGAAACAGACCATCAGCAGTATCTGCACAAAAACCCCCAAGGCTACTGCGGCTTGGGTGGCACCGGTGTTTGCTTCCCGCCACAATAGTCTGAAGGTACGCAAAAGTCTGAAGGCACGCAAACTCAGAGATAAAAAAACACGTCATTAGACGTGTTTTTTCTGCATCGCACGTTTTTTATGCGGTGATGGCCATCGATTTAATTTCTTTATTTATTTCGGTCATGACCGAGAGTGCACGTTTATCACTGTGTCCTGGAGGTAGCAAACGCCCACCATCAAACTCAAACGCGCCGACACCTTCAATATAAAGTCGGCCCTTAAAAAATCGTTTCACATATCGCGCAATCTGGGTTGGTCGATATTGACGAAAGATGCGAAAGCAGTAGGGATCCCTTTATTTCTCAACCAAGTCTGATGAACAGACCGAAACAGTAACAACGCTCTTTCACCGTTTCTTGGTAAATTATGTGTTACCACCTTGGAGCACCGAATATTATCTGGCAATCTCCACGTATAAAGCTAAGCAAGCAAAGTGCCATCTTATTCTGATGACAAGCACAGAATTAGAGCCTACTGGGCACGAAAAGTTCCTACCTTAGATCAATACGCGCGCTTTGAAGTGACGATCACTGGATAAAACTCCGATCTCGCGCACGGATTAACCCTTGGCACTTGGCACAACGCACTGTCTGGCGTAACCATAGATAACTTGGCACCGAATGCCAAATAATGACCACAGACATGGATGATAAAGCATGAACAAAACCCTACTTGCTCTCACTTTTGCGTTATTCACAGGCACCAGTTGGGCGCACACGATCCAAAACGGTGCACCTTTACCGTCAGCCAAGGTCACCGAGCACGGCGAACTAACCTTGAATGGCGACGATATCGTTTATCAAGCTTGGCAAACCGAACAGTTGCAGGAAAAAGTACGCGTGATCCAAGCTATTGCTGGACGCAGTAGCGCCAAAGAAATGAACGCCCCCCTCATGGCGGCAATTACCGCCGCGGATTTTGACGATGCACGCTATCAAACCACCACCATCATCAATCAAGATGATGCCATGTGGGGAACTGGCGGCTTTGTAAAATCGTCAGCCGAAGACAGTAAACGCGAATTTAGCTGGTCATCGATTGTGCTCGACGAAAATGGCAGTGTCGCAGAGGCATGGCGCTTAAAAGAAGAGAGCTCGTTGATTACCGTACTGGATGATAAAGGCATGGTGCGTTTTGTAAAAGAAGGCAAGCTAAACGAGGATGAAGTGAATCAAGTTGTCAGCTTGGTGACAGAGCTGGTAAACCAATAATCATATCGCGGGCAAGGCCCGCGCTTTCATTTCAGACTTGGCGTTCAAGGCTACAATTGTTATGTTATCACATTACCTAATAACCTCATGGACGTCTGGATGACTCGGCGAGTGCTCGTCAACCTGCTATTTGTATTGGTGCTTAGCCAAGCCGGACTGTGGGCGCACCATCAAGTCGACACCTTAGCCCCGAGCCATCACAGTGAGCATTGTGGTGTCTGTCATCTCATCTCACCAGCAATACTGGCTTCCAGTATCGTGACACCGACGCCCACCTATGCTGCCAATACCCTCATCGTTTGGTCAAAACCTCAGCGAGCTTATCGTACCGCTATTGCCTTTTCGGCGCGCGCCCCACCGAGTGAAATAAATGCCTTCATTATCTAATTCATTTATTCACGAGGAGAAACCACATGAAAGCTCGTTTATTACCCAGCGTTATCACTATGGCCATCGCGACCACCTCTGCAGCAACATTAGCCGATGAAGCCAGCTATCAGTCGTTCGATGCCCACGTCCACGGGAAGGTGGCACTGAGCCTCGCCCAAGACGGTGAGCGCGTATTCATTGAGTTAACGGCCCCGGGACACGATGTGGTCGGCTTTGAACACCAGCCTAAAAACGCCGCCGACCAGCAAGCGGTCGAAGATGCCTATGCGCTTCTGCGTGATGGTGGAAAACGCTTCCAACTTGCTGAAGCAGCGAATTGCCAGCTTGCCGAGACCAAAGTCACTAGCAGTTTTGACGACTACGACGAGCATTACAACCATGAGGAGCATCATGGTCACGATGAACACCATGACCACGACGAGCACCACGGCCACGACGAGCATGATGCTCACCATGACGACCATCATGGGCATGATCAGGGTAACCACAACACTTTATCCGTAAACTACCAATTCGTTTGCCAAAACCCACAAGCCTTCACCGAATTGAAAACGGATTGGTTTAGCCTGTTCCCCAACACAGAAGCCATCAAAATTCAGGCCGTTACCGATGATAAGGTCTGGGTTGATACCTTGATTCGTGCTAAGTCGCACATCCAGTGGTAGTGAAAAAAGGAGGCGGGGCGCATCCAGTGCCCCTGTCAGGCATGATAACCATCAAACAACTAGGTTTTACGTGGCCGGGCCAGCCGCAACCGATCCTTGATATCGACAGTTTTGCGGTCAATGCTGGCGAGCATATATTTTTACAAGGTCCCAGCGGCAGTGGTAAATCCACCCTGCTAAGCCTGATTGCGGGTATTCATATCCCCCAGACGGGTACGCTGACGGTCAATCATCAAGCGCTAACGGCACTGAATGATCGCGAGCGTGATCAATTCCGTGCTAACCACATTGGTTATATTTTTCAGCAATTTAATCTGCTGCCTTATTTATCGGTGATCGATAATGTCACCGTGCCGCTGCGCTTTTCTCATTTGCGTCGTCAGGCGTTGACACGATCGCCTCATCAAGAGGCCGCCACCTTGCTCGACCAATTGGGCTTACCCACAAACTGCCACCACCAGCCGGTCACCGCGCTGAGTATCGGCCAGCAACAACGGGTCGCGGCGGCGCGGGCGCTTATTGGTGCGCCGGCGTTAATTATCGCTGACGAGCCGACTTCTGCGCTCGACGCTGACACCCGCAACACCTTTATTCAGTTGCTTCAAGACCGATGTCGTGATGCTAATAGCAGCTTATTGTTTGTCAGCCATGACAGTCAATTAGCGCCCTTGTTTGACCGTGATGTCTCGCTTCCCGCGCTGAATCGCGCCATGCGTCGCAAGGAGGATCAGCAATGATTTCGCTATTGGGACTTGCGGGGAAAAGCCTGAAAAATCGCCGCGCCACCGCATTGCTTTCTTTGCTGACCGTCACCATCGCCGTGGTGCTGTTACTCGGCGTCGAAAAGGTGCGCACGCAAGCGAAGGCCAGCTTTGCCAACACCATTCCAACACCGATTTAATTGTGGGCGCCCGTTCTGGCTCCATTAATTTGCTGCTCTATTCCGTGTTTCGAATTGGTAACGCCACCAACAATATCGGCTGGGAAAGTTATCAGCGCCTTCGCGAGCACTCAGATGTGAGTTGGACCATCCCCATTTCACTCGGGGATTCTCACCGTGGCTTTCGCGTGCTCGGCACCAGCAATGATTACTTTTCCCATTATCAATATGGTCAAAAACAACCACTCGCCTTTCGCCAAGGCGGCCCATTTTCCGGTCTATTTGATACCGTGATTGGCGCCCAAGTGGCGAAAGATCTGGGATACAAAATGGGCGATAACCTAGTGATTGCTCATGGACTGGCCGATAAAAGCTTTAATCAACACGACAATTTGCCGTTTACTGTCACCGGTATTTTGGCGCCCACCGGCACGCCCGTCGACCGCAGTGTGCATGTGTCGCTCGAAGCCATAGAAGCGATTCATGTAGGCTGGGAAAGTGGCGCACGACGTCGGCCAAGGCCTCACTCAAGCCCAAGCACAGCAGCGTGAATTACAGCCCGAGCAACTCACTGCAGTCATGGTGGGTCTGAACAGTAAAATCAAAACGTTTGCCGTCCAGCGTTGGGTCAATACTTATTCACGCGAGCCATTGACTGCCATCATGCCCGGCATTGCCTTGCATGAGCTATGGGGCATGATGCGCGTGGGCGAGCAAGCGCTATTAGTGATCGCTGGATTTGTCGCCGTCGCTGGATTATTAGGCATGCTCTCTAGCCTGCTCACCAGCCTGAACGAGCGTCGACGAGAAATGGCCATTTTACGAGCAATGGGCGCACGTCCGGTACATATTATTCTGCTGTTGGTCAGTGAGGCGGTTGCCATCACCCTGGCGGGTATCATCTTAGGTGTGCTACTGCTTTATGGCGGTCTTGCGCTCATCCAGCCCTATATTATCAGTGAATTTGGCCTGTTCTTACCGCTCGACTGGCCCTCTTATTATGAATGTTTGTTAATGGTCGGCGTGTTTATCGCTGGTCTCGTGGTCGGCTTAATTCCCGCTTGGCGCGCGTACCGACAAACACTGTCCGACGGCATGACAATGAAGGTATAACCCATGAAAAAACGGATAACGCTCCATCTTATCGCCTTGCTTAGCGGCCTTTTGAGTTCGCTTGCTTGGGCAAGCAGTGAACCACTCATGCTCGATTGGATAGACTTGGTTCCTGAGCACGAACGGGCACAGTTTGATAGCCGCGGCATGCCAGACATTAGCCACGACGGTGATAACCCGCAAAGCTTGGTCGGCTCGGTTCGCCCTGAACTCAATAACAGCCAAGTTAAAATCCCCGGCTTTGTGATCCCGTTAGAAGGTGACGATCAACGGGTGACCGAATTCTTGCTGGTCCCTTTTCTTGGCGCCTGCATCCATGTGCCACCCCCACCGCCCAATCAAATTATTTACGTAAAGTTTGCCGATGGCGCGCCGATTCAAGAACTATGGGATGTGGTTTATGTCGAAGGGACACTCAATACTGAGCATGTCAGTCATGACTTGGCAGAGGTGGGATATGTACTGCAAGGTACAACGCTAAGCGCCTACGACGACGGATAGATTTCTATCAATCAGTGAGCTTGATCGGCGCCGACACCATTGTCAGACAATATAATGAGACAATATCGCCAGTGCGCCGATATAAATGGCGATCAACAGTAAATTGATGGAGTTAGGTTTTTGCCTTCGCACACGCATCCCTACGCTTAATAGATAACACCATAATGTTAACAAATTTAATCATTAATTAACATATTTGCCAGCATAAAATTTTGCTGACAATCAGTGTGAGAACCGCATGGCAGAGCAAGACAAACCCGTGGTCGTCGACGCCCACCCAGAGAAACGGCAACACCAAGATCACAGCTATAAAGAAGATGCCGATCTACGCGGCAGTAAAGGGCGACTAAAAGCGATTGCGAGCGAGTATCAAGTTGATGCTCGCTTACAAGACGTGGAGCAAGAGGATCTCGCCCATCGCAGCGCAAACCGCCAACGCCAGGTGATGCAAAAGCAACAAGCCAACCTCGAAGCGATCATTGCTCATACCTACGAAAGTTGTCACAGTGAAACGGCACAAACCCCCGATCCGGATTGCTGGTACGCTTTTTCGACTTAGCCCGCAATATTCACGGCTATGCGATGCAACAGCTTTGGGCCAAGATCCTTAAACAGGAAATATTGCGTCCGGGAAGCACCTCGATCAAAGCACTCACCCTTTTAGAAACCATGACCCAGCGCGAAGCGCAAGCACTGCAACGCGCCTGTGCATTGTCCAGCACCTTTGGCCAAGACAGCACCAAAAAGCTAGTCACCGGTTTTCGTCGTCGTCAAGAGCTTGGTGCAACTGCTGCGCCCAGAGCCGCCACACAAACTCTCGCTAGGGCATTACCAGCTTTCTTATACCGACTTGATGTTACTGATGGATTTAGGGCTTATCCTGCGCACCGAGCTTGAATCTGGGATCATTGAGATGCATCCTGCCATGCCATTTACACTGCAAGACACCCAGTACATGCTCACTCCGCTCCACAAAGGGATGCGCCTGTATTATTACCGCTTTAGTCCCACCGGCCACGAGCTGGCTAAACTGGTCGGCAAACGCGTGCATCCCGACTACCACCACGCGATTTGTGCGTTGCTCGCCGAAGGCTTTGAGATGCACAGCGATATTGGCGATACCGTCAACACCCATGCGTGATACCTTTAGGTGCGCAGCACCCCCCGATCGCGCAACACATCAAGGCAGACCGCCACATGCTCAGCAACACGCTGATCGCCAGTTAAATGAATCGCCGGTGCGTGCGGCGGTTCATAATCTGACGATATGCCGGTAAACGCAGGGATCTCGCCAGCGCGCGCTTTTTTGTACAGCCCTTTTGGATCGCGCTGCTCGCACACCGCCAGCGGCGTATCGACAAAGACTTCGATAAACTGCCCCTCAGGCAAACGCTCACGCACCATCTCTCGCTCCGCGCGGAATGGTGAGATAAAAGCACTGAGGACAATCAGACCAGCATCGGTCATCAACTTAGCCACCTCGCCAATTCGGCGAATGTTCTCGGCTCTGTCCTGATCGGAAAAACCCAGATCGCGACACAATCCATGGCGAATATTATCGCCATCCAGCAAATAGGTATGGTGCCCTTCTGCCACCAAGGCGGCCTCCAACGCACCAGCAATGGTCGATTTGCCCGAGCCAGACAAGCCAGTAAACCAAAGCACCACGGGCTGCTGCTGCTTTTGTTCACTGCGCGTTGCTTGATCAACACTATGTGCATGCCAGATCACGTTGGGATCGGAAGACGATATAAAAGATTGCGTCATAAATAGTCTCTCCATCCGCCATGCCAAAATACGTGTGTTATCACGATTCACCTATTCTCTTATCATTGCCTTGATGAGGCCTCGTATCGGACTAGCGAATGATGTGGCTAGCCCGATATAGGCTTATTAACACTCAGCTATTATCTATCCCAGCTGACCAAGATCCCGCGCTTGCCAATGCGGAAAGTGCTTGCGGATAAGCTGGTTTAATTCAAGCTCAAACGCTGAAAACGACGAGGTGGTTAGTGGCTGCGTCTCAGCGACATGACGAATCATGCCCGCGCCGACCGTCACATTGGTGAGGCGGTCAATCAGGATAAAGCCACCGGTATTCGGGCTATCGTGATAGGTATCCAGCGGCACCGCTTCGCTCAGGGTCAAGGTGCAACGACCTATGCCATTGAGCGGCAAGGTGTCTGCGTCATGAGTATTAAGCGTATTAACATCGACCCCATACGACAGTGCCTCAACCTGCGCTGAGGTTTTCTTGCTGGCCAACTGAATGTCGTATTCGCGCCCCGGTGCCAGTGGGGTTTGCGTCATCCACACCACGTCGGCGTCAAATCGTTGACCCACCGCCACGTCATCATCCGCTCGCACCAAGAGATCGCCACGCGAGATATCAATTTCTCTATCTAAAGTGAGGGTGACCGCTTGACCGCTAAAGGCAAATTCACGATCACCGTCAAAGGTGACGATGCGCGCGATCTTCGCGGTAAGCCCAGAAGGGAGTACCTTAACCTCATCGCCCACATGCAACTCGCTACTGGCAAGGGTGCCTGCATAGCCACGGAAGTTCAGATCCGGTCGATTGACATACTGCACCGGAAAACGGAACGCGCCCGCCCCGCGTGATTTTTCAATGTCGATGGCTTCTAGCTGGCTGAGTAGCGGCTCGCCTTGATACCACGCCATCACGTCACTGGCATTGACCACATTGTCGCCTTCCAGCGCCGACAAGGGCACCATAGACACTGACAAGCCGGGATTGAGCTGATCGGTAAACGCCAGATATTGCTGTTGAATTTCATCAAACCGAGCTTGACTATATGCCACCAAGTCCATCTTGTTCACCGCTACCACAAAATGCTGAATACCCAGCAAGTTAGCAATGTACGAATGACGGCGGGTCTGATCCAAGATGCCGTGACGGGCGTCGATTAAGATCACCGCTACATCACAGGTCGACGCACCGGTGGCCATATTCCGGGTGTACTGCTCATGGCCGGGGGTATCGGCAATGATAAACTTACGCTTGGAGGTGGAGAAATAGCGATACGCCACATCAATGGTGATCCCCTGCTCGCGCTCGGCTTGCAGGCCGTCTACCAGTAGCGCCAGATCCGGTTTCTCCCCCGTGGTACCGACACGCTGGCTATCGGCATGGACAGCAGCCAGCTGATCTTCATAGATCTGTTGCGAGTCGTGCAGCAAGCGGCCAATCAAGGTCGATTTACCGTCATCGACCGAGCCACAGGTCAAAAAGCGTAATAAACTTTTGTGTTGGTGCTGTTGCAGATAACCCTCAATACCCAGATCGGCCACCTGTTGTTGAATTGCTGGATTCATGACTGCTCCTTAGAAATAACCCTGACGCTTTTTGCGCTCCATGGATCCGGACTGATCGTGGTCGATCGCCCGCCCTTGGCGTTCACTTGAGGTAGCGACCAACATCTCTTCGATGATCTCTGGCAAAGTGGTCGCGGTGGATTCAATCGCCCCCGTGAGCGGGTAGCAGCCAGCGTGCGGAAACGTACCGATTTATGCATCACGGTTTCCTCAGGCCCAATCGGCATCCGCGCATCATCCACCATGTACAAGGTGCCATCGCGTTCTACACTGGGCGCTCGGCCGCTAAATAAAGCGGAACAATGTCGATATTTTCCAGATAGATGTATTGCCAGATATCGAGCTCAGTCCAGTTAGAGAGCGGAAACACGCGAATACTCTCGCCCGGGTTCACTTGGCCGTTGTAGTTGCGCCACAGCTCTGGCCGTTGATTTTTCGGCTCCCAGCGGTGGTTCTTATCGCGAAACGAATAGACGCGCTCTTTGGCGCGGGATTTTTCTTCATCTCGACGCGCGCCGCCAAACGCCGCATCAAACTTATGTTGATCCAGCGCCTGCTTCAGCGCTTGGGTTTTCATGATGTCGGTGTGCTTGTCGGAGCCGTGATCAAAAGGATTAATCCCCTGTGCTATTCCTTCTGGATTTTTGTGCACAATCAGATCTAGCCCCAGCTCTTTAGCGGTGCGATCGCGAAAGGTAATCATGTCGCGAAACTTCCAATCGGTATCGACATGCAACAGCGGAAACGGGATCTTGCCGGGGTAAAAGGCTTTGCGTGCTAAATGCAGCATCACCGACGAATCTTTACCAATTGAATACAGCATCACGGGGTTATCAAACTCCGCTGCGACTTCCCGCAGTATATGAATGCTCTCGGCTTCCAACTGCTGGAGGTGAGTCAGTGTTTTTGCGTCCATCTTCATTATCCTTTAAGCGAAGTTAACCACGGCGGTTGGCGCTTGCGTGGGATCAGCATCGGTTGCCACATTATTATCACCAAACCAAGTCAACTGACCGGCGAGGGCCGCGACTTCGCCCACTACGATTAGGGCTGGCGACGCCACTTGCTCAGCCAGCGACGGTAAATTATTGAGTTGACCGGTAAAGACTTTTTGCTCTGGACGGGTGCCGTTTTCAATCACCGCCACTGGCGTCTCCGGTGAACGGCCATGAGCCAAAAGCTGGCTTTGAATATGGGCCGACTTCATTAGCCCCATGTAGATCACCAAGGTTTGCTGCGCGCGTGCCAAGGTGGCCCATTCCAGCGTGTCTTGTTCTTTTTTCAAATGGCCGGTAATAAACAGCGCCGTTTGGGCGTGATCGCGATGGGTTAGCGGAATACCGGCATACGCCGTTGCCCCTGCAGCGGCGGTGATACCAGGCACCACTTGAAACGAGACTCCGGCGTTGGCCAGTGTTTGTAACTCCTCGCCACCACGGCCAAACATAAACGGATCGCCTCCTTTTAAGCGCACCACCCGTTTTCCCGCTTGGGCATGCTCCACCAATAGACGATTGATGTCGTCTTGGCTAACACTGTGGTAGCTCGCCCGTTTGCCCACGCAAACCAGCTCTGCATCTCGGCGACACAACTCCATAATCGGCTCAGCGACTAAGTAGTCGTATAACACCACATCGGCTTGCTGCATCAATTGCAACGCGCGCAAGGTCAATAGCCCAGGATCCCCTGGCCCAGCGCCAATCAAGGCCACTTCGCCTTGGGTGGTGATTTGTCCACTAAGCTGTTCAAGCGCCTGCTCGGCTTGCTGGTGTTTGCCCGCCGCGACTAAATCAGCAAACCGGCCACTAAAAGCGGCTTCCCAGAATTTACGCCGCCCCGTTAAGGTCGGAATGCGTGCTTTCAGTTTGTCGCGAAACGCGCCCGCCATCGCTGCCATTTTGCCGATATGTTGGGGGACCAAGGTTTCAATTTTTTCACGTAGCATCCGTGCCAATACCGGTGCTTTACCGCCCGACGAGATAGCAATGATAATGGGGGAGCGATCAACCAAAGAAGGGACAATAAAGCTACATTTAGGGGTGTCATCGACGACATTGACCAAAATATTGCGGCTGTCAGCGGCCGTGGAGACCAGCTCGTTGACGAGGGCATTATCGGTCGCCGCAATTGCCAGCATGTTTCCATCCAGGTGTTCGGGACGAAACGCCTCGCGCAACACCCTCAACTTTCCTTGCGCTTGCGCCTCTTCAATTTCACGGTCGACCTCAGGGGCCACTAAGGTGACCGCCGCCCCGACTTTGAGTAGCATGCGGGTTTTTCGCCATGCCACTTCGCCACCGCCCACCACGAGGCAAGGACGACGTTTGAGCTGAGCAAAAAGAGGAAGATAATCCATGATCGCGCATTTCCTTGATGACAATACCGCCACTATATCGCTCCACAACTATTACCTGAAATTCTATAAATTCATTTTTTATTCTTTTTAGTGCTTTAGGAGTAGTGGAATGGGTAAGGCATCGGGTCAATCAAACAATGACTGCGATCGCAAAGCGCTCAATCCCCGCCTCAGAGCCTTGAAACGGTTCGATAAAGCCGATCAATCGCACAGCTTCATATGAATGATAAACGGCATAATTCAATTGCTTGATAACTAACGCACACTTTTCACTTGGAGATCCTGTTATGCGTTTGCTCCCTTCTGCTGTCGCCACCGCGGTGGTTGCCGGTCTGTTTGCCGCATCTGGCAGTGCCTTTGCCGATACCATCAACTTGCGTGTGATTGAAACCACCGATATTCATACTAATGTGATGGATTACGACTACTACAAAAACAAGCCGTCACAAAAAATCGGTTTGGTCCGCGCCGCGACCGTGGTCAAACAAGCTCGCGATGAAGCACAAAACGCGCTATTGGTCGATAACGGTGACCTGATCCAAGGCAGCCCAATGGGCGATTACATGGCGAGCAAAAGCATCCAACCTGGCGAAGTGCACCCAGTGTACAAAGCGATGAACTTGCTCAATTATGAAGTGGGAAACATCGGTAACCATGAATTCAACTATGGCTTGGCCTTTTTAAAAGAGTCAATCAACGACGCTAACTTCCCGTACATCAACGCCAACGTGTTTGATGCCGATAGCGGCGAGCACTACTTCGACCCGTATTTAATTAAAGAATACCAACTCAAAGATGAAGACGGTGATAGCCACACCATCAAAGTCGGTTACATCGGCTTTGTCCCGCCGCAGATCATGACTTGGGATAAAGCCAATCTCGAAGGAAAGGTGATCGCCAAAGACATTAAACAAACCGCAGAAAAGTTAGTGCCGGAAATGAAAGCCAAAGGGGCCGATGTGGTCGTGGCTATTCCTCACTCAGGTATTTCACAAGCGCCTTATAAAGCGATGGCAGAAGATTCTGTGTATTACCTCACGGATGTCGACGGCATTGATGCCATTGCCTTTGGTCATTCACATGCCGTCTTCCCTGGAGAAGACTTCGCCAATATTCCCGGTGCGGATATCGATAAAGGCACGATCAATGGTGTGGCCAGTGTGATGGCCGGCCGCTGGGGCAGCCATGTCGGAGTGATAGATCTGGCGCTCGAGCAAGTCGATGGTCAATGGCAAGTCACCGACAGTCAGGCTCAGGCGCGTCCGATTTTTGATCAGGCGAATAACAAGACCTTAGTCGAGGCCGATGAAGCTTTGCTTAAGGCTGTGGAGTCAGACCATAAAGCCACAAAAGATTTCGTCAATCAGCCAATTGGTCAAGCAAATGATGTGATGTATTCCTACTTGGCCCTGCTTCAAGACGATCCGACCGTACAAATCGTTAACCTCGCACAGCAAGACTATGTCGAGCGCATGATTCAAGGGGACCCTGACTTAGCCGATCTGCCGGTGCTGTCTGCCGCCGCGCCCTTTAAGGCCGGTGGACGCAAAAACGACCCGAGCAACTTTACTGAAGTGGAAGCTGGGCAACTGACCTTCCGCAACGCCGCTGATTTGTATTTGTACCCCAATACTTTGGTGGCGCTGAAAGTCTCTGGCGCCGAACTCACCCAATGGCTGGAGTGCAGCGCCGGCCAGTTTAATCAAATCGATCCCAACACAGAGCAGCCCCAGTCACTGGTGAACTGGGATGGATTCCGCACCTATAACTTTGATGTCATTGACGGTGTCGAGTATCAGATTGATATCACCAAGCCTGCCCGCTACGACGGTGATTGTAATGAGGTCAATCCAGACGCGTCGCGAATCATCAACCTGACTTATCAAGGCGAGCCGGTTGGCCCTGAGCAAACCTTCCTGATAGCGACCAACAATTACCGTGCCTATAGTGGTAAGTTCCCAGGCACCGGCAGCGACCATATCGCCTTTGCTGCGCCGGATGAAAACCGTACCGTGGTCGCCAACTACATCAGCCGTATGAGTCAAGAAGAAGGCCAAGTCACAGTGAGTGCGGATAACAACTGGTCCATCGCGCCTATCGAAGGCGACGCTGTGGTCAGCTTTGAAACCTCACCGAGCGAGAAAGCGGCGCAATTTATCGAGCAAAAAGGCCAATGGTCAATGCGCCGCCAAGGCACTGATGAAGTGGGATTTGGCGTTTATCATGTTGATTTAAGCCAGCCTCGTCAGTAGCTGGTTAACGACACCCACTAAATAGCTTTTGAATACCGCAGCCTGTCTGCGGTATTTTTTTACTTTCCCCTTTGGAGTTTTGGTATGGATTGGCAAATCGTGACATTTGACGCGCTTGATACGCGCACCTTATTCACACTGATGAAATTACGGGTAGATGTGTTTGTAGTGGAACAAGCCTGTGCCTACCCAGAGCTTGATGCGCTCGACACCGCGCCAGAGACGCTGCATTTAATGGGCTGGCTGAATGGCGAGCTGGCGGCTTATGCCCGTGTGCTGGCACCAGGTGCAAGTTACTCAGGCGCCAGCATTGGTCGTGTGATCGTTGCGCCCGCTCACCGAAACGGTCAATGGGGGCATCAATTGGTTCGCCACGCGATTCAGGCTTGCCAGCAACATTGGCCACATGATGATATTGAGATTGGCGCACAAACACATTTACAGCGGTTTTATCAAACCCATGGCTTTTCGGCGTTTTCCGACGCCTACTTAGAAGATGGGATCCCCCATATTGATATGCGTTTATCGGAGAGTGACGCATCCGCCGTTTAAAGCAAAAAATCCCGCTGAATCAGCGGGATTTTGTTTTCATCTATTGGCGGTAAGACCTATTTGGTTAGACGGAAGCGCTGCATGGTCGTTTGCAGTGATTGCGCCAACTGGCTGAGCTCGCTACAGGCTTGTGCGGTTTGATCAGCACCGCCAGCGACTTCTTGTGACGAATCATTGATGCGCTCAATGTTACGGCTTAGCTCATCCGCTACCGAGTCTTGCTCGCCACAGGCACTGGCAATTTGCATGCCATATCAGCGATGTTTTCAACCGAGGTTCAATCCCACGCACCAGCTGTTGAGCCTGGTCGCCCTGCTCTACGCATTGCTCAATGCTCTCACAGCTTTGCGTGGTGGCATTGCGCGCTTGCGTGGCGTGTTGCTGCAGTTTTTCGATGATGGTGGTGATTTCGCCCGTTGAGTCTTGGGTACGGCCCGCTAAGGTACGCACTTCATCGGCCACCACCGCAAAGCCACGGCCCGATTCACCAGCACGCGCTGCTTCAATCGCCGCGTTCAACGCCAGTAAGTTGGTTTGCTCGGCAATATCACGAATAACATCCACCACCATGTTGATTTGTTTCGACTGCTGATCGAGCTCACTCACGGTATTGCCCGTTTGACGCATGTCCTCTGCTACTTTGCGAATCGATGCCACCATGCCATCGATGTCTTGCGCCCCCATACGAGACTGCTCGCTCGCTTCGTTGGCGGCGGTGGATGTGCTTTCGGTATTCTGCGCCACATCCGCCACGGTGGCTTTCATTTGTGCCATCGCGGTCGCCACTTGCGACACCTCATGTTGCTGGTTTTGCATCCCAGTCGAAGTTTGGCTCGAGACTGCACTGACCTCTTCGACTGCACTGCTCAATTGGGTGACCGCGGCAATCACTTCTTCGATTAAGCTGCGCAGACTGTCTTGCATCGCCATGCTCGAATCCGCCAATTTACCCATTTCATCATTACCAATCTGGCTACGATCCAATTGATAACTTAAATCTCCTTTGGCGATTGCAGAAGACTGCTCCATCACTAAGCGCAACGGACTGATGATCGCTCGAGTGAACACCACTGCCACCACAATCATAAAGGCGATCACTGCAAGCAGTACCCCAATAATGGTCATACTCACAGTAGAAACTTGGCTTAGCATGGAGCGCGGTTTTACCAATAAAGCCTTGCATCAACTCAGACATTTCCGTTAAGGACTTATCTAACTGTCCGAAGGTACCAAACGACTTAGATAAAATTTGTTGTGCTGCGGTCAGTTGCCCGTCTTCAACACGGTCAGGAAAAGCACTGAGCTCTTGATTATATTTGTCCCAATTGTTCTGGATACGACTGAAAATGGCTTTTTCATCATCGTTCCAAAGGCTTTCTTGGTAGGCGTCGAAAGCACGGCTATAATCGCGCTTCATAACATCGATCTCGCCCAAGATTTCACGTCGTTCTGCCGGATCACTAAAGGTAAGAACCGCATATTGATACTGCCGAATACGAACGATTTCTTCACTAAGTCGTTCAATCTCAAGCACCGCGGGAAGGGTGTCGTCAGTAAAGTTCAGCATATTATCGCGCATGCCGCTGACTTGGGTGAAGATGTAAAACCCAAAGATCACGACAGCAATACCAATGAGGGAAAAAGCCGCGGTAAACTTTTTGCCAATAGATAGATTTTTCAACATGGAAAAGCGAGTCCTCAACAAATTAGTGATTAGCGTGTTAATGCCTAGACATCCATGTTGAGGCGGGCTTGCGTGTCTGTCCTGCACAGCGGCGTGAATACTAGCACAAAAAATACAAGGAAGAGACCGAAAGCACCACCTATCAATGCCTTCGGTTAGATTGACGGTTTCAAGAAACTAACGTTGACGGGCAAAACCGCCATCAGAAAGGCGAAAATACAGTGCGGATTGACCTTTCTCCGTTTCGATCTGCAATATATCTAGCGCGCCACTGGATGTCCGTTTAAAACGAATCCATTGGCCAGGCTGAATGCGACTGATAGGTTTGCCTTCACCTTCAATATTGGCAATCGAATACAAGTCCGTTAAGGCGAGATCGTAGCGTCGGAACACTTTGGCCAAGGTATCACCAGACTCAATTTGATGACGTGTCCAAGCGCTCTCTTCTGCGGTTGAGGCCTTCTGTGACGTCGCAGAGTCAGCCACTGACGATGCGTTTTGTGACGCTGTTGACGATGGAGCTGTTGACGATGATAACGAACGGCTCGCATCTGGATTGATCGCAACCGGCTGTCGCGCCTGGCGCACAGGTTTATCCGATGACGACTCAGGCGGCGTAGAGCTAGGAAGTAAGGCCAATACCACAACGACGGGAACCAGGATCATCAACAGTCGCCGGTGGAGACGAGGCAGGTGGCGCCACGCGTGTTGTATTCGCGTTAGCATCGCACTGTGACGACTTAACGTCGCCGCTTGCTCTAAAACAGTGGTGAGTTTGTGTCCACCTTTCGCACGCAGTTTATCCCAGAGCGCTCGTATTGCTATTAACTTCATTGCCACTCCGCGCATATATTGTTGTTTTGTCCTCACATTGGACGCCTTTTTGGCACAAAAGTTTACCCACGAATCCATCACCTGTTATCCTTTCACACTTTATTGACCCACAAAAGAGAGACGTTATGTCTGACGTACAACTGGAAACCGTCGAACAGAAGGCCAGCTATGGCATCGGCCTACAAATGGGCCAACAACTTGCGGGCAGTGGCCTTGAAGGTCTAAACGTCGATGCGATTGCCAAAGGCATCAGCACGGCCTTAGCTGGCGAAATGCCAGAGATCGAAATTGATGACATTAATAACGCATTGCGTGAGCTTCACACAAAAGCGGAAGAAGTTCGTCAAGAAGCTGCAAAAGCACAAGCCGCAGAAGGCGATACTTTCTTGGCTGATAATGCCAAACGTGATGAAGTGACGGTAACCGAATCAGGCCTACAGTACGAAGTGCTGGTACAAGGCGACGGTGACATCCCAACCAGCGATAAGCAGGTACGTGTGCACTATCATGGCCAACTGATCGATGGCAGCGTTTTTGATAGCTCAGTTACGCGTGGCGAACCGGTCGAGTTCCCAGTGACTGGCGTGATTAAAGGTTGGGTGGAAGCCCTGCAAATGATGCCAGTTGGCTCTAAGTGGAAACTGTATGTACCACAAGATCTGGCCTACGGCGAGCGTGGTGCTGGCGCAGCAATCCCGCCATTTGCTGCATTAGTATTTGAAGTAGAGTTGCTTGATATCCTGTAAAACGGATCAGCGCTTGAATAACAAGCAAAGCGATGCCAATCGGCATCGCTTTTTTTGTACTGATTACTGCACGTATTCACGTGGGTTGACCGCGCCCCACCAGCTATATATCTCAGGGAAGATCACATCCGCACTCGATTCATACTCTTCAGCGCCAATGGTCTCCTCCCCTTGCTGACCAAAGAGCACCACTTCATCGTTTGGCATCACTTGATCCGCAATCTCGGTAATATCGACCATAATGGTGTTCATGGATGAAACACCGACCACGGGGGCTCGGTGACCTTGAATCAAGACATCAGCGTTGTTGCCCATTTTACGTGGCACACCATCCGAATACCCCACCGGCAGGTTCGCCAACACCGAATCACACTTTAGCGTATAGGTACTGTCATACCCCACGGTGCTGCCTTCAGGCAAGTGATGCACAGAGGCCACTTTAGTTTTAAAGCTCATGATCGGTGGCAGTTCACGGTTAGTGGCTGATCGCCATACAAGGCGCCACCCGGACGAACCATATCAAGATGGCCTTCAGGAACATTCAGTGTCACAAAAGAGTTCGCCGCGTGCAGCAATACGTCTTCACGTTGAAGCCCAGCTTCCTCTATTAGCCATTCGCTGTTCGAAGTAAACTGTCCTAACTTGCTACGAACATACTCCGCTTCATAGTTAGGAAAGTGAGTCATGATACCGACGACGTTAAAGCGTGGGTCGGTAGCGATATCCACCGCAACTTGTTTGCCAGATTCCTCGTTCATCTCAATACCATTACGCCCCATACCTCCGGCATTAAAGGCCATATGGACCGGAATGGTAATATCATGCTTGTCGGCTAACTCACGCATTTGCTCGGCTTGCTCTGCCGAGCCAATGAGCTCTTGCATGTTCAATGCTAATGCACTTTCCATTTCCTGCAAGGTCGCGGTCCGTACACGCATGATCTCGCCGGTAAAGCCGCCTTCGCGCAACGTCCGAGCTTCTTCATTACTGGCAATACCAACACAGTCGATACCACTTGCAATCACGGTGGGCAATAAGCCTGCAATACCATTGCCATAGGCATCCGCTTTCATGACGGCACAGATTTTCGTCCCTTCACTGACTTGCTGTTGAACACGTTGAATATTGTTAGCAAAAGTGGCCGTGTTCACTTCCAGCCAGCCGTTGCCGTGCCCCATATAACGCTGGTTAGCATCAGACGTGGAGGGAGCTGCTGATGTATAGTCAATGACAGCCGGGGCGCCAATGGCAACGACACCGGCGACGGCAAGCGCGATTAAAGATAGTTTTTTGTTCATAAGATTCACTGTTGGTCACATTAATGGCGCATCCGTGACACGTTGCGAATAAAAGTATTAGGCTCTTATTCACTGCCTCCTAGCTTTACCCGCTATTTATAGCACAAAACACGCCACGGCTGATGAGTTACTCAGTTAAAGAGTAGACAAACTCAGTGAAATTGAACAAAAAAATGCCACCACAAGGTGACACTATTTAAGGGCCGAGAGTTAGTTACATTCTTTCTCGGCGGGGCTATTCTCGACGAGGCTATTCCCGACGGGGCTATATCTCCGAACCATCATTTAAGTCGTCCTCATGCAAGCCGCACTCGCGTTTGAGACCAAAAAACCGTGTTTGCTCTTCACGCATGCCCGGTTCTAACCGCTGGGTGGTATGAACATCCCCCACCGACACATAGCCTTTTTCGCGCAATGGATGATAAGGCAAGTCATGCTCGCGCAGGTAGTCATCGACCTGTTGGTTCGACCAATCAATCACAGGCAAGAACTTAAACACCCCATGCTGGACACTGAGTATCGGCAAATTAGCACGAGAGTCAGATTGACCTCGGCGGAGCCAGAAAACCAGGTCCCGGCTTTTAGCTCTCGCAGCGCACGCTTCATCGGCTCAACTTTGTTGATTTGATTATATTGGCTGATCCCCTCCACGCCTTGCTCCCAGAGTTGGCCGTAACGCGCTTCTTGCCACGCGGGGGAAAGCTCAGCACGATAGACGCGCAAATCCAAGTTAAGCCGTGCAGTTAAGGTATCGATAAACCGGTAAGTCTCGGCAAATAAGTAGCCCGTGTCGGTTAAGATCACCGGAATGTCCGATTTAACCTGACTCACTAAATGAAGCATAAGCGCTGCCTGTACACCAAAGCTGGACGACAGAACACATTGCCCCTCGAGATGCTCAAGTGCCCAGGCCACACGCTCAGGCGCCGAAAGTGACTCCAAGGTGGCATTGACCTCCGCCAATGCCAAGGCTTGCTGGCTTTTATTCATCGCGGCAATGTCAGCCAAGGCTAACGTCGCATTAGGTTGAACGGTTTCAAGCATAAAAATCCCTCTTAGATACATGCACGGGGGCAATCACCTCGCGGCGGATCAAGAAATCACCAAAGTGCTCACCCACTTCACGCTCCGTTGCCCAGCGACCAATCAACTGATCCAACTCGTCAAGGATCTGACGATCGGTGATGTTCTCTTTGTACATTTTGGGGATTCGGGTACCTTCCAATTTCCGCCTAAATGCAGATTATAGCGCCCTGGCGCTTTGCCGACCAAACCCACTTCTGCCAGCATCGCGCGGCCGCAACCATTGGGACAGCCGGTTACCCGTAAAACAATCGGATCGTTTTCTACTTGGTGTTTTTTCTGAATCGCTTCCACTTCGGTGACAAAATCGGGAAGAAAGCGCTCCGCTTCTGCCATGGCAAGTGGACAGGTTGGGAAGGAAACACACGCCATCGAATTCGTGCGCTGTACACTGTGCGCATCATCAATTAACCGATAACGACGCGCTAACGCCTCAATCTCGTCTTTTTGCGCTTCAGGGATCCCGGCAATGATCAGGTTTTGGTTGGCGGTCATTCGAAAATCGCCTTGGTGTACCTTGGCGATCTCTGCCATGCCGGTTTTGAGCGGCTTTTCTGGTGTATCACGCAAGCGGCCATTTTCGATAAATAGGGCGAGGTGGTATTTACCGTCAATCCCTTTGGTCCAGCCCAAGCGATCACCGCGACCAGTAAAGCTATAAGGCCGGCTTGGCGCAAATGTTACACCAGCACGCTTTTCCACTTCCGCTTTGAATACATCCGCGCCAACACGATCAAGGGTATATTTGGTTTTCGCATTTTTACGGTTCGAACGGTTTCCCCAATCACGTTGGGTGGTGACCACGGCCTCAGCAATCTTCAACGTATGTTCAAGCGGAATAAAACCAAAATCATCTGCGCGGCGCGGGTAGGTGTTAGTGTCACCATGGGTCATCGCCAGCCCACCCCCGACTAAGACGTTAAAGCCGATCAGCTGTCCTTGTTCGGCGATGGCGACAAAGTTAAGGTCGTTGGCGTGCACATCCACGTCGTTTTGTGGCGGGATCACCACCGTGGTTTTGAACTTACGCGGCAAGTAACGCTCACCCAAAATCGGCTCTTTATCTTGGCTGCCTTCGACTTTTTCACCATCGAGCCAAATCTCTGCGTAAGCGCGAGTTTTAGGCAGCAAGTGCTCGCTGATGCGTTTTGCCCAATCATAGGCTTGCTGATGGAGCTCGGACTCCACTGGGTTAGAGGTACACAACACATTACGGTTCACATCCCCAGCAGTAGCAATCGAGTCAATACCATATTCATGCAAGGTCTGATGCATGAGCTTGATGTTAGGCTTTAGGACACCATGAAACTGAAAAGTTTGTCGCGTGGTCAGGCGAATGCTGCCATAGAGCGAGCTTTCGCGGGCAAACTTGTCAATCGCTAACCATTGCTTAGGAGTAATGATCCCGCCCGGCATCCTCGCGCGTAGCATCACGTTATGCAGTGGCTCCAATTTTTGTTTTTGCCGCTCCGCGCGAATATCGCGATCATCTTGCTGATACATGCCGTGAAAACGGATCAGCTGGAAATTATCATCGGTAAAACCACCCGTGATCGGATCCTGCAAGTCGTGATCAATGGTGCCACGCAAATAATCACTGTCTTTTTTTAGCCGTTCATTATCGGCCAGTGGGCCCAGTGTATCGCCCGCAAATTTCTGCTCACTCATTAGTACACATCCCTTTGATAGCGCTTATCTTTGCGCAATTCGTTAATAAAGGCTTCGGCTTGCTCACGGCTTTGCTGACCCTGTGTTTGGACAATCTCGATTAACGCTTCATGGACATCTTTCGCCATTTGGTTAGCATCGCCACACACATAGAGGTAGGCACCGTTTGATAGCCATTGCCATACCGCTTCAGCGCGTTCGCGTAACCGATGCTGGA
Organism: Salinivibrio costicola subsp. costicola ATCC 33508 = LMG 11651; assembly: GCA_000565345.1. Classification (GTDB taxonomy): domain Bacteria; phylum Pseudomonadota; class Gammaproteobacteria; order Enterobacterales; family Vibrionaceae; genus Salinivibrio; species Salinivibrio costicola. The sequence goes on along the minus strand of AQOF01000030.1, from coordinate 30,649 downwards.
CATACACTTTCTCTGCCTGATCACGGCTAAAGGCCACATCCATCCGCGTGAGTAGGCCAGATTTAAGGTATTGCTGCCATTCAACCTGATAGAGAAAATCATCAGTAAAGGTGCGATCACCAAAGAACAACCAGTTGTCACCTTGTGCCTCCCGTTGCTCTCGCTCTTGCAAGAAGGCGCGGAATGGGGCAATACCGGCGCCTGGACCAATCATAATGATCGGGGTGGCATCGTTATCAGGAAGCTTAAAGTTATCGTTATGCTCAACAAACACTTTTACTGTCTCCGCTTTCGCCGCGCGGTGGGCGAGAAAGCTCGATGCGCCGCCTTGGCGTGACGCTCCACTCTCATGCTGATACTCCACCAGCCCGACGGTGAGGTGCACTTCGTCTTCTACTTCTGCCTGGCTGGAAGCAATTGAGTACAAACGCGGGGTAAGCCGGCGCAATATCGATTGAAATTGCTCGACATTGAGAGTGACATCGGCCAGCGTCAATGCATCAATGAGCTGAGTGCGATTGGCAAACTCACGCAGTGCAGCTTTGTCTTCCGTCAAGGCGGTGAGTGTGTCGCTTTCCGACAACGCCGCCAGCGCAGTGATCTGCTGCGGGTTAGAAGCGGTGATTTCATAGTCAGTGATCAGCGCCTCGCGCAACGAAACGGCACTGCCATCCACCGCTACCGACTCGTCACCACTCAGTCCTACTTGGGCTAAAATGGCATCGGCTAATACAGGATCGTTTTGATACCACACCCCCAAGGCATCGCCCGGTTGGTATTGAATGCCGGACTCATCCAGATCAAATTCAATGTGGTAAACCGCTTTATCTGACCCACGTCCAGTAATACGCTGACAGGTGAGTAGTTCGGCTGTGTAAGGAGACTGCTTAGTATATTTAGCGTGCGAGGTGGCTTGATGGAGTGGCACCACTTGCGCGTCCCCGCTGGCCTGAAATTGTTGCTTGACCTCGGCTAAGGTTTGCTCGCGCCAGGCACTGGCTGTGGCTTCATAATCCACATCGCAATCAAGACGGGCGACCATGGCTGAGCGCCGAGTTTTTGTAAAAAGGCGTCAAAATCTTTACCTGTTTGGCAAAAGTACTCGTAACTCGAGTCTCCTAAGCTCAAAACGGCGTAGTGAAGATGGTCAAGCTTAGGCGCTTTTTTAGATTGTAAAAATTCATGCAGCTCAATGGCATTATCAGGCGGCTCGCCTTCACCATTGGTGGAAGCCACTATCACCAAGTGGGTTTCTTTGCCCAGCTGCTTGCCTTTATAGTTATCGGTCGCAACCAACTTGGCTGGGATCCCTGCTGCCTCGGCCTCTTGATGCAACGCCTCCGCCACGCCTTTGGCATTACCCGTTTGCGAGGCATACAGAATAGTCAGGGTGTGGTTGGGCGCGGCACTGGTTTGTGGCATGGTCTTGGGTGCCACCGCTTCACCGGCAGGTGTTTGGCTTAACCCCCAAAAATAACCACTGATCCAGGCCAGCTGCTGCGGTGACAACTCCGCCACCGCTTGTTGCAACTGGCCGATTTGCTGATCATTAAGCGGGCTGGTTAACCCGGAGAGATCCTTGAGTAACATGGTGACGACATTCCTTGCTAACATTGCGTAAATGCTAGCGTAACCTCACCAGTTAATAACAATAAAGAATAGATGTGAATGTTTTATAACTTTTTGTAAGATCCCATGTGTAGAAAGGAGTGCTTAAGCGGGGTCGCGGGATTAGTCGATAATGCGCACTTGCTGAAAACCAATCTCTAATGCATTCAAGGTCGCTTGATCGATATCGAGAAAACACTGCTCAACGCCGTCGGCATTCGTCAATGCCATCAAGCCTCCCGCAGCATGGCGGCATTCAACCACCCATCCTTCATTATCTAACGACGGCTCAACAAGCGCTTCAATCAAAAGCTGTTGGCGGTATAACGCACGGAGTTGTTCGGCTGTCATCGTCATTTTCCTATCGATAAAATCCACATCTTGAATTGAGCTTAGTATCAGATAGACGAGGGTGCCATGTGTTGTAGGGGGAGAGGATAAATAGGAAGGCATTAAAAAACCGCGCAGACGCGCGGTTTAGGGCATAAGGCTGATAAAAAGCAAGATTAAAAGTCTAATTCAGCACCGACAAAGAAACCGGTCAGATCAAGCTCAGCTTTTTTATTAAAATAATCGAAATCGTGGTCAATCATCCGATAGCCGCCACGCACATTCAAATCTGCGGCGATCAAGCCCAGTTGATAAATAAGGCCCGCCTCGGCATCTAGGGTGCTGGTGCCATCAAATTCGCCTTTGCTTACGGTGGCAAACACATTTAACGGCGTGCCTACCAAACCAACGCGCGCATCGACATACAGGTTTGGCTGCCATTCGTCGAAGCTCTGCCCTTTGAACTTACCAGATTGAAAACGCTGTAAATTAACGCCAGCATCCACAGATACAAGATCGTTATCGAGAAACTCGTAATACGCCACGAAGTCGATTTGGTCAAAATCAACGTTGCCCGAGCGAGTGCCATCAACACTCACCGAGGTTTGACGGATCTTGGCATTCGGGATTAACGGAAGCGGGTGCTCGAGTGCCGCATAATAAGAACCCGCTGTACTGGCATCATCGGCTTCTACATTCTTGACATCAGCATCCATAAACCAGGCATCGGCGCCGACTTTTCCCCCGGCAAGGGTTGCTGCTTGAGAGGGCATGGCCAGTAGCGCGGTAAACGCTGCGGCGGCAAGCGTCATTGAAGTGGTTTTCATGAAAGTCTCCACATTGTCGATAAAAAAGTGTCGTCACGCGGAGGCGGCAAAGCCATGCCTTGTCGCCGGTAACTGATAATGATAGCAAGCTTTGTGCCGAGAAGAAGCTAAAAACAACTTATGCTGTCCGTTTGCTGTGCACACGCGCAAGTTTTCACGCTCTAGCGGCGACGGAATCGTGCCCAGCGCTTTTCATTGATGATCACTTCTGACTGACCTTTACGGCTGCGACGTTGATGTTTGACTAACCAAACCACCACAGCAATGACTAAAAGCCATGGCAGTAGCTTGAGCAGCGTACCGATCATCCCGGCCAACATCATCACAGCAAAACCCGCGAGCATCGCCAGTACCATGCCCATGATGCTGACTCCGGTCATGAATAACACCACCGCAAAGCCAATCAGAAAAAGTAGTTCGATCATTACGATCTCCTTGTCTTGATAGCGAGACAGACTCTGCAGGTTTTAAGCCAATTTGTCACTCTATATATTCTCATTATTTCAGTACGTTAGGATTGGCTTTCCGGTCGACGTCAACGTGGTGGTTAAATGTAAACCTAAATTTAGTCATTTTCACTCAATTACGCATCAAGCCAATCGTCAGGAATGTGGCTCATCGCCGTGGTCAGTACTTCAATACTTGCTCCCGGCTTGTGCGCATTCTCGCTGATATAGCGACGCCATTGCCGCGCGCCAGGCATATTTTGGAACAGACCTAACATATGGCGACTGATATGGTTCAGTTGCGCCCCTTGAGAGAGCTGTTTTTCGATGTATGGGAACATGGCTTCAACCGCTTGACGACGTGTAATGCGAGGTGTTGTCATACCAAATAAACGCTGATCGGCCTCGGCCAACATAAAAGGACTCTGATAAGCTTGGCGACCAACCATCACCCCATCAAGATGCTCAAGATGCTGCTCCGCTTCCTCAAGACTTTTCACTCCGCCATTGATCGCAAGCGTCAGGTGCGGAAAGTCTTTTTTGAGCTGATACACGCGTGGGTAATCCAGTGGCGGGATATCGCGGTTCTCTTTTGGGCTCAAACCGTTTAACCACGCTTTGCGCGCATGAATCGTGAACATATCACAGCCACCTTTTTCGCTGACTGTCTCAACAAAGTCGGTTAAAAATTCATAGCTGTCTTGCTCATCAATACCAATGCGGGTTTTCACCGTAAGAGGCACATCGGTGACTTCTCGCATGGCAGCCACACACTGCGCCACCAGCTCAGGCTCCGCCATTAAACACGCCCCAAAGCGACCGTTTTGCACCCGATCCGACGGGCAACCTACGTTGAGGTTAATTTCATCATAACCACGCGCGGCCGCCAGCTTGGCGCACATTGCCAAATCCGCCGGATCCGATCCCCCCAGCTGCAACGCCACCGGATGCTCCTGCTCGTTGTAAGCAAGGTAATCCGCTTTACCATGAATGATCGCCCCCGTGGTAACCATCTCGGTAAACAGCAAGGTTTGCCCAGATAATAAACGATGAAAGTAACGGCAGTGTCGGTCCGTCCAATCAAGCATCGGCGCCACGGAAAATCGTTGCATTGGATAATTTGGCTTGAGACCGCGTGAGGCCTGTGTTTTTACTGCATTTGTCATAAGTCTCAATTACTGCGAATTCGGTTAAATTATAGCGAATTTTGATGTACAGTCTCCCTATAGTCTCCCCGAACTGGTAGGACGGAATGGCATCGTACTCTATAGAACACCGTAAACTTGTCAGCGGTGAATCTCGATACCGCTCTCAGGTCGTCATCAAAAAAGGCGGCCGGATTATACACCGAGAGCAAAAAACATTCAGGAAAAAAGCACACGCCGTTGAGTATGGTAAAAAACGGGTTTTCGAGCTAGAAGCCGAGGGCGTGAACAAGTCACAGGTTGTTACGCTTGGCGAGCTTATCGAAAAATACATATACGATGCCGACTTATGGAACAACACGGGGCGCACGAAACGCTACGTGATCGAAATGCTGAGGGACTGCGACATTGCCAATGTACTCAGCAACGAACTAAAACCGAGCGACATTATCCAGCACTGCAAAAACCGTATAGCCGCCGGTGCCAAGCCGGTGACGGTTTACCATGACGTAGCCTACCTGCGTTCAGTGATGCGCAAAGCCAAACCCGTGTTTAACATCGATGCGAACGTTGGCGTGTTCGAAGAAACCATTCCGATACTGGTTGAAATGAAACTGATCGGCAGAAGCGAGAAGCGAACGCGGCGACCCAAAGGTGACGAACTCGAGCAACTGCGCGAAGGATTGCTAGCACGGCAAAACCAACGCCCGAACGGCAACGTGCGAATACCGTTTATTGATATTCTCGATTTCTCGGTGCTTACCTGTATGCGCATTGGCGAAGTATGCGCGATTACGTGGGAAGACCTAGACGAAAAAAACAAGCAAGTGCTAGTGCGTAACCGCAAAGACCCGCGCAAGAAAAGCGGCAACCACATGTTGGTACCGTTGCTTGGCGAGAGCTTTGATATTGTGATGCGCCAGCCAAGGGAAAGTAATCGGATATTTCCGTATAATCCGCGTTCAGTCACCGCGGGGTTTCAGCGTGTGCGCAATGCGCTAGGCATTACCGATTTACGTTATCACGATTTACGCCGCGAGGGGGCCAGCCGGCTATTTAAGAAAGGCTATTCGATTGAGGAAGTGGCGCAGGTGACAGGCCACCGGAACTTAAACGTACTGTGGACGGTGTACACGGAGTTGTTTCCACATAAGCTGCATGAAAAGGCGATTCAGTGAGACAAGTTGACCTAGGATAAAGGTTGACAACCGCGCCAAAACCTCTAGAGTAAACATTGTACGTGAAAACGCCGTACACGAAGAACCGAGATGCTTAATTTAAGAAACTGAAATTTACGTTTACATTTACTTTAAAATCATCAGCTTAATCAAAACAAAGGATAATCCACCTGCCTTGGCGGAGTGAAAACTATGAATGCTATTAAAAAAGAAGCGCGTTGAATTAAGAGTCACATTAGAAGAAAAACAAGCGCTTGAAGAAGCGGCCACACTATCAAATACTACTTTGAGCAGATTCATTGCGGAGAGCGCAAAAGAGACAGCTCAGACAGTTATTAATGAGCATAAAAGGCTAATGATCACCCATGAACAGTGGGATTCTGTTATGCATGCATTGCATAACCCTTCACAGCCAACAGAGCTTATGAAAGAAATCCTAAGCTCTTCTACGGAGGAAACGTGGACAGTACAAGTCAACAGATAAGAGTAGAGAAGTTTGACCCACAAAAGTGCTATGACTTTGACAAGTTTGACTGTGGTGATGGTGGGTTAAATGGCTTCCTACAAAACGAACTTGTTAGGCAAGCAGAAAAAGGAACTCTGGTTGCCTATCTCTGCATCATCGAGAGTGACCAACAACCTTCAGAGGTTGTTGGTTTCTTCACTCTGAGTAGCTCAAGTTTGGAGCGAAATGTATTCACTAACAAGTGTAGAAAAGATCTGGTATACAAGTCAGCTCCCTGCATATTGCTGGGGAGAATAGCTGTTTGCAAATCAGTACAAAAACAAGGTGTAGGCAAGTGGCTTTTAGGTCTCGCTATCAAAAAAGCGATACAATCTTCCAGCGATATAGGTGTGTACGCGTTAGCACTTCACGCCGAAGAGCATAACTGGCCATTCTATAGGGGTGCCGGTTTTACACAATCACAGCATGGGGAAAGAAAACTGTTCGTTTATCCTCTAAAGCAAGGTCTAAAGCATTACATAGAAGAGAATAAGTTGGATCGATTATCGTAGCAGCCACTCTCGTCTTTGTTTACTCAGCCAATAAAGACGAGAGATCTGTTCCCGCACGTACGGCTAAGCCGTAGCGATGCTCTAAGACTACACTTTTTGGGGTGTAGCCGGTAGTGTTCAGACTTCTGTGTCATTTCGTTAAACTATACCAAAAAGAGATGACACAGAATATTGAACCCCCTCTTTCAAACAAAAAAAGAGCTTTTCAGCTCCTTTTTTATGCAGTCAACCGTTCATTTGAAACATGCTCATATGCAGGCTTAATATTCCTGGCTACCATTGTCATATCTAACATGTAGTCAGTAGCTTTCTTCGTTCTCCGGTATAGAGTACCAATGAACTTAAATGCTAGTACAAAAGGCAATACGTAGACAACAAACATAAAAGAGTTCATCGCCAATACCTTGTGTAAAACCTTACCAACCTCATGAAATGTCTCTAGAGGTGTTTCATCTTTGGCATTATCTAAGAGGCTATGAAATTTTTTCCTCGAAACTTCATACTCTTTGGACGATTCCTCGATGTGGATCGTTGTACGAACGAAGTTAGAAAATGTCAGCATATGTAGGCGATTCAATGAGCGATTAATACCAGTATCAACTTCTTTAAACGCACGAATCGTCTTCTTATCACAAGTTCCCTGAACTTCTATCAATCTAGCTCTCAGCTTATCCCTTAGAACAAACAACTCATCGCGAGCTGATTGACGAAAACTAGGCAGGATAATGGCCTGATACACATAGTGCACTATACATACAACGAAGAACATAACGCCAATATATTGCATCATGTAGTCTCCCAACCAGTATATAGATTAGTAGTTATCACTAGACCCTAGCGGGTATTTACCTGCTCTTTCTGCAATCTAGATTTTTCACTACCAATTCTTTGATACTCAGAGCTATGTTTACGTCTCATAATTCTGGCATGACCTGCCCAGAGAATGCACACTACTACTGTGCTCACCCAGCCAGCTAAAGATAAGTTCTTAAATCCATTCAGAATTAACACACCAAAATCATAAACTTTACTTTCCGGCATCTTCCAGATGAAGGCCAGAACCAGTAAAAAACCAAGCACAGGCAACAACTGTCCTCGATCCATAGCTCTTATAATGATGTCCCTGAAGGCTTGCGCCCACGAGACTGTCGATTTGCTGTTCTTGTTCGGCTTCGCCATATCACATCATATTGTTAAACATAGCCCATTTTGACCACATCTTATTTATTTCTGCATAACAAAGTTTCCCTTAACACCATCAAGCTCACACGTTTACACAGATGAGTCAACGGGATGCAAATCATACAACAGGTACAACTAAAAGCAATCGAACAGGACTCAAATCAACAAAAATTTTGACCAACATAACGACAAAAAAGTTCCAACGAGTTGACTAAAGTAACGTATCAGTACTCCTTTAGTACCCCTCAATTACGCTAGAGCACTAATGGCGGGAAAATCGGTCCAATCGAGCATGGGCGCAACAGAGAAACGCTGCATCACCGTTTTTGGCGTCATATCAGGGCTGGCGGCGGTTTTGCTGGGGGTAGTCATGGTCTCGAATCTCTGCAATTACGTTAAACGACGGTCGTTTTCGACAGGCGGACGCGGATTATACACATTGCATCGGTAAGATTTAAGCAGAACCGGTTCACCAGCAGGCTTAGAGAAAGAAATCGGTAAGATAACAGTATGGAGACCGTTATGATCGTAGGGATGATTCGACTCACTCTGTTACTAAGCCGAGAATGAAACAAGCGAGAGAGCCGAACGATGCGCTCTCTCGCAACAAGACTTATTCGATAGTGAATTTGCCTTTCATTACCGTCCAATGGCCGGGGAAAGAGCAGAAATAAGTTAAGTCTTTGCCTTGCAACCCATCGGTTGAGAAGGTGATGGTGGTGCTTTCGCCGCCGCCAACCAACTTGGTATGTGCCAAGATACGATCATCACCTTGTGGTAGGTAATCGTTATCGGCACCCGCACCCGCGCCTTTCATGGCGATATCTTGCAAGTTAGACGTTTCCGACAGCACCCAGTTGTGGCCCATCGAGGTCACAGGCATTGAGCTTGATGCTCCAGCGTAAGCGTGACTTCACTACAGCTTGCTGGTACGGACAACGATGACTGGTCGTAGGCCATTTTATCGCCGGTGGTGACAGTTAACTCACACTCATTGGCAGCCGCTTGCGTAGAGACAGACGCGAACGCCAAAGCGGCGAGGGCTAACAGTTTTTTCATCGGTACATACTCCTGTTATGGATGTAAAGGTATGTTTTTTATGCCTGTGGCACACTGCCATCATACTGACATAACAGCGCAAAACAGTTAGCCGATTCAAAAATCGACTGATTGTTTATTGTTTTTACTTCTATCATTACCCAAAGGTAGCTGATCGCGATCAAGTGGTCATAGACTATCTATTTACACTTGTGGCAAAGCGCATAGGATAAAGATACGCAGGGTGCGTTGGTATACAGCTATGATAAGATAACTGTCTGACTGTTAGTACTTTGAGGCGCTATGACCCAGATCACTGGTTTACTGCACCGCGCACAGCAGCTATGTGAGCAACGTGGTGTGAGATTAACGCCGCAACGAACCCGCGTTTATGAAATTATCGCCAATAACTCACGGGCGATTACCGCGTACGAGCTGCTCGATATATTGCGTGAAACCGAGCCACAAGCGAAACCCCCAACGGTGTATCGTGCGCTAGACTTTCTATTAGCACAGGGGTTTGTGCACAAGGTAGAGTCGACCAATAGCTATATTGCCTGCTGCCACTTAGGGCATCAGGGGCACTGCTCTCAACTGCTGATTTGTGATCAATGCGGCACCGTAGAAGAGTGTCACACTGAAGAGCTATCAGAGGCATTGCGTGAGAAAGCGCGTAAAATGGGGTTTGATGTGCAACATCATGTGATTGAAACCCATGGCACTTGTGCACAATGCTTGGCTCACTAACACTGATTTGATTAGGACGGACACTCTTTATGGAAGCACAATTCGTCAACCCATTTCTTACTTCACTGATTAATGTGCTACAAACCATGGCACAGCTGGACATCCAGCCAGAGAAGCCTCATTTAAAAAAGTCAGAGATCGCAAAAGGTGACGTCTCTGGGTTGATAGGCATGGTTGGTCCACAAACCAAAGGATCATTTTCAGTCACATTTGATGAAGATATGGCACTGGAAATCATGCAACGCATGCTGGGCGAGCGTTCAGAATCCATTGATGAAGAAGTGACCGACATGGTCGGTGAGATTACTAATATGGTGACAGGCGGCGCTAAGCGGATCCTATCCGAAAAAGGCTTTGAGTTTGAAATGGCGACCCCAGTGGTTGTCTCAGGCAAAGGCCATACCATCAACCACAAAAGTGATGGTCCAGTGATTATCATGCCGTTTAAGTCCCCACATGGCACAGCGTTTATCGAGATCTGCTTCGATCATTAAACAACGATGCGCAGCTTAGTCAACCCACCTATATTAAGATAAAAACGCCGCGATAAGCATCGCGGCGTTTAGCTTTCTCAATTAATCGTAGTCGGTCAGCTTACGCTTGGCGCCACTGCTTGAATGCATTGATCAGTCCATTGGTCGAGCTATCATGGCTCTCAACCTGCTGATCATCACTCAGCTCAGGCAAAATGTTGCTTGCCAGTTGTTTACCCAGCTCAACCCCCCACTGATCAAAGCTGAAAATGTTCCAAATTACACCCTGAGTGAAGATTTTATGCTCATACATCGCAATCAAAGCCCCGAGTGTATAAGGCGTGATTTTCTCAACCAAAATAGAGTTGGTTGGACGGTTACCTTCAAACACTTTAAAGGGTGCGATCGCGGCCACGTCTTCGGCCGATTTGCCCGCTTTCACTAGCTCGGCTTCGACTTGCTCACGGCTCTTACCAAAGGCTAATGCTTCGGTCTGAGCAAAAAAGTTCGCCATCAGTTTAGCGTGGTGATCGCCAATCGCGTTGTGACTATGCACGGGGGCAATAAAGTCACACGGGATTAACTTAGTGCCTTGGTGGATAAGCTGATAGAAAGCATGTTGGCCGTTTGTACCAGGTTCACCCCAGATGATTGGGCCCGTTTGATAATCGACCGGATTACCGTGACGGTCGACGTATTTACCGTTTGATTCCATGTTGCCTTGCTGGAAATAAGCGGCAAAGCGATGCATGTATTGATCATACGGTAAAATCGCTTCTGATTCAGCACCGTGGAAGTTGTTGTACCAGATACCAATTAACGCCAACAACACCGGCATGTTTTGCGCCATGGGTGCGGTTTTAAAGTGGTTATCCATTTGATGTGCGCCATCGAGTAAGGCGACAAAATTGTCAAAGCCGACGCCTAAGCAAATCGATAGACCAATGGCTGACCACAGTGAATAACGGCCACCAACCCAGTCCCAGAACTCGAACATGTTGGCCGTATCAATCCCAAAGTTCGCAACAGCATCGGCATTGGTTGAAAGCGCCGCAAAATGCTTCGCCACCTGGCTTTCATCTCCAGCGGCCTTCATAAACCAGTCACGCGCCGTGTGCGCATTGGTCATGGTTTCTTGGGTGGTAAAGGTTTTTGAAGCCACCAAGAACAACGTCGTTTCAGGATTCAGGGCTTTTAACGTTTCGGCCATGTGGGTGCCATCAACGTTAGAAACAAAGTGTAAATTGAGGTGGTTTTTGTAGGCTGCCAGCGCTTCAGTGACCATGTAAGGGCCAAGATCTGAGCCACCGATACCAATGTTCACCACATCGGTAATTGCTTTACCGGTATAGCCTTTCCACTCACCGCTGATCACACGCTCAGAGAATGATTGCATTTGCGCGAGTACTGCGTTGACGTGCGGCATGACATCTTCGCCATCCACCATAACAGGCTGGTTGCTACGGTTACGCAACGCAGTATGAAGCACGGCTCGGTCTTCTGTACGGTTGATTTTCTCACCATTAAACATCGACGTAATCGCGTCTGAGACGCCCGTTTCGTCTGCCAATGCCAATAACTTGGTCAGGGTTTCTTCGCTGATCAGGTTTTTGGAATAATCCAACAGAATGCTGTCTTCAAATTGCGTTGAGAAATGGGCAAATCGGTCTGGATTATCCGCAAACAGATCCGCCAGTGTATAGTCCTGTGCTTCTTCAAAGTGGGCGGTCAGTGATTGCCACGCCACGGTTTGTGTGGGGTTCGTTGTCTTTAGCATCATGTCATCCAAATCGCGTTGTGAGTGCTGCTGTGGGTATCACAGCAGGCTGGAGTCCTGTATAACGTCAGCACCACCATGCTGTACGCAGCGGTTATTGGTGTAATATTACATAATCATGGCTCGATTCTCACATGCAATCGCTGTGAGTAGGTTGCGATTAATCATAGAATAGTTGGATCGCCTTTGGGCTAACTGATTACGATAGAGATCACAACAAGGATTGCTTATGTGGTACCAAACTGAAATTCGCTTACGCCCGCGCTCTCGAGGCTTTCACCTTGTGACCGACGAGATCATCGACGCACTGCCTGTGTTGCATGATATTGAGATGGGGGTGATGCAGGTATTTATCAAACATACCTCAGCCAGTTTAACCCTCAATGAAAATGCGGACCCCACCGTGCGTCAAGATATGGAGTCCCATTTTAATCACTCAGTGCCGAGTGTGCGCCCTATTACCGTCATACCTATGAGGGGGATGATGATATGCCGGCACATATTAAGGCGTCTTTACTGGGGGCCAGTGTCACTGTCCCTATCACTCAAGGACATCTCAACCTCGGTACGTGGCAAGGGATTTATCTAGGCGAACACCGTGATCAGGGCGGTTCACGTACGCTAGTCGTCACACTTCAAGGCGCGCCTACCGCGGGCTAATCAACCGAGACAAAGCAGTCCCGAGGCGTTTAGCGTATCACTGCGTTTCGCTCACCCCCCTCGGGGAGGGATTGGTTAGATATTGACGTGGGACGCGGCCTGTCACCTGGCAGACAAGTTCATAACCAATCGTATCAACCAAGCGCGCGATGCGCTCAACCGGGAGCTCGGGTCCCCACAACACCGCTTCATCACCCACCTTATCGGTCGCATCTGGACCCAGATCAACGGTGATCATATCCATTGAGACGCGCCCAGCCAGCGGAACTTCTCGACCATTGAGCCATACGGGCGTGCCGTCAGGTGCAGAACGCGGATAGCCGTCGCCATAGCCGATCGCAATCACACCAATCAAGGTATCGCGCGAACTGCGCCAACGCGCGCCATAACCTACCGGCTCGCCAGCTTTGAGACGACGCACAGCCATGACCCGCGATGTCAGGCGCATTGCCGGCTTCAAACCAAGTGCGTCGCCTGTTAATTCAATACGAGAGGAAATGCCATACAGGCAAATACCTGGGCGCACCCAATCAAAATGACTTTGCGGCCAAAATAACGTGCCGGAAGATGCAGCCAATGAGCGTTCACCGGGCAGCCTTCCGTAACGCGCGAGAAGGTGTCAATTTGCGCTTGGGTGATCGGATTATCCATTTCGTCCGCGCAGCCAAAATGACTCAAGTAACCAATCTCAGGCGCTACATTGTCGCAAGCATGCAGGGCAAAAAGCGCACCAGGCACCTGATCCGGTTCAAAGCCGAGCCGATGCATGCCTGAGTCCACTTTTAGCCATACCGACAAAGGCGAAGATAGGGTCGCTTGTGTCAGCATTGCCACTTGCTCATCACAGTGCACCGTGGCGGTCAATTGGTGCTCAACCAATAACGGCAGCTCATCCGCTTCGTAGAAACCTTCGAGTAGCACAATGGGTAAGGTAATGCCCGCTTGACGCAGCGTCAGTGCTTCTTCTATCCGCGCCACCCCAAAGGCATCGCTATAAGGCGCCAACGTCGTCGCAACGGAGGTTAGCCCATGACCGTAACCGTCCGATTTGACCACTGTCATCACTTTGCTACCGGGGGCTTTGCGACGCATCACTTGGATGTTGTGCACCATGGCCTCGGGATCAATGAAGGCGCGAGCCGCATTGGTCATGGTAGACAGATCACTCATCATCAAACGCGGGTCCTGCATAATTATCAAAGCGTGAGTACTGGCCTTGGAAGGTCAAGCGCACACTACCAATTGGACCGTTACGCTGTTTACCAATCAGGATTTCTGCAATCCCTTTCATGGCACTTTCTGGGTTGTAGACTTCGTCACGATAAATAAACATGATCAAGTCAGCATCTTGCTCAATCGCACCCGACTCACGCAGGTCCGAGTTAACGGGGCGCTTATCAGCACGTTGCTCCAACGAACGGTTAAGCTGCGATAGCGCCACTACAGGCACATTCAGCTCTTTCGCGAGCGCTTTCAGTGAACGCGAAATTTCAGCAATTTCCAAGGTCCGGTTTTCTTGTAACCCTGGCACGCGCATCAGTTGCAAATAGTCGACCATGATCATGCTCACGCCACCATGTTCGCGCGCCACACGGCGGGCTCGCGAGCGCACATCAGTCGGTGTTAGGCCGGAACTATCATCGATGTACATGTTCTTTTTCTGCATCAAGATCCCCATCGAGGACGAGATACGCGCCCAATCTTCATCATCTAATTGGCCGGTTCGGATCTTGGTTTGGTCAACCCGTGATAACGAGGCCAACATACGCATCATCAGCTGCTCAGCCGGCATCTCGAGCGAGAAAATCAATACAGGCTTTTCTTGATCCATGGCTGCGTTTTCACACAAGTTCATCGCAAAGGTCGTTTTCCCCATCGATGGTCGTGCCGCGACGATAACGAGATCAGAAGGCTGTAAGCCTGCCGTTTTCTTATTAAGATCGGTAAAACCCGTCGATACGCCGGTAACCCCGTCTTGCGGTGACTTGAACAGCTCTTCAATGCGCTCTAGGGTGCGACTCAGTACCGAGTCAATGTGCTGTGGACCTTCGGTTTCACTAGTCCGAGACTCAGCAATCGCGAAGACTTTACTCTCCGCCATATCGAGCAAATCTTCTGAGCTTCGCCCTTGGGTATCATAGCCCGCATCGGCAATTTCATTGGCTACCCCAATCAGGTTGCGCACCATGGCGCGCTCACGCACAATGTCGGCATACGCCACAATGTTAGCGGCGCTCGGGGTGTTTTTCGCCAGCTCCGCCAAGTAAGCAAAGCCGCCCACATCGTCGAGCGTTCCCGCCTTTTCGAGATGCTCAGACAAGGTGATGAGATCAAGCGGCTTCCCCTCATCCAGTAGCGATTTGGTCGATTCATAAATCAACCGATGGGGTCGGCTATAAAAATCATGGCCGACGACTTTTTCCGCAACCGCATCCCAACGTTCATTATCCAACATTAAACCACCTAAAACCGACTGCTCGGCCTCTATCGAGTGTGGTGGCACTTTGAGGTTAGCGACTTGCTGATCTTTTGCGGGTTTACGATTGTCTGCCATAAAAACTCACCTATTGCTAATGGAGGTCATTATACCCGCTGTCCTCGTGGGACGCTGCCCCATGAGACATTTTTTTCCAAACGCTGAATGACCTCCTCGAATTCTAACCCAAATTTGACTATCACAATGCAAACAGCGCTTAGCATAGCGGCGCCTTAGATTGCGTGAGATGAAAGTAGTGAAGTCTTTTTGTCAGCCCGTGTGGTTATCAATTTGGATGGTATGCGGGGTCCCTGCCTATGCAAGTGACGATAATAAAACATTAGAATCACCTTGGTCAGCCGATATTTCGCTCGGTTATCAGCGCCTCGGTGGTAACTCAGATTCTCAAACCATCAATAATGCGCTCACAGGTCAATATCAAGTTGAGCAATACAGTTATCAAGCCAGCATTAGCCTGTTGCAAGTTGAAAAAGATGGTGAAGAGGACAAACGTAAAACAGAGCTAGAGTCGCAAGCTAATATGTTACTTGGTGACAGAAGCTATGCGCTACTCAATGCTACTTATATCGCCGACCGTTACGGCCCTTATTATGACGATTTTATGCTAGCAACGGGTTTAGGCTATCACTGGCTTCAAAACGCTAAGGTCACATTAAGCACCGAGATAGGTCCAGGTTTTCGTTACCAACAACCGAACGTCGATGAAATTGATGATGACGATTTGATCATGCCTTACTCAGTCAGTGAATCAGTGATACGTGGACAGGCAAGAGGAGAGTGGCATATGCTCGATAATGTCAGTTTAGAAGGAAGAAGTATTATCATTTCAGGGAGCAGTAATACCAGTGTCGAAGGATCACTCACTTTGGCATCGACCATTACTGAAAAGTTATCGATAAAAATAACCAGCAAACAGACTTACATGACAGATGTCCCTCCGGGACTAAAAAATCGCGACAGTATGCTCACGGTCGGTATTCGTTATCAATGGTTATAAACCGCTGAAAAAACAAAAAGCCAACCCGAAGGCTGGCTTTTTATCGAAACCTTGCTGCTAATTACATAGCAACAACGTTCACGTTGACGGTCGCGAAAACATCATAGTGCAGTTGCACGCTGATTTCGTACTCGCCAGTATGACGCAGTGCGCCTTCTGGTAGACGAACTTCGTTTTTAGCGATTTCAACGCCCGCTGCAGTCACAGCGTCAGCGATATCACGGGTACCGATAGAACCAAACAGTTTACCTTCATCACCCGCTTTCGAAGCGATTTCAACCGCTTCTAGTGCTTCAACTTTCTCAGCACGCGCTTGGGCAGCAGCCAGTTGCTCAGCAACTTTTGCTTCTAGCTCAGCACGACGTGCTTCAAAATGTTCAATGTTGGCTTTGGTTGCCATAACAGCTTTACCCTGAGGGATAAGGAAGTTACGTGCATAACCAGATTTAACAGTTACCTGATCACCTAGGCCACCCAGGTTACCGATTTTATCAAGTAGAATAACTTGCATTCTTCAATCCTCTCTAACTTGGACAGTTCCGATTACTGATGCTTGTCAGTGTACGGCAGCAGGGCCAGGTAACGAGCGCGCTTGATAGCACGAGCCAGTTGACGCTGATACTTAGCACGAGTACCAGTGATACGGCTAGGTACGATTTTACCTGATTCGGTAATGTAATTTTTTAGAGTCGCTACATCTTTGTAATCGATCTCTGTGACGCCTTCTGCAGTGAAACGGCAGAATTTACGACGACGGAAGAAACGTGCCATGGGCTTATCTCCTGATCTAAATGTCTATAATAGTGTCGGCATGCAATACCAATTTTCCCTCGCCTTGTCGGCTGGTTTGGTAAGCGATAAAACCGCTTACCTTGATATGGCTACCTAAAGCTAAATTTTGCGTTTGTTGTGTTGACCCTTGCCCACTCACAACCACAGATAAACGACAAAAAACTTGTCGAGGGAAGTCAGCTTCAACCTGCGTGGAACGATGCTCTAACACAAAGTGACAGTGCGGAACGCCTGCAGGGCTTTGGCGACGGACCGGACCTTTACTGATAACACCAGCAAGCTCCAACCGATTGGTCATCACAGCAATTACTCAGCTGCGTTTTCGCCTTCAGCTTCAGCTTCAGCTTCAGCTTCCGCTTTTGCTTCTGGCTTCGCTTCCGCACGCTCTTCACGCTCAGGGCGATCTTCACGCTTAGCAGTACGCTCTTCTTTAGCCTTCATCATGACAGATGGCTCAGTGATAGCGTCTTTAGTACGCATGATCATGTTACGGATCACTGCGTCGTTGAAGCGGAACATGCTTTCTAGCTCGTCAATCACAGCCTGCTCGGCTTCTACGTTCATCATAACGTAGTGTGCTTTGTGCAGTTTGTTGATTGGGTAAGCCAGTTGGCGACGGCCCCAGTCTTCTAGACGGTGGATCTGACCGCCTGCATCTTTAATAGACGCAGTGTAACGCTCGATCATGCCAGCAACTTGCTCGCTCTGATCAGGGTGCACCATGAATACGATTTCGTAATGACGCATTGAGTTGCTCCTTACGGATTAATCAGCTTCCACAATTGGCTCGGTCGTCCAGCGGAAGCAAGGAACGGAAAAGAAAAGACCGAGAATCAGGCGCGAGATAGTACAGAATAGCAGCGTCATAAGCAAACGGATTTTGTCTTTATCGGTTGGTTGTTCCATGAACCCCCGAAAAAGAATGACCAATTTCAAAAAAAATAAGAAATCAAGCCTGCAAACTGTCAAGTTTGTTTAATTTCCCACCAACATCACGCTATTGATGCACTTCTTTTTTACCGATAATTAATTTCTGAACCCGCGCTCAAATTATGACATTCCCGCCTCCTTTTCTTGGCAGTTAATGCCCAAAATAATCTTTTTATTGCCTATGCTTGAGCGGAAAAGCCGTTTTTAGTGCAAAAAGCGTAGGGGAAGACCTCATCAATCACTGACTGTATTGATGAAATTCGTTTCAAAAATTTTTGGAGCAAAATATGAAGATAGTAACACCATCGCGTATGGTCGCACTTGGTTTGGCAGGGCTCGCATTAAGTAGCCCCAGCGTACACGCTGCAGTTGATTGCCAGCCATTATCCGATTGGCAGAATGGCAATACCTACACTAAAGGGGATCAAGTAAAAACAGATAACACCGCCTATGAAGCGAGGTGGTGGACGCAAGCCGACCCGGCCACCCAATCTGGCGAATGGAAAGCGTGGAAAATCCTCGGCCAGTGCGCTGGCAGCGTCAACCAAGCCCCTACCGCAACCTTAACCGTGTCCCCGTCTGGACCGATTGAGGTTGGTGACACACTCACTTTCACCCTTGCCGGGACCGACACTGATGGCACAGTGACCTCATTCGCGCTCTCACAAGGCGACACCCTATTGTATGAAGGTGCAGAAGCAACCGCCATTCGCTGGCAAGCCGAACAAACGGGGCGTTTTACATTTACTCTCACCGTGACCGACGACAAAGGCGCTACCGACATCCAGACATTGCAACAGGTGGTGGGTGATGACCAAACCGGCGGCGATGAGTATACCTGTCGTCCGGCTGGTTTATACACCACCCCAGATGTCGAGGTGCCGTATTGCTCTGTGTATGACGAAAACGGCCTTGAAGACATGGGGGCCGATCACCCTCGCCGTGTCATCGGTTATTTCACTAGCTGGCGAAACGGTGCCAACGGCCAGCCTGCTTATTTAGTCAGCGATATTCCTTGGGACAAGATCACCCACATTAACTACGCCTTTGCCCACATCAACGCGGACAACCAACTGTCTATCGGCGATCCCAATGCCCCCGACAACCCCGCGACCCAGATGACTTGGCCGGGCGTGGCCGGCGCAGAGATGGATCCGACCCTGCCGTACAAAGGCCACTTTAACTTGCTCAACAAGTATAAGAAGCAGCACCCCGACGTGAAAACGCTGATCTCCGTGGGCGGCTGGGCCGAAACCGGGGGCTACTTCGGTGAAAACGGCGAGCGCATCGACAGTGGCGGTTTCTATACCATGACCACCAATGCCGATGGCAGCGTCAACCACGCTGGCATTAAAGCTTTCACCGACAGTGCCGTCGCCTTCTTGCGCCAGTATGGCTTTGATGGTCTCGACATTGATTATGAATACCCATCGTCAATGAAAGACTCTGGCCACCCTGACGATTTCGAGTACTCCAACCTACGTCGTGCGCACTTGAATAAATCCTATCAAGTGCTGATGAAGTCACTGCGTGAAGCACTCGATAAAGCCAGTGCGCAAGATGACAAGCACTATATGCTGACCATCGCCGCACCGTCATCGGGTTACTTATTGCGCGGCATGGAAACCTTCCAAGCCACCCAATACTTAGATTACGTCAACATCATGAGCTATGACCTACATGGGGCATGGAACGATCATGTTGGCCATCAAGCGCCGCTGTACGACACCGGCGAAGACTCGGAGCTTAAACAGTGGAATGTCTACCAAACCCCTGAGTTCGAGGGAATTGGTTATTTAAATACCGACTGGGCAGCAACCTACTTTATGGGCGGTATGTCACCCGGGCGTATCAATATCGGTATCCCGTATTACACCCGCGGCTTTAAAGACGTACAAGGCGGCGATAAAGGCCTTTGGGGACGCGCGCCACTGCCAAACCAAAGTGAGTGCCCTGCCGGCACCGGTGTCGGTGAGAAAAACAAATGCGGCAACGGTGCAGTCGGGATAGATAACCTTTGGCATGATGTGGACGAGCTCGGTAACGAAGTGCCTGCAGGGTCTAACCCATTGTGGCATGTGAAAAACCTGCTCGACGGCAAACTACCGGCCTATGCGGCGGAATACGGACTCGACCCTGAGCAAGACCCCACTGATCGCCTTACTGGTAGTTATCAGCGTTACTACGATGACATCGCCAAAGCGCCATGGGTTTGGAACGAGGAAAAACGTGTATTCCTGTCGATGGAAGACGAAACCTCAATGGCCGAGAAAGTGGACTACGTAGTCAACAAAGGCTAGGCGGGGTGATGTTCTGGGAGCTGGCGGGGGATTATCGCTATGATGATCAGCGTCAAGCCTATTTTATGGGTGACACCCTGACCTCGCTGGCGTACCAAACCTTTAAGCAATCCGGCAGCGACTACTCGCTACAACGTGGCGACGCCAATTTCCAAGTGC
This sequence comes from Salinivibrio costicola subsp. costicola ATCC 33508 = LMG 11651, assembly GCA_000565345.1. GTDB lineage: Bacteria > Pseudomonadota > Gammaproteobacteria > Enterobacterales > Vibrionaceae > Salinivibrio > Salinivibrio costicola. Next base: position 10,546 of record AQOF01000030.1, on the reverse strand, counting down.
CAAGCGAGCAAGTGGATGTCACGTTTGACGCGCTGAACTTCCCAGTGGGCGATGACAACTACCCTATCCGCCCCACGTTCCGCTTTACCAACCACTCCGATCTGGACTTATCGGGCGCCACCATCAGCTTTGATGTGCCGGTTTCAACCTCGGCCATTTTTAAATCTGACTGGAACGCCCAGAAAAAGCTGCGCATGGAAGTCGTGCGTGATAGCAGCAATGCCAGTGGTAACAACATCGGCGGGTTTGATGCCACGCATCATCGCTTTGCCATCACCTTGATCAACGAATGGGGTGGCATAGAGCAAAGCTTTAAGCCGGGTGAAACCTTGGACACACAGGTGATGTACTACATGCCGATCACTAACCCGACCAATATCACCATCGAAAAAGATGGCCAGCGCTATGCGGTAAAGCAGGAGTATCCAAGCCTTCCGCCTGCGCTACCCGGTAGCACCGGTCAAAGTGGTGGCGACACTCAGTGTCCCGGCGTCGATGTCGCGAGCTGAGTACCTACCCCAACTGGCCCAATGGTGGCAACCATGCCAGCGGTGGCGACCAACTTATCTACCAAGATGCGGTATGGGAAGCCAAATGGTGGACCCAAGCAGCACCCGGTGGTCAAGCTTGGCGCCAAGTCTGCAGCCTCTAATCCATTTCTGGTCTTGAATGCGGGGGCCGCGTGCCCCCGTTAAGGAGTCGTTATGTTCAAGTCTTCGTTTACTCAACTTTCCTGCCGCACCGCCGTGGCCCTTGCGCTGGTCGCAAGCAGCACACAGGTGATGGCGCATGGTTATTTGGAAAGCCCCAAAGCCCGCCAAGCGATTTGTCACGAGCAAGGGGGCTATTGGTGGCCTTCAGATGGTTCACGAATCCCCAACGCCGCCTGTCGCACTGCGTTCTTAGAATCGGGGCACTACCCGTTTGTACAACACCACGAATCAGCGCAATTGGTGGCGGATTATCGCAATATGGATGCGGTGAAAGCGGCCGTTACCGATGGCAACTTATGTGGTGCCGGCGATCCTAATAAAGCCGGGATCAGTTTGCCCTCACCGGATTGGCAACGGACCGAGATCACCCCAGATGGCAATGGCCAAATTGACGTGCGCTTTCGCGCCACCACTCCTCACGATCCAAGTTTCTGGGAAATTTATCTGACCAAGCCAGATTACAACGGCGCGACCGATGCGCTGACGTGGGATGATCTCGAAAAGATCGACACCTTTGGCAACCTGCCCATTGTGGTCGGCGATGACGGTAACCGGTATTACGAGATGACCGTAACCCTGCCCGCCGATCGTCAAGGTGATGCCATTCTCTATAGCCGTTGGCAACGTATTGATCCGGCCGGAGAAGGCTTCTACAACTGTGCCGACATCACCATCACCCCTAGTCAGCCCGCACCCGCCCAATGGCATGAGCTGGGCTACTTTATCCCACATCCACAAATGGCAGCATTGGGCGATCGCGTGCGTGCCCGCTTGCACAACCGCCAAGGCCAAGAAGTGGTGGATGTCACTCTCACCCTGACGGACCAAAATGTGGCGAATTGGCCACACGCACTGGCGAGCCTTATCGAAAAACAAGCTAACGAGCCCTTGCGTATCGGGGTGATGCGCCACGGCGACAACATCTACCAAGCAAAATGGTGGACACGCAACGAGCAACCCGGCGCTGCCCTTGTTTGGCAACGCGTGACACAATAAGGAGCAAACATGAAGCCAATAACCCTACTCTCTCTGGCGATTGCTGGGGCACTGGGCGCCAGCCACGCCGTGGCGGCCCCTTCAACCCCAAGTTTGGACTGGAAGCCACAAAACTATTCTTTTGTTGAAGTCGACGAATATGGCCGCGGATCGTACAAAGATCTGGTGCAACGCGTGGATGAAGTCCAAATTGAGATTAAATGGAATGCCTGTTCCGGTGATGGTGGTGACAGCTACAAGGTGTACTTTGACGATCAGGTCGTCAATCAAGGCACCTTACCGGCAGGCACCCAATCCGGCACAGTCACTTTCCCCTATGACAAAGGCGGTCGCCACCAGCTCAAACTCGCCTTGTGTGAAGGGGGCGTCGATGGTCAGTGTGCGACCAGTGCCGCCAAACCCATCGTCATCGCAGATACCGACGGCGTCCATCTTGACCCACTGCCGATGAATGTCGACCCCCAACAACAATGACTACCCCAAACAACCTGATACCGTGGTGGGGGCATACTTTGTCGAATGGGGCATTTATGGTCGTAACTTCGATGTCAGTCAGGTACCCGCGGGTAACCTCACCCACATCTTATATGGCTTTATCCCCATTTGTGGCCCCAATGAGTCATTGGGCGACATCGAAAATGGCAACAGCTTGAGCGCGCTGGAGCTCGCCTGCCAAGGCTCAGAAGACTATGAAGTGGCAATCCATGACCCATGGGCGGCGATTCAGAAAAAACTGCCCGGCACACCGGCCAAAGATCCGATAGGTGGCACCTACGCGCAAATGATGGCGCTCAAGCAGCGCTACCCTGATCTGAAAATTCTCCCCTCCGTTGGCGGCTGGACCCTATCAGACCCCTTCTATGATTTCACCGACAAGGCTAACCGTGACGTCTTTGTCACCTCGATGAAAGAGTTCCTACAAACCTGGAAATTCTATGACGGGGTCGACATTGACTGGGAATACCCAGGCGGTGGTGGTGCCAACCAGATTTGGGCGATCCAGATAAAGACAGCCAAGCCTACGCGGCCTTAATGCGTGAGCTGCGCGCGATGTTGGATGAGCTCGAAGCCGACACCGGCCGTGAGTACCAACTCACCTCGGCCGTGGGGGCCGGTTATGACAAAATCGCCAATGTCGATTACAGCGCCAGCGCGCCGTACATGGATTACATCTTTGCCATGACCTATGACTTTTTCGGCGCGTGGAATAATGTCACCGGTCACCAAACCGCCATTTACTGCGGCAGCCATATGAGTGCAGGTGAATGTGATGGTACTGGCGTCGATGATAACGGCGAGCCCCGTAAAGGTCCTGCCTACACGCTCGATAATGGTGTGCAATTACTGCTAGAAAGCGGCGTGCCACCGGAAAAAGTGGTGATCGGTACCGCGATGTACGGTCGTGGTTGGGAAGGCGTATTCCCTGCCAATGCGACCGATCCTAGCAACCCGATGACCACTCCCGGTAACGGCCCGATTAAAGGCAGCACCGCTGACGGTATTTGGGAAGCGGGCGTGATTGACTACAAAGGCGTCGTCACATCAATGCTCGGCAGCGCGGGTAACGGCATCAATGGCTTTCAACCCGGCTATGATGCACAAGCCGAAGCAGCCTATGTTTGGAATCCAGACAACGGCAAGCTAGTCACTTATGACAACCCACGATCGGTCAAAGCCAAAGGCCAGTATGTGCGTAATCACAACTTCGCCGGTTTGTTTGCATGGGAGATTGATGCCGACAATGGCAATATCCTCAATGCCATGCACGAGGCTTAGCGCAGGATGGCCAGCCTCCAGTCAACAACGCCCCAACTGTGAGTCTCGCGCAACAAAGCTATACGCTTGCGCCTGGAGAGTCGCTAACCATTGCTGCCAATGGGCGCGATCGGGATGGCGATGCACTGACATATCGCTGGCAAGGTGATGCCGCGTTGGCACTGACCAACGGCGACACGAATACCGTCACGGTCACGGCACCGGATGTGAGCACCAGCACCGAGTATCCGCTGTCAGTGACAGTCTCGGACGGTCAAGCCAATGCCGAAGCCAGTGCGATAATCAAGGTGGTGGTACCGGGTGAAAACCAAGCACCGACCGTAGCGCCTATCGCCCCTGTTAGCCTGAAAAGCGGTGAGCAAACCCGTGTAACTATTGAGGCGAACGATCCAGACGGCGATACGCTCAGCTACACCTACCGTGCATCCGGCGATCTGGCCGTTTCTGGCACCGGTGATCAGGTGACGCTGACAGCGCCCACCGTGACGGAGAATCGCGACTATGTGGTTACAGTAGAGGTCAGCGATGGCGACAAAACCACGCAAGCGCAATTCACGGTAACCGTGACGCCGGCCAGTGGCTTGCCAATGTGGGATGAAAACACCGTGTATGTCGGCGGCGATCGCGTCCTGTATCAAGGGGTTGAGTATCGCGCCAAGTGGTGGACCAAAGGCCAGCGCCCAGACCAAGGCGGGCCATGGGAGCGCGTTGGGGATAGCCAAGCCAACCAAAGCAGTGAATGGCAAGCGACCGTCGCTTATTCCGGCGGCGATGAGGTTGAATATAACAACCAACGCTACCAAGCCAAGTGGTGGACGCAAGGCGAAAAGCCGGGCAGCGCCGCGGTCTGGCAATTGCTGTAACGGTTTCTCACTTCCCTCAATGACAAAACGCCCCAACAGGGGCGTTTTTCTTCAACGGTGGACAAGAGACAAGGCACTTAACGACGCTGACGCACCGCTTCATACAAACAGACACCAGTTGCCACGGATACGTTCAAGCTCGATACGCTTCCTGACATGGGAATACGAATTAGCTCATCACAGGTTTCACGGGTCAAACGGCGCATGCCGTCTCCTTCCGCGCCCATCACTAAGGCTAGCGGCCCACTAATTTGGTGTCGTAGACATCATGATCGGCTTCACCGGCGGTGCCCACAAACCACACGCCCTGCTCTTTGAGCGTCCGCATTGAACGCGCCAAGTTAGTAACACGCACCAAAGGCACCACTTCAGCTGCGCCACAGGCCACTTTGCGGGCCGTCGCGTTAAGCTGAGCAGATTTATCTTTCGGAACGATGACCGCACTCACTCCGGCTGCATCGGCAGTGCGCAGGCAAGCCCCCAAATTGTGGGGGTCAGTTACCCCATCCAGCACCAGCAACAAGGGGGTCTCGGTATTGGCGAGGATCGCCTCCAAGTCATTCTCGTTGTACTGACGACCCGGTTTGACACGGGCCACAATCCCCTGATGCGACGCACCTTGAGTTTTGTCGTCTAACGCTTTGCGGCCCACTTGCTGAATACTCACGCCCAGCATCGCAATGTCATTGAGCACGGGGACCAAACGCTCGTCTTGACGCCCTTTTAATACCATCACTTCAATAAAGCGGGAAGGATCGGTTGCTAAAATCGCTTGGACGGCATGAATGCCGTAAATAACTTCACTACTCATGATTTACTTCTTTTTGTTACCCGCTTCGGCTTTTTGTTTTTTCGCCTTTTTCTTGCGTGCTTTTTGCGCAGGCGACTTTACTTTACTCTTTTTGCTTGGCTTATCCGCCGGCGCCTTATCCCCCTCAACACTGGGCACCGCACCGCGTTTAAGCTGTTGGCGTACCGAGGTTCGCTCACGGCGCGCTTGCGGATCTTTATTCGACTCCGCACGACCTTTTTTGCGCTTATCGCGTTCGGTTTTACCCGGGCGACGGGCTTTGCGCTCAGAGCCTACCAGTTCAAAGTCAATTTGTCGCTCATCAAGATTCACTGACAGCACTTTAACCGTTACCTGATCGCCAAGTCGGAACACGCGGCCAGAGCCTTCGCCCACCAGACGCTGACCTACCATATCAAAGCGATAGTAATCGTTATCGAGGTTAGAAATATGCACCAGACCATCGATATGCAGCTCATTGAGGCGAACAAAGAAGCCAAAGCCGGTGACATTGGCAATCACACCTTCCAGTTCATCGCCAACGTGATCTTGCATATATTCGCATTTAAGCCAATCCGACACATCACGGGTGGCATCATCGGCGCGACGCTCGGTTTTCGAACACTGCTCGCCGAGCACATCCATATCGTCAAATGAGTAGTGGTAGCCACCGGTCGGGGTCCAGCGATCCTGGTTTTTGCCCGCCTGCTTGGCAATCAAGTATTTAAGCGCACGGTGCAACAGTAAATCCGGATAACGACGGATGGGCGAGGTAAAGTGGGCGTATTGTTTTAGCGCCAAACCAAAGTGACCTTGGTTATCCGCTTGATACACAGCTTGCTTCATCGAGCGGAGCAACATGGTCTGGATAAGCTCACTGTCCGCGCGACCATGGACCACGTGCATCAGTGCCGCGTAATCTTTCGGCGTCGGCTCTAGGCCGCCACTCAGGCTCAAGCCTAACTCGCCTAAGAAATCTTTAAAGCCACTAAGACGTTCTTCACCCGGTGCTTCGTGAACGCGATATAATGCTGGCTCTTTGTGCTTCTCGACAAAACGCGCAGAGGCGACGTTGGCAAGGATCATACATTCTTCGATGATCTTGTGCGCATCGTTGCGCTCCACCGGCACAATACGGTCGATTTTACGCTGTGCGTTGAAAATAAATTGGGTTTCTACTGTCTCAAACTCAATGGCGCCGCGTTGTTGGCGAGCCCCACTGAGCACCTTGTACATATCGTGCAAGGTTTCTAGATGTGGAACCAAGGTGTGATAACGCTCTCGCAAGGTATCATCACCCTCTAAGATGTTAGACACCTTGGTGTAGGTTAAACGCGCATGTGAGTTCATCACTGCTTCATAGTGCTTGTAGCCGGATAGTGCGCCTGACTCAGAAATTGTCATTTCACAGACCATACATAGACGATCAACCTGTGGATTGAGCGAGCATAGGCCGTTGGAAAGCACTTCCGGTAACATGGGCACCACTTGGTTGGGGAAGTACACCGAGTTACCGCGGTTTTGCGCTTCTTTATCCAGCGCAGAATCAGGCCGCACGTAGTAACTAACATCGGCAATTGCCACCCACAAACGCCAGCCACCAGAACGTTTACGTTCACAATAGACCGCATCATCAAAGTCACGGGCATCTTCACCGTCGATGGTCACCAGCGGCAGATCGCGTAGATCAACGCGGCCTTCTTTCGCTTTTTCCGGCACTTCCTCGTTCAAACTTTTAACTTGCTTGAGCACGGCATCCGGCCATTGATGAGGAATATCATGGGTGCGCATCGCGATTTCAATTTCCATGCCCGGCGCCATGTTTTCGCCCAGCACGTCAACAATCTTACCCATTGGGTTGGTTTGGCGAGTAGGACGTTGCATGATCTCAACCACCACTACATTGCCCATACGCGCGCCTGAGTGTGATCTTTATCAATCACGATATCTTGGCCCAGGCGGCTGTCGTCTGGCACGACAAAGCCCATACCGTCTTCGACAAAATAACGCCCAACGATTTGGCCTTGACGTGCTTCCAACACTCGCACGACACGGGCTTCTTGGCGACCGCGCTTATCGGTGCCAACACCTTGCGCCAAAATGACATCGCCATGCATCACGCTACGCATTTGATGATACGGTAACGTCCAATCGTCATGATTGCCTTTCCCTTCAGGCGCAAGAAGCCAAAACCATCACGGTGACCAATGACGGTCCCTTTAATCAGATCCAGACGCTCGGGCAAGGCATAGCACTTACGCCGAGTAAACACGAGTTGACCATCTCGCTCCATCGCACGCAGGCGTCGACGCAAACCTTCATACTGATCATCGCCGTCTAAACCGAGATGGGTAAACAGATTGTCGCGGCTCACTGGCGCCTTAAAGCTGCGGATAACTTCCAGCAAGTGCTCTCGGCTGGGAACCGGATTTTCATATTTTTCAGCTTCACGGGCCTGGTGTGGATCCGCAGCGATGTTGTTTGGCGTATTATTTGTCGAACCTGTGTCTTGCGACATAGACCTTTTCCTATTGGCGTATGTTGATTTCATTATATCTGTTAACTGTCGCGATTGCGCCGCGATGATCGCAGTTTGACGTTTTGTTTCAGCGCTTTGCTTGTAGGCAACGAGAGGAACATGGCGAACTGGCCATATCAAATCAGATTGGGAACAGATGAGTAAAGGGAGTATAGCGGATTTTGACGATAAAATCGCCTACAGTCAGAGGCTGGTGGTTACCAGTAACTGGTGCGTCTTTTAGCGCGAGCGATAATATTCTGAGGCATTCGCGCTTCAAGCGCTGAGCGTAATTCGGCAATACGATCACGCGTGCCAGAGTCTGCGGTAATGGTCTGATATAACCAGCGATAAGCATCCTCATAATCAAGCGGTGAACCGACGTCATCCACCAGCAACTCGGCCAGTTGAATTCGCGCGCGGGTATCCCCCAATGAAGCGGCTTCGCGCAGGTAAGGAATCGCGCGTCGTTGATCTTGCTGCACCAAGGTCCCATTCGCATAGTATCGCCCTAGCTGCTCCAATGCCGCAGGTAACCCTTGCTGCGCAGCCTGTTTCATGTAATACACACCGAGCTCGGCATCTTGATCAACGCATACGCCCCACGCCAACATATCGCCGTACAAGAACTCATAGGCGGGAGACCCCACACGTGTTGCCCGTACTTCGATGTCTTGTACGAGTTGGCATTCATCTTGTTCCACACGCTCAAGGTGTGAGTTGGTCTCGAATAAGGCGATCAGTTCACTTTCTTCATACAAGGGCACCGCTGGCCCCACATCCGCTCTAGCGGTTGCTGTTGCCAACGTCGTTACCGTTAGTAAAAGTGAAAAACTCAGCGTTCGAAACTTCATGCCTACTCGCTATTCAACCAAGAAACCCAACAGCAACGCGCGCGCTAACCGTGTGCTTTTTTGTATCGGCATCCTGCTTAGTGACTTTAGCAAAGGCGGCAAGTTTTTTCCGCTTTCCAGGCGATCTGGGTTCCAACCTCATCCAATAGCGATAAAAAAAGCCAGCGTTAAACGCTGGCTTCATGGTTTGTCTTCGCGCAAGCATTAGCTCTCGAAAGGATGAACCTTAATGATGGTTTCATTACGGTCTGGGCCAGTTGAAATCAGATCAATCGGCACGCCAGTCAAGGTTTCAATGCGCTTGATGTAATCAAGTGCAGCTTGTGGTAACTCGTCGAGTGACTTCACCCCAAAGGTGTTTTCGCTCCAACCCGGCATAGTCTCATAAACAGGCTCGATGTTTGCGTACGCATCCGCAGCCAATGGTGATACCTCTACCATGGTGCCGTCAGCCATCTTGTAACCGGTACAAATTTTGATTTCTTCCAAGCCGTCCATCACGTCCAGTTTGGTCAAACAAAAACCCGAGACCGAGTTAATCTGCACGGCACGGCGCATAGCCACCGCGTCAAACCAACCACAACGACGCTTACGACCCGTGGTTGCACCAAATTCCGCACCCTTAGTGCCTAGATGCATACCAATGTCGTCATCAAGTTCTGTTGGGAACGGACCTGCCCCTACTCGCGTGCAATAGGCTTTGGCGATACCTAGCACATAACCAAGATGACGAGGACCAAAACCAGAGCCTGCAGCCACACCGCCAGCGGTAGTGTTTGAGGAGGTGACATACGGATAAGTGCCGTGATCAATATCTAGCAAGGTGCCTTGTGCGCCTTCGAACATGATTTTGTCATCACGTTTACGCGCATCATCGAGCTCTTGGGTGACATCAATCACCATACCGGTGAGGATGTCTGCTTGCTCCATGACCTTGGCTAAGGTGTCTTCATAGCTTACAGGTTCGACTTTATAGAAGTGCTCTAGCTGGAAGTTATGGAGTTCCATCACTTCTTTCAGCTTTTCAGCGAAGGCTTCTTTATCGAATAGGTCACCCACACGCAAACCACGGCGCGCCGCTTTGTCTTCGTACGCTGGGCCAATACCACGGCCTGTGGTGCCAATGGCTTTCTTGCCACGCGCTTTTTCACGCGCTGCATCCAATGCAATATGATAAGGCAGGATCAAAGGACACGCTTCTGATAGGAATAGGCGCTCACGCACGGGCACGCCGCGTGCTTCCAGCTCACCCATTTCTTTCAGTAAAGCGTCTGGCGACAGCACCACACCATTACCGATAATGCATTTAACGTTGTTGCGGAGGATACCAGAAGGAATCAAGTGTAGGACGGTCTTTTCACCGTCAATGACAAGAGTATGACCTGCGTTGTGACCGCCTTGATAGCGAACCACGTATTTTGCATCTTCAGTCAAAAGATCAACGATCTTTCCCTTACCTTCGTCACCCCATTGGGTGCCGAGAACGACTACGTTATTACCCATCTTCTTCGATATGCAGCTAGTTAAAAAAGAATTCTAGCACCTTAAAAACTCGGTTGCAGTTATTTTTTAACCGTATTGTCGTTTTCTTTCCATGGGTTTGTCACGTCAAGCTGACAGCCGCGTTGTTAACCTAAGATGGAATAGGCGAATACAGCGCCAATCACCACTAAACATCCTCCGATACGTCGCAACTGATTATCCGGCTGCTGACTCAGCTCGGTCACCATTTGTCGCCATTGCTTGGGGAATAACATAGGCCCCAGCCCCTCGACAATTAATACCAGCGCGAGCGCTCCCCAGAATGTCATCATGATTCCTTCTCCTTTATTGAACTCTACTGTGCGCAATCATTACCCGATAAAAAAAAGACAAGGCACGATGCCTTGTCTTTTCTGTCGGTGATAACGATTTATTGATCGATCACATCTGGCTGCTTCATGTATTTGAAGAAGTCACTTTTCGGATCAAYMATCAGCATACATTACGCCCTTGCTCGTCAAGACTCTCGCGATAGGCCTGTAGCGAACGTACAA
>AQOF01000029.1 GCA_000565345.1 Salinivibrio costicola subsp. costicola ATCC 33508 = LMG 11651 | reverse complement strand
GCTGACCGTGCCGGCATCCGCGGTTTGGTCAACCGTGTGCGTGGAGGTCGCGGTGCTGTCTACCGTATTGCCCGCGTCATCCGACGAGCTCACGACCACCTCGAACTCGGTGTCCGCCGCCAGGTCGCTGCCGGCCACGTCCACGCTCCACTCGCCGTTTTCATCCACGGTGGTGGTGTAGTCTTCGCCGTTGATGGTCATCGCAACGGTATCGCCTTCGGCGATGTCGCCGCCGCTCGCGCTGCCGGTGACCGTGATGGTCTCGCCCGCTTCTTGCGCGTTGATCACGTTATCGTCGGTGATGTTGTTCACGCTGACCGTGCCGGCCTCAGCGCTAGTATCAACCTCAGCTTGATCACTCCCCGGCGCGGAGGTGTTGCCGGAGGTGTCGGTAATGGTGGCTTCTACGGTTAATGTTTCTCCGTCTGCAGGAGTGTCTGGCAGTGTGATGGTGACGGTGCCGTCTATGATATTTTGCTCGGTAATCGTCGAGGTTTGACCATTTACGGTTAATACATCGCCCGGATTAGCACCTGTATCGGACAGATCGATCATTACCTGGATCCCATCACCAAGCTCTTGCCCACTAATAATGCCATCGTTGTTAGCATCATTAACAATGGTCACGCCAGGGATTCCGGGAGCGGTGGTGTCAATCGCAAGCCCCGCTCCTCCTTCTGCATCGCTACCAATCGCCCCGTTGTTGGTTGCAAGCGAATCAGTATCAAATCCTGAGCTTGCAATGGTCTCGCTTCCATCACGCTCAACATTGACATAACTCCATGAGCCACTGCCGGCTGGAGCGTCACCACCAGCGGCGGTCGCTTGGTCATCTTCAATGGTGATCTCGCCTTCACCATCAAGGATTTGTTGCTGAATCTCGGCTATTTCATCTTGAACATCTTGCGGCAATCCATCGAGCACGGCGCCGGACTGCTCTCCCTGAGCCTCAACGGCGAGTAATGTTCCGTCGCTAAGTACAATAACAGCCTCACTGTTATCTGGTAGAACCAGCTCGGTTCCAGACGGAAAAGACGTACCTTCGGTCACTGTCATTGGCGTGCCATTGACAAGCAGTACACCATTTCCCTGGATACTTTCGACGTTTACATTGCGAGAGAGCGAGATTGATTTCATAGCCGGGACTCTTTATCCATAAAAAATGTGAGGTGCATTCAAAGTCTATCACTTGCATTATCTAAGGAATTAGACTTCTTCGAAAGCAATTTTACGCCGAAATGTGCACTTTGTACGGCTCAAAATTGAGACAATACGTAAGTATAGGTGGGTGTTTGAAACGGCGCGAAACTATGCTCTCAAACCATGCCCTTAAAGTATGCTCTTAAATGTCACTATTAACGGGATTGAGTGTTTTATCTCTTAGTCACATCGATGCATTACGGTTGAACTGGCTTTTTCGATGAAGTCTTGGATGTAATCATCTCTTTGTCCCTCGCGTACACCCAAATGGATCGATTTATGAATGCCTGTTTTGCCCATGCGAAGAATATGTAGGTTTAAACGCTGTTGATATTCCAAAGCCAGCCATTTGGGGAGTGCCGCGATCCCGCGCTCAGCGGCAACCATTTGCAGCATGATATCGGTTGTTTCTATGGTTTTGTGTTTGCGCGGTGCACAGTGCGCCGGCGCCAAAAACTGGGTAAAGACATCTAGACGCGATTGATCAACAGGGTAGGTAATCAGCACTTCCTGTGTTACTTGCTGAGGATCAACATGGTCAAACGCCGCGAGTGCACTTCGTCCGCTCGCCACCAGCACCTGTTCGTAATCAAACACGGATACGTATTCTATGCCTGGTTTAAGTAAGGGATCGGGTGTGACGAGCACATCAACCTCATGGCCAAACAATGCACCTAAACCACCGAATTGGAACTTTTGTTTGACGTCAACATCCACATCCGGCCATTGATGCAAGAAAGGCTCCACCACTTTAAGCAACCACTGATAACAAGGGTGGCACTCCATGCCGATGCGCAATGTACCGCGCTGGCCTTGTGCAAATTGTTTAAGCTGCTGTTCAGCGTGCTCGAACTGAGGAAGCATACGCTCAGACAGCGTAAGCAAGTACTCACCCGCTCGCGTGAAATGAAGCTGCCGTCCGGATTTTTGCCACAAGCTAATCCCGAGCTGGCTTTCTAGCTTTTTCATCGCATGGCTAATCGCGGACTGGGTGAGATAAAGCGTCTCTGCGGCTGCGGTAAGCGACCCTTGCTCTTTGATCGCTCGCAAAATATGAAGGTGGTGACGTTCTAACATGTCTATTCCATGACTAAAATTCATTGACTGATGAAATAATGCCATTTTAGTTCATAACGAGAAAGCCCTATGCTGAATTCAATCAAAAAGGAGGACGTATAGATGGCTAAAACTCATAATCTCGGCTTTCCACGTATCGGCGCCCAGCGCGAACTTAAATTTGCACTCGAGCGTTACTGGCGTGGCGAATCATCCCAACAAGACTTAACCGATCTTGCGAAAGATCTGCGCCGCAGTCACTGGCAACAACAAAGTGAACTCGACATCGCTCCCGTTGGCGACTTTTCATTTTATGACCATGTACTCGACACCAGCTTTTTAGTCGGCAATGTCCCTGACCGTGTGGCTGACCATCAAGATAACACCCTGGATAACTACTTCCGCGTCGCTCGTGGCCGCTCGGCAAACGATAGTGCTTGCCAGTGCGTGCATGCCGGTGAGATGACCAAATGGTTCGATACCAATTATCACTACATCGTGCCAGAGTTTACCGCGCAAACAACGTTTAGTCTTCATGCTGAAAATCTATTGACACAAATAGAAGAAGCCAAAATAACCGGTATAAACACCAAGCCAGTTTTAGTCGGCCCCGTGACTTACCTTTGGCTGGGCAAAGAAAAAGATGCATCGAACAAACTGGATCTGCTCGATAAGCTCTTGCCCGTGTATCAAACACTGCTGAGCAAACTGGCAGAAAAAGGCATTGAGTGGGTCCAAATCGATGAACCGATCTTGGTCACGGAGCTCGCGCCTGAATGGCAGACGGCGCTGAAAACCGCGTATCGTGCATTAAGCCAAACCAAGGTCAAGTTATTGCTGGCGAGCTACTTCGGCGAGCAAGCTGAAAATCGTCCATTGGCGCAATCGTTGCCCGTTGACGGCTGGCACCTAGATGCTATTCGTGGCCGAGGGGATGTGGATGCATACCGTGACACGCTTAGCGATCAGCACGTCCTGTCTCTGGGTATAATCAACGGTCGTAATGTTTGGAAAACTAACCTTGATGCCACGTTAGAATGGCTCGAACCGATTCATCAATCTTTGGGGGATCGCCTCTGGCTCGCGCCTTCTTGCTCTTTGCTTCATGTGCCAGTCGATTTGGCGAGCGAACAAAAGCTCGACCCGGAGGTAAAAAACTGGCTTGCCTTTGCCTATCAAAAACTCGAGGAGCTAGATGTACTCGCTCGCGCCCTTAATCATGGCCGTCAAACCGTCCAGCCAGCGCTGGACAATAACCGTGAGGCAATCGAAAGCCGTCAGAAATCACCACGTGTACACAACCCTAAGGTGCAAGCCGCATTGGCAGCGATTACTCCGCACTTAGGGACACGGCAGCGTCCGTTTGCAGAGCGTGTTCGCTTGCAACACGAGCAGCTCAACCTGCCACGCTTCCCGACCACCACCATAGGCTCATTTCCACAAACCAGTGCCATTCGCCAAACGCGCTTGCAATACAAGAAGGGCGACATTGATGCCGCCACTTATCAAGACATTATGCGCAAAGAGATCGCCCATGCGGTGGAAAAGCAAGAAGCGTTAGGGCTCGATGTGTTAGTGCATGGTGAGGCTGAGCGTAATGATATGGTGGAGTACTTTGGCGAACAGCTGGATGGGTATGTGTTCAGTCAGTTTGGCTGGGTGCAATCGTATGGCTCTCGCTGCGTGAAGCCGCCGATTTTGTTTGGTGATATTGAACGCCCTAAAGCAATGACAGTGGAATGGACCCAGTACGCGCAATCTCTGACGGATAAGCCGCTGAAAGGCATGCTTACCGGACCGGTCACTATTCTTAATTGGTCATTTGTGCGTGATGATCAGCCTCGATCACAGACCTGTAACCAACTGGCGCTGGCGATCCGCCAAGAAGTGCAGGATCTTGAGAAAGCTGGCACCCAAATCATTCAAATAGATGAAGCGGCGCTGCGTGAAGGTTTACCTTTGCGTCGCAGTGAGTGGCAAAATTACCTCGATTGGGCAATCAACGCGTTTAAAATTGCCGCCAACGGTGTGAGTGACGAGACGCAAATCCATACCCATATGTGTTATTCCGAGTTTAACGATATCATCGCATCCATCGCGGATATGGACGCCGACGTGATCACCATAGAGACCTCTCGCTCGGATATGGAACTGTTGGACGCATTTGATCACTTTGACTATCCCAATGATATTGGCCCTGGAGTGTATGACATTCACTCCCCCAATACGCCAAGCCAAGCGCAAATTGTTGGGTTAATGGAAAAAGCCGCCGCCCGTATTCCTGCAGAAAGATTGTGGGTGAACCCGGATTGCGGCCTAAAAACGCGCCAATGGGATGAGGTGATCCCGGCATTAGAAAACATGGTTGCAGCGGCGAAAGCGCTTCGTCAGTGACACTGCGTCAGTGATACTGCGTCAGTAGCGCGAAGACCAAAACATCTTCAAACAAAAAACGCGCCACGGATTTTTCCGGTGGCGCGTTTTTTATATAAAGAAAAGGGAGCCTGAGCTCCCTTTTCTCCAGAATCTTAGCGACGGATGCCTAGACGCTTGATAACGTCCAAGTAACGGTCAACACTGTTCTTTTTCAGGTAGTCCAGCAGCTTACGACGACGTGAAACCATGCGTAGCAGGCCACGGCGGCTGTGGTGGTCACCTTTGTGCTCAGCGAAGTGCGATTGCAGATCGTTGATTGATGCGGTCAAAAGGGCGATTTGAACTTCCGGTGAACCCGTGTCGTTCTCGGTTTTGCCAAAATCAGCAACGATTTGTGCTTTTGCTTCTGCAGTCAGAGACATAATGCTCTCCTAATAAGAGTGTGTGATTATCATGCACCAGCCAATCTCTGATTCAGCCGGTGCCCGAAGGCGCGTATTCTACTGACTTTCGTCTAAGGTAGCAATCTATCCACGCCGCTTTTTCCGTTAAACACGCGCAAATGGCAGCGTGTTTTTTAGCCTGCTTCCGGCTGGCGACTGGCCACTAAACGACGTGGCGCCACCAAGCCATCGGCGTCAATTTCACCAACACCAATAAAGTGACGTTCTTCGCCCGCGGTTAAGCGAACAAAGCCACTGGTAGGTGCATTCGGCACCTGTACCGCTTGGCCTTGTAAGGCATAGCTGGCCATTACCGACAACAAGTTGATTTCTCGCAAGTCTTGTACCGCGGTATCAAGTGGGAGTAACAAAGGATCCAGCAACTGCTTAGGTTGGATCTCTTGTTCTCTGGCTTCATTCAACAAGCTTTCGAGCTGCTCTAATGTCACCATCTGGCGCGTCGGATAGCCAGAAACACCCGTGCGACGCAGTGCGGTGACGTGAGCACCACAGCCTAGCATTTCCCCAAGATCATCGACGATGGTTCGAATGTAAGTGCCTTTAGAACAATGGACTTCCATCTCAATCTCATCACCTTCAAAGCGCAACAATTCAATTTGATGAACATGAATCGTACGCGCTTCACGCGGTACTTCAATGCCTTGACGCGCATATTCATACAAAGGCTTACCTTGATATTTGAGCGCGGAGAACATCGATGGGATCTGCTGGGTTTCACCGCGGAACTTAGCAATACAGCGCTCCAGCAATCCTAAATTGACTTTTACATCGCGGGTTTCTACCACTTCACCATCGGCGTCTGAGGTATTGGTGCGCTGACCCAATTTTGCCACCACCCGATAACGTTTGTCGGCATCCAGCAAAAACTGAGAGAACTTGGTCGCTTCACCTAGGCAAATTGGCAACATGCCCGTTGCAAGCGGATCCAAGGCTCCAGTGTGTCCTGCTTTCTCGGCAAAAAAGATACGTTTTACTTTCTGCAGAGCATCATTAGAGGTTATGCCCGTGGGTTTATCGAGTAGGATAATCCCATCAACGGGGCGACCTCGACGACGTTGACGACGCGCCATCTTTATTCCTCACCTTTGTCATCATCATCACGGCGCTCATTATCACTGCGCACCGCTTTGCTCACCAGGTTCGAGATACGAATACCTTCAGTCAGCGACTCATCAAATACAAAAGTCAGTTCCGGCGTGATACGTAAACGAATTACCTTACCGACCAATGAGCGAATGTATCCGCTCGCTTCATTGAGTGCCTTTAGGCTCTCGGTTGGTGCTTGTTCGTCAACGGTTAAAAAGGTGACGAAGACTTTGGCGTAAGCAAGGTCACGCGAGATTTGGACGTCAGAGACGGTCACCATACCGATACGTGGATCTTTCACTTCACGCTGCAAGATCAGTGCAATTTCTTTTTGCAACTGATGGGCGACGCGGTCCGTCCGGCTAAAATCTTTACCCATTTTCTTTTCTCTCAACAAAATGGGGGTAAGCGCATGCGCCTCCCCCCACGGTGTATCCAAACGACCTGGCTGTTTTTAAACGCTTAATTAGTCAATTGAGCGCTGAATTTCAACCGTTTCAAAGACTTCGATTTGGTCACCAACGCGAACATCATTGTAGTTCTTCACGCCAATACCACACTCGTAGCCTTTCTTCACTTCGTTCACATCATCTTTAAAGCGACGCAGTGATTCCAGCTCCCCTTCGTAGATAACCACGTTATCACGCAGAACACGAATTGGGTTGTTACGCTTAATCAAGCCTTCAGACACCTGACACCCGGCAATTGCGCCCAGTTTTGGTGACTTAAAGACATCGCGAACTTCTGCCAAACCAATGATTTCTTGTTTGAACTCAGGCGCAAGCATACCGCTCATCGCTTGTTTCACTTCATCAATCATGGTGTAGATAACAGAATAGTAGCGAAGATCTAAGCTTTCATTCTCGATAGTCTTACGTGCGGTCGCATCGGCACGCACGTTAAAGCCACAAATGATCGCGTTCGATGCCGCTGCCAGTACCGCGTCGGTTTCAGTAATACCGCCCACGCCGGAACCAACAATCTTCACTTTGACTTCGTCAGTTGACAGTTTAACCAGTGAATCGGCAATTGCCTCAATCGAACCTTGTATATCGGCTTTCAGAACGATGTTGAGCTCAGAGACTTCACCTTCTTCCATGTTCGAGAACATGTTTTCCAGTTTGGCTTTTTGCTGACGCGCCAGTTTCACATCACGGAATTTACCTTGACGATAAAGTGCCACTTCACGGGCTTTCTTCTCGTCACGTACAACCGTAGCTTCATCACCGGCGGCAGGGACACCTGACAGACCTAAGATCTCAACCGGAATGGATGGACCAGCATGTTCGATGTCTTGACCGTTCTCATCACGCATCGCACGAACACGACCGTATTCAAGGCCACAAAGTACAATATCGCCTTTATTCAAGGTACCTTCTTGAACCAAGACAGTCGCAACAGGACCACGGCCTTTATCCAAACGAGATTCAACCACAACGCCACGCGCCATGCCTTTCTCAACCGCTTTCAGCTCAAGGACTTCTGATTGCAACAAGATGGACTCGAGCAAGGTATCAATGTTTTCACCCTGTTTCGCAGAGACGTGAACAAAGATATTCTCACCGCCCCACTCTTCTGGGATAACATCATATTGCGCGAGCTCATTCTTGACGCTGTCAGGGTTAGCACCTTCTTTGTCCATCTTGTTGACGGCAACAATCAAAGGTACACCCGCGGCTTTGGCGTGTTGAATCGCTTCTTTGGTTTGTGGCATCACACCATCATCGGCCGCAACCACCAACACAACGATATCCGTCGCACCCGCACCACGTGCACGCATCGCGGTAAACGCTGCGTGTCCTGGCGTATCCAGGAAAGTGATCATGCCGTTATCAGTTTGTACATGGTACGCACCGATATGCTGAGTAATACCGCCAGCTTCACCCGTTGCAACGTGTGCTTTACGGATGTAGTCGAGCAAGGATGTCTTACCGTGGTCAACGTGACCCATGATAGTAACAACCGGTGCACGCGGTGCCATAGGTGCATCGTTATCACGATCAGAGAGTACGGCCTCTTCCAGCTCATTCTCTCTGCGCAGGATAACTTTGTGACCCATTTCTTCCGCGACAAGCTGTGCGGTTTCTTGGTCAATCACCTGGTTAATGGTCGCCATTGCACCCATTTTCATCATGGTTTTAATGACTTCTGCACCTTTCACCGCCATTTTATTCGCGAGCTCAGCAACCGTAATGGTTTCACCGATCTCGACTTCGCGGTTTACTTTCTGGGCAGGTTTTTTAAAGCCATGCTGCATCGAAGACGGCTTAGCCATACGGCCTTTGCCTTTACCACCTTTGCCACGACGGCCTCGGGGGTTTTTGTCTTCTGTTGCAGTGGCTTTTTTCTTTTTCTTACGACGCGGCGCGGCCGTTTCTTCGCGGCGATCCGCTTCGTCTTCCGCTTCGCGGGCATATTCGGAGGTAACCGTATGGTGGTCAGCCGCCTCCATGGTACTTAGCGCTTTGTCTTGATCTGACCAGCGCTCTTGATTTGCTTCTGCCATTTTGCGTGCCTCTTCTAACTGCCGCTGACTTTCTTCTTCAGCTTTACGCTTGGCTTCCTCTTCCTGGCGACGCTTAAGTTCATCAGCTTCTTTCTTCGCTTGCGCATCAGCAGCACGAGTGGCAGCAGTATCCGCTGCGTCGTCTTCAGGCTGCTCAGATTTTGGTTGCGCTTGCGGCTTGGCTTCACGCTTAGCTTTTTCTTCAGCTTCGCGTTTGGCTTTCTCTTGTGCTTCACGCTTGGCTTTTTCTTCGGCCTCACGTTTCGCTTTCTCTTCTGCTTCGCGTTTTGCTTGCTCTTCAGCTTCTAGACGCGCTTTTTCTTCGGCTTCGCGTTGGGCTTGCTCTTCCGCTTCTTGCGCTGACTTTTGGTCTTCAAGCTCGCTACGCTTCACATAAGTGCGCTTTTTACGCACTTCAACTTGGACATCTTTGTTTTTTCCGCCAGCCCCTGACACGCTCAGTGTGCTACGTTTCTTGCGCTGAAGCGTCAGACGCGTCGGAGCATTGCCGTTGTCACCATGCTCACGCTTTAAATGCGTCAACAAAGCTTGTTTTTCATCTTGGCTTACCTGATCGTCCGCCGATTTTTGCATACCAGCTTCTTTAAACTGCTTCAGCAGACGATCAACCGGCGTATCAATTTCCTTCGCCAGTGTATGTACTGTAACCTCTGACATTCTGCTCCTCCTTTGCCGTCTTTACGCTTCGTCGCTGAACCAGCAGATATTACGCGCTGCCATAATAAGCTCGCCTGCACGGGTTTCGTCCAATCCATCAATATCTAACAGATCGTCAGTGCCTTGATCAGCAAGATCTTCCAGCGTCTTCACGCCTTTCGCGGCCAGTTTAAAGGCCATCTCACGAGAAAGGCTGTCTAATGCCAGCAGATCTTCGGCAGGTTCAGCGTCTCCCAGCGATTCTTCTTGTGCGAGCGCGATGGTGGTCAACGCTTCTTTCGCACGTGCGCGCAAAATGTCGACAGTATCTTCGTCTAAGCCGTCAATTTCGAGCATTTCGCTGGTTGGCACATAGGCCACTTCTTCAAGGGTGGTGAAACCTTCTTCCACCAAGGTTTGTGCAAAGTCTTCGTCAATATCGAGATATTTAACAAACAGCTCTAACGAAGCTTGTGCTTCTTCTTGGTGTTTTTTCTGGAGGTCTTCAACCGTCATCACGTTCAGTTCCCAACCGGTCAGTTGAGAGGCCAAACGCACGTTTTGTCCGTTACGCCCAATCGCTTGCGCCAGGTTATCAGCCTCGACGGCAATATCCATGGAGTGGGTATCTTCATCGACGATGATAGAGGCGACGTCTGCAGGCGCCATGGCATTGATCACAAATTGGGCAGGATTATCGTCCCAAAGCACGATGTCAATACGCTCGCCACCCAGTTCAGTTGATACCGCTTGTACACGTGCACCACGCATCCCCACACACGCACCGACGGGATCGATACGTTTGTCGTTGGTTTTCACAGCAATTTTAGCGCGTGAAGCAGGATCGCGGGCAGCGCCCATCAGCTCAATCATCTCTTCGCCAATTTCTGGCACTTCGATGCGGAATAGCTCACTGAGCATTTCTGGCTTGGAGCGCGTCATGAACAATTGGAAGCCTCGCGCTTCAGGACGCACAGCATACAACAGACCACGTACTCGGTCGCCAGGACGGAAGTTTTCACGAGGGAGTTGATCATCACGTTGGATAACCGCTTCCGCGTTGTTTCCTAAGTCGACAATGATAACATCGCGATTGACTTTTTTGACCACACCGGTGACAAGCTCACCTTCGTTGTCCATGAACTGCTCAACCACTTGTGCACGCTCAGCTTCACGCACTTTTTGTACGATCACTTGCTTAGCGGTTTGGGTGGTAATGCGGTCGAAGACAACCGATTCAATTTGATCTTCTACAAACCCGCCTAGTTCGAGGGTTTCATCATCATATTGGGCCGCTTCCAACGTGATTTCACGCGTTGGCTGGGTGACTTCATCGACGACAAGCCAACGACGGAAGGTGTCGAATTCACCGGATTTGCGATCAATGGAGACACGCACATCGATTTCGGCCTCGTACTTCTTTTTGGTTGCCGTTGCCAGCGCGGTTTCCAGTGCTTCGAAAATACGCTCTCGTGGAACGGCTTTTTCGTTTGAGACCGCTTCGACAACAGCCAAGATTTCTTTATTCATCTACTAATGCCTCATTTACTCTTAAAATGAAGGAACCAGGTTTGCTTTGGCGATGTTACTCAAGGCAAACGCCTCATCTTGGCCGTCCACGCGAACCGTGATGGTATCGCCATCGACAGAAAGGATTTCGCCTTTCCACTTACGGCGGTTTTGCATAGCCATTTTCAGCACGATGTTCACTTCATGCCCGATGAATTGCTGATAGTGATCAGCGGTGAACAGTGGACGATCAACACCTGGAGATGACACCTCTAGGTTGTACGCCACTGTGATTGGGTCTTCCACATCCATTACCGCGCTAACTTGACGGCTCACATCGGCACAATCGTCCACCGTGATACCATTTTCATGGTCAATAAAGATACGCAGTGTTGAATGCTGGCCAGCTCGAACAAATTCAAGCCCAACCAACTCATAATCCAACGCCTCAACAGGCGCGGTTAAAAGTTCAGCCAGTTGTTTCTCTAATCCTGTCATTCCAAACCCCAGAAATAAAAAAAGGGCTTAAAAGCCCAGTTACTATCCGAATGGTCTTCTTCAGATAACAAAAAACCCCGAAAATCGGGGTTTAATGTAACTGGACCCTGATGCTATGCCATCAACATAAGTCGTTAGCATAGCCGTTATTGCTGGTGTCGGAATCATCGCAACAATAACGAGAGAGTAACTCTCTACACAAAGGCTTATTGGTCCGCTTCGTGCTGCCCCGAGGGCAAAAAGGCTAGCACGTGGCTAGCCCGGTCAGCGTGGCTTTGACAACAAACGCTGACGCGTTATTCAGTTTAGCCGTTATTTAAACAACAAACTTAAAATTGGTTGCGGGAGACGGATTTGAACCGCCGACCTTCGGGTTATGAGCCCGACGAGCTACCAAACTGCTCCATCCCGCGTCCGATTCGCGATAATTATATCGCTTTTTGCAACAAAGGTGCAAGTGATTGCCCTTTGTGAACTTGGTGCCGAGAGCGGGACTTGAACCCGCACGCCTATAAAGGCACTACCCCCTCAAGATAGCGTGTCTACCAATTCCACCACCTCGGCTCAATTCTTACTGAGGAATCTCACTGTTATCAACAGGGATTTCATCCTCTTTTGGCGCAGCTTGCTGTTGTGTAGCAGGCTCGCTTAAATCTTCAAAACCGCTTTTTGCTTTAGGGTCATGCGCTGTCAAGTTACCGAGCACAAGACTCAGTGCGAAGAACGCGATTGCAAAACCGGTTGTCATTCGGGTTAAAAAGTTTCCAGAGCCGCCAGAGCCAAACACAGTGTTTGATGCCCCAGCCCCGAATGAGGCTCCCATATCTGCGCCTTTACCTTGCTGAACCAGAACCAGGCCAATTACACCGATTGCGGCCAACAGATAAATCACAAGTAGAATTTCGTACATGGTTCCACCTATGCTCCAGGTTGTTGAGCCGGCAGTGTTACTTCTCAGCCAGCGCAGCCCCCTTTGTTGGGAGCGGGTGAATACTAGCGAAAGCGCGGTGATGAAACAAGAGAAATTTACAAAAAACCTTGATTTCGACGTCGTTTGCGCAATCTATGACCACCCGCCCGTTATTATTAACAGTTCGCCTTCACCGCCTCTGCAATTTCGAGTGCGTAGGCGTTCACGTTATCAGCATCCGGTCCTTCGACCATCACCCGAATCAAAGGCTCAGTGCCTGATTTGCGCAGCAACACGCGCCCCTGCTCACCCAGTTTATTTTCCACTGCGGCTTTGGCAGCCAGTACGGGCTCACTTTGGAGTGGGTCGACACTGCCACTAAAGCGCACGTTTTCTAGTACTTGTGGCAATAACGTCATGCCATCGCTTAACGCTTTTAAATCCATTCCCGTGGCGGCAACACTAGCCAGTACCTGCAATGCCGCCACAATGCCGTCTCCGGTGGTGACTTTATCCAAGACAATCACATGGCCTGAATTTTCCGCACCAATTCGCCAGCCTTTTTCTTGGAGTAGCTCCATCACATAGCGATCACCCACTTTGGCACGTGCGAATGGGATCCCAAGCGATTGTAATGCCAACTCCATGCCCATGTTGGTCATCAAAGTGCCAACCACGCCGCCTTTCAGCTCACCACGGCGTAAACTTTCGCGCGCGATGATGTAGGCAATTTGGTCGCCATCAATTTTATTGCCAAGGTGATCAACCATGATCACACGATCACCGTCACCATCAAAGGCTACCCCAAGGTCTGCTTTTTCTTCCAACACGCGTTGCTGCAGCGCGCGTACATCGGTAGCCCCCACTTCATCATTGATATTGGTCCCGTTTGGCGCACAGCCAATGGTCAGCACGTCTGCCCCTAATTCACGAAAAACAGAGGGGGCAATGTGATACGTCGCACCATGGGCGCAATCAAGGATAATTTTTAAGCACTCAGGCTTAACGCACTGGGGAAGGTGCCTTTACAGAATTCGATGTAACGTCCGGCCGCATCGTTGATGCGGCTTGCTTTGCCCAATTCGGCAGATTCGACACAAGTGAGTGTTTTTTCGAGTTCCGCTTCAATCGCAAGCTCAACATCATCGGGGAGTTTGGTGCCCTCGGAGGAGAAAAATTTAATGCCGTTGTCGTAATGCGGGTTATGTGAAGCAGAAATAACGATCCCTGCTTCAGCGCGAAACGTTTGAGTCAGATACGCAATCGCCGGCGTTGGCATAGGGCCAGTGAAGGCGGCTTCTAAGCCTGCTGCGGATAAGCCTGATTCGAGTGCAGACTCAAGCATGTAGCCCGATATTCGAGTATCTTTACCAATCAGCACTTTGCGGGTGCCTTGTTGCGACAAGACGCGCCCGGCGGCCCAACCTAGTTTGAGCATAAACTCTGGGGTGATCGGAAATTCACCCACCTTACCGCGCACACCATCTGTGCCAAAGTATTTACGTTCTGCCATTGTTTTTATTCTCCTGGTGCTTCATTTTCTTGCATCGTCAACGCCACGACCTTGAGCGCATCGGCAGTCTCTTTAACATCGTGAACACGGATAATCTGTGCGCCTTTCACTGCCGCTAACGTGGCACAAGCGATGCTGCCACCTAGCACGTCGTGAGGTGTTTTATCTAGCGCTTTGTAAATCATAGATTTGCGCGACATCCCCGCCAAGATCGGCAAACCAAAGTGATGGAAATGATCTAATTGTGCGAGCAACTGATAGTTGTGTGCCAAGGTTTTACCAAACCCATAGCCCGGATCCAAAATGATATTTTGCCTGATAACACCAGCATCCAGGCAAGCATCTATTCGCTGGTTTAGAAATTGTATTACGTCTTGGATAACATCCGTGTAGTCGGGTGCCGCTTGCATGGTTCTTGGCTGGCCCTGCATGTGCATGATGCACACAGGTACCTGGAGATCGGCAGCCGCAGTCAATACGCCAGGCTCTCTGAGCGCGCGAACATCATTGATCAGGTTCGCGCCGGCTTCGACAGCGGCGCGCATGACCGCAGCTTTGCTGGTATCAATCGAGATCCAGCAATCCGATCGCTCGCGGATAGCTTTTATCACTGGTACAACACGATTAATTTCGTCTTGCTCTGCCACATCAGCGGCACCAGGACGGGTCGACTCGCCCCCAATATCGATAATCGTCGCGCCATCAGCCAGCATCTGTCGTGCCCGCTCAACAGCTTTGCTTTGTTGTTGAAACAATCCGCCATCAGAGAAGGAATCCGGCGTGACATTGAGGATCCCCATAACGACGGGGCTATCAAGAGACAGGGTTTTATTCTGGTGTGTTATTTCCATGCGTTTACTTCCAAGCACGATCAAAAAAACCCCGACGTATCGGGGTTTGTACTACTGTTGGTTTACGCTTCAGATTGGTTTTCTGAATCTAACGGCTTTTGTTTTTTATCATCTGATTGTTCATCAGATGCTTTCGTCGCTGATTCATCCGGTTTTTTGGGCGTGTCATCCGATGAAGACCCCCCGTCACCGCCTTCCCAACCTGCAGGCTCGCGAACATCACGACGGGCCATCAAGTCATCGATTTGTGCCGCATCGATGGTCTCGTATTTCATCAACGCATCTTTCATCGAATGCATGATATCGAGATTGTCTGCCAAGATTTGTTTTGCACGGTCGTAGTTACTGTCAATGATTTGACGGATTTCTCCATCAATCAAGCGCGCCGTTTCGTCCGAAATATGCTTGGTCTGTGCCATTGAACGGCCAAGGAAAACTTCGCCTTCCTCTTCCGCATAGAGCAATGGGCCTAGTTTCTCTGAAAAGCCCCATTGCGTGACCATTTTGCGAGCAATTTCTGTTGCGCGTTCAATGTCATTGGATGCCCCGGTCGAGACTTTGTCTTTCCCGTAAATCAGCTCTTCGGCTAAACGACCGCCATAAAGGCTTGAGATCATTGAGTTCAGGTGCTGACGCGACATGCTGATGCGGTCCTGCTCAGGCAGGTACATGGTTACACCCAATGCGCGTCCACGTGGGATGATCGAGACTTTGTAGACAGGATCATGTTCCGGCACTAAACGTCCAACAATGGCATGGCCTGCTTCGTGATAGGCAGTCGACTCTTTGATTTCTTCTGACATCACCATTGAACGGCGCTCTGCACCCATCATGATTTTGTCTTTAGCCAGTTCAAACTCGACCATGGAGACCACACGCTTGTTACCGCGAGCCGAGAACAATGCTGCCTCGTTGACCAAGTTAGCCAAATCGGCCCCTGAGAACCCTGGGGTACCACGTGCAATAAGCGATGCATCGACATCATTGCCGAGGGGGACTTTGCGCATGTGCACTTTTAGAATATGCTCACGGCCGCGGACATCAGGCAAGCTCACCACGACTTGGCGGTCAAAACGCCCCGGACGTAATAAAGCAGGATCCAAGACATCAGGACGGTTCGTCGCGGCGATAACAATCACCCCTTCGTTCCCTTCAAAGCCGTCCATTTCGACCAGCATTTGGTTAAGGGTTTGTTCACGCTCATCGTGACCGCCGCCTAAGCCAGCGCCACGTTGACGACCCACCGCATCGATCTCATCGATAAAGATAATACACGGCGCCGCTTTCTTGGCTTGCTCAAACATATCACGGACACGTGATGCACCGACACCCACGAACATTTCGACGAAGTCAGAGCCGGAAATGGTGAAGAAAGGCACTTTCGCTTCGCCTGCAATGGCCTTCGCCAGCAAGGTTTTACCCGTACCCGGAGGCCCCACCATCAATACACCGGTTGGAATTTTACCGCCCAGTTTTTGGAATCGGCTTGGATCACGCAGGTAATCCACCAGCTCTTTGACGTCTTCTTTTGCTTCGTCACAACCAGCGACATCGGTGAACGATGTTTTGACCTGCTCTTCGCTCATCATTTTGGCTTTTGATTTACCAAATGACATAGCGCCTTTGCCGCCCCCGCCTTGCATCTGACGCATGAAGAATATCCATACCCCGATAAGCAACAGCATAGGGAACCACGAGATGAAGATAGACGCCAACATGCTTGGCTCTTCTGGTGGTGTCCCTTTGACACTGACATTTTTGTTAAGCAAGTCATCTAACAACTTTGGATCGTTCATAACAGGCATGTAGGTGACATAATTCGAGCCGTCACGTCGGGTGACACTCAGCTCGCGATCGTCAAATTTTACTTCCTGTATTTGATCGTTGCCGATTTCGCGTACGAAAGAGGTATAGTCGACTTGACGACCGGCGCTGTCACCTGGTCCAAAACTTTGGAACACAGACATTAAGACAACGGCGATAACCAGCCACAGAATCAAGTTTTTTGCCATGTCACTCAAGGTGTTAGCCTCGCATAACTGAGATAGATAAATGTAAGGGTACTACAGTTTATAACCTGTAGCCACAATGTAGACCTCTCGCGACCGTGCGCGGGATGAGTCGGGTTTACGAATTTTGACCGCTGTAAACATTTTACGGACTTCGGCCAGATAATGATCAAAGCCTTCTCCTTGAAATACTTTTACCACGAAGCAGCCTTTGGGGCCTAACACTTCCCGGCACATATCCAACGCCAGCTCCACCAAATACATCGCACGCGGTTGGTCTGCCGCCTGGTTGCCACTCATGTTCGGCGCCATGTCAGACATCACCACGTCAACCATGTCAGGTTGTATACGATCAATAAGGGCATCAAGAACGGTTTGTTCACGAAAATCGCCTTGGAGAAAACTGACGCCTGGCATCGAATCCATCGGTAAGATATCGCACGCGATCACTTGGCCTTCATCGCCGACTTGCGTCGCCGCATACTGCGACCATCCGCCAGGCGCGGCCCCTAAATCGACCACTGTCATACCGGGCTTTAAGATGCGATCTTTTTGCTGGATTTCTTCCAGTTTAAAGATAGCGCGTGAGCGATAACCTTTTTTTTGCGCTTCGTGCACATACTTATCGTCAAAGTGTTCTTTCAACCAACGTCCTGAGCTAGCTGAATGCTTTTTGTTCGCCATGTTGTTCCTAACCAAACCCTATTGTTGGCAACGCATTATCATAAAATTCAATCGATTGCGCACTGAATGTTATTATTAAAGGTAGCTCAAAAGCGGCTATCTAGATAATTCGGTTGCCATGGAGCGTCTTTATACTGTTTCAGTTTGTGATGAGATGGCGTTAGAATGGCATGTTTTCAACCCCTAGCAAATAGAAATCGAGCCAACATGAAACTCAGCACCAAACAAAAACAGTATCTCAAAGGACTGGCTCACCAGCTTAAGCCTGTAGTCTTAATGGGCGCCAATGGCTTAACCGAAGCCGTGGTCGCTGAAATTGAGCTTGCGCTTGACCACCATGAATTGATCAAAGTGAAAGTCGCATCAGAAGACCGCGAGACCAAAAACCTGATTGTCGACGCTATCATTCGTGAAACTGGCGCCGAAAAAGTGCAGGTTATCGGCAAAACACTGGTGATTTACCGTCAAAGCGAAGAGCGTAAAATCACATTACCACGCAAATAGTTTGGGTGGCCTTAGTGGTTTGCCGCACTTGCGCTGAAGCATAACAAAAAAGGCCGCGTCGCGGCCTTTTTACTGTTGAAAACTCAGCGAAAAGTTACATCTCGTAACACTTTACTTAGACGTAATCGACGCTGCCAATCTCAAATTCTTTCACACCACCCGGTGTGGTGATGCTCACTTCTTCGCCTTCTTCTTTACCAATTAAGCCTCGGGCAATCGGTGAGTTCACTGAAATAAGGTTGGCTTTAATGTCCGCCTCATCATCACCCACGATACGATAGGTCAATTCTTCGTCGGTATTGATGTCAATCACAGTCACGGTAGCACCAAAAATCACTTTGCCATTATTCGGCATTTTGGTGACATCAATCACTTGAGCGACCGATAGTTTGTATTCAATATCGCGGATTTGCGCTTCACAAATCCCCTGCTCTTCTCGCGCAGCATGATATTCCGCGTTTTCTTTTAAATCACCCAGCTCACGCGCCTCTGCAATGGCGTTAGAGATCTCTGGGCGACGTTTGGTCAACTTGTCCAGCTCTTCTCGTAGCAGCTGCTCGCCGCGTACGGTCATTGGCACTTTATCCATAAATGACATTACCTCTTTCAATCCACAGCAAAGGGATTTTGGCAAAACAAAGCCACGCCCAAACAAAAATTTGGGCGCGGCGGAATTCAACGCTTTTTTTCGATTGTAAACAAGAATTGGCGCAAAATCATCTCTGATCCGGCAATAGCGTGACCGACCAGCCGGTGATTGTCCAGCAGGTGAGGTGTATCAGGCCTGCGTGCGGCTTGTCTTCAAGGCTGGACAGGGTAGGATAAACACGATGCAATAACACAAAGGCTCTCACTCATGATTCGCGCTCTTTTTCGCTGCCTAGCACCGATACGTTGCCTAGCGGTTATTTTCTGCCTCGCACTTAGCGTATTATTCACGACATCACTAGCTTATGCATCGAATCAGCTGACGATTGAACAGCTGACCCCTTTATTGCCCAAAGGCAGTCAGGCCGCCTTATGGGTCAGCGATCCCCAACACACACAACCGCAGCTTAGTCAGCAAGTGGATGCATTGCTTCCCCCTGCGAGTACACAAAAGCTACTCACCGGGCTCGCCGCTCGCCTTTATTTACCGAGTACCTTCCGTTTTTCGACACGGCTGGTACAAGCTGGCGATGACATCGCGCTTATTTTTAATGGCGATCCCTTATTAACTCGCAAAGATATTCGTCAGCTACTTAGTCAACTGCCTCGTCGAGGGCTGGATAATATCAATCATCTTTACCTGGACGGCCAAGCCTTCGCCGGTCGCTCTCGCGCCCCCGGATGGCCTTGGGATATTCTCGCCGTCTGTTACAGCGCTCCCTCAACCGCAATAACACTGGATCATAATTGTGTGCAGGGGGCAATATACAGCCAGCCCGATCAAGTACAAACACGCGTTCATGTTCCTCGTCATCAGCCAATTTCAGTGACTAGCGACGCCCTTACGGTGACAGAAGAACAGCAAACAGCGCGTCACTGCGGGCTTGATTTAACCGCCACCGCGGATAATCAGTATCACTTTTCTGGCTGTCTTGCCCACCGGGACAGGCCGCTGCCATTAAATTTTGCGGTTCAAACCCCTTCCGCCTATGTGAAAGCCGTTGTTGCCGATGAGCTCGCACGATTGAATGTGCACCTCAATGGTCAAATTCTGGTCGCACCGGCTCCCAGCCAACATCGTGAACTTGCCCGCCATCACTCTGTCCCGTTACCGTCACTGCTGACCACCATGCTGCGAGACTCAGACAACTTGATTGCGGATAACCTTTTGAAAGCGCTCGGGCGGCGCTATTTTCAGCAGCCGGGATCTTACCGCAATGGCGTCGCGGCAGTTAAAGCCATCTTGCAAAAGGCAGGGATCGACCTATCCCGCGCGATCTTAGTGGATGGATCCGGTTTATCCCGAAACAACCGTTTAAGCGCGCGCCAGTTGGCCAGTGTTCTTCACTATATCTCGACGCACCCTGAGCTGGGACTGATTGATATGCTCCCCACGGCAGGCATGGATGGCACACTTAAGTATCGGCAAAGTGTCCGACACGCGCCGATTAAAGGGCGATTAAAAGCCAAGAGCGGCTCGCTTTATGGCAGTTTTAACTTGGCCGGTTTACTAGAGGATGACACCGGGCAGGCGCATATTGTGGTGCAGTTAGTCAGTCATTATCACCCGGATGAAGACGCGTTACCTGACAATGTACCCGCACCGATCACCCAATTTGAACGTGAGTTTTATCACGCATTGATCCGTGGCCAGCTCGTACCTGCTTTCGCTCGCGCTCAGCCATGAACGCGCGATAAGAAAGACCCGCCAAAAAGGCGGGTCTGATGGCTGCTTATTGACGTCTCATCGGGTTAAGACTTGGTCAGTACTCGTGCGTGCAGCGATTGCACCGGATTCACTTTGGTGGTGTCGGCCGCCGTTAACGCCATGCACGTGGCGAAGGCCGCATTCAGTGTGGTGGTATAATTGACCTTGGCGGCCAGCGCACCACGACGTAAGACTTTTGAATCTTCAATCGCTTGGCGCCCTTCGGTGGTATTGACGATATAGCTATACTCACCGTTTTTGATGCGGTCAAGAATGTGCGGACGTCCTTCGTGCACTTTGTTGACAAGGCGCGGATTGATCCCCGCTTCTCCCAGAATAACGGCAGTGCCGTGGGTGGCATCAAGCTCAAAGCCAAGTTTCAGCAGCTTCGCGGCCAGGTCGACCACGCGCTGCTTATCGTTATTGCGAACCGACAACAAGGCTCGCCCGCTTTCGCTATAGGCTTTGCCACAGGCTAAATCCGCTTTAGCAAACGCTTCAGCAAAGGTATCGCCCACCCCCATCACTTCACCAGTTGAGCGCATTTCTGGCCCAAGCAAAGGATCCACACCTGGGAACTTATTAAACGGGAGTACCACCTCTTTCACGGAATAGTAAGGTGGAATCACTTCGTTCACGAACCCTTGCTCGGCAAGTGATTGTCCTGCCATGACGCGAGCAGCAATTTTCGCCAGCGGCACTCCTGTCGCTTTAGACACAAATGGAACCGTTCGTGCAGCCCGCGGGTTTACTTCAATCAGATAAATTTCATCATCTTTCACCGCAAACTGGGTATTCACCAAGCCGCGTACACCAAGCTCTAAGGCTAATTTACGTACTTGTTCACGCATCCGATCTTGAACGTCATCGCTCAACGTATACGCTGGTAGTGAACACGCCGAATCGCCCGAGTGCACTCCCGCTTGCTCAATGTGCTCCATAATGCCACCAATGACAACGATGTCACCGTCACACACGGCATCAATATCTACTTCGGTCGCGTCATCAAGGAAGTGATCGAGCAAGACGGGAGATTCATGCGACACACTCACGGCCTCATTAAAGTAGCGACGCAAATCCGTTTCGTCATACACGATTTCCATCGCCCGTCCCCCAAGCACATAAGACGGACGCACCACTAGCGGGTAGCCAATCTCTTTCGCTTTTTCCACCGCCTGCTCTAATGCCGTCACGGTGGCGTTGGCCGGTTGTTTCAGCCCTAGGCGCTCTACCGCATCTTGGAAACGTTCACGGTCTTCCGCGCGGTCAATTGCATCAGGACTGGTACCAATGATCGGCACCCCAGCCGCTTCTAGCGCTCGAGCCAGTTTAAGTGGGGTTTGGCCACCATACTGAACAATTACCCCTTCAGGTTTTCGACCCGAACAATCGCCAACACATCTTCCAAGGTCACCGGCTCAAAGTAGAGGCGATCGGAAGTATCATAGTCGGTAGAGACGGTTTCAGGGTTACAGTTCACCATGATGGTCTCATAGCCGTCTTCGCGCAGCGCTAACGAAGCATGGACGCAGCAATAATCAAACTCGATGCCCTGTCCGATACGGTTCGGCCCACCACCGATAACCATGATTTTCTTTTTATCGGTTGGTTGCGATTCACATTCATCATCATAGCTTGAGTACATGTACGCGGTATCAGAGGAAAACTCAGCTGCGCACGTATCAACGCGTTTGTAGACCGGATGGATGTTGAATTTATCCCGTAGTTTGCGCACTTCAATTTCAGACACCCCGAGAAGATTCGCCAAGCGCACATCGGAAAAACCTTTACGTTTTAATTGGCGCAGCGCGACCGCATTAAGACCAGCAAACCCATTATCTCGGACTTGTTGTTCATGTTTGACGATGTCTTCGATTTGCACCAAGAACCAGCGATCAATATTGGTGAGGTTGAAAACCCCATCGACCGACATGCCTGCACGGAAGGCATCCGCGACATACCAAATCCGCTCGGCGCCCGGCTCTTTCAGCTCATGGCGAATACGCGTCAATGCGGTATCGTCATCCAGGTTGACCATCTCATCAAAACCAGACGCGCCGGTTTCTAGACCGCGTAATGCTTTCTGTAACGATTCTTGTTGGTTACGGCCAATGGCCATCACTTCGCCTACGGATTTCATCTGGGTCGTCAGTCTATCATTGGCGCCAGCAAATTTTTCAAAGTTAAAACGTGGGATTTTCGTGACCACGTAATCAATGGTCGGCTCAAATGAAGCCGGTGTGGCGCCGCCGGTAATATCATTCATCAGCTCATCAAGGGTAAAGCCAACCGCTAATTTGGCCGCTACTTTGGCAATCGGGAAACCGGTTGCTTTTGATGCTAAGGCTGATGAACGCGAGACACGCGGGTTCATTTCAATGATCACCATGCGCCCATTATTAGGGTTGATCCCAAACTGAACGTTTGACCCACCGGTTTCGACACCGATTTCACGCAGCACAGCCACGGAGGCATTGCGCATCAATTGGTATTCTTTATCGGTCAACGTTTGGGCGGGCGCGACGGTGATCGAATCGCCAGTATGGACACCCATCGCATCGACGTTTTCAATCGAGCAGACAATGATGCAGTTATCGTTTTTATCCCGCACCACTTCCATTTCGTACTCTTTCCAACCAATCAAGGATTCATCAATCAACAGCTCGTTGGTTGGCGACAAATCCAAGCCACGCTCGCAAATGTCTTTAAATTCTTCTTGGTTGTAGGCAATACCGCCACCGGTGCCGCCCATGGTAAATGAAGGACGGATAATACAAGGGAAACCCACTTCGTCGAGTACCTTGTGAGCCTCATCCATACTGTGGGCAATGCCCGCACGCGGACACTCAAGGTTAATGCTGCGCATCGCTTCATCAAAACGGTGTCGGTCTTCCGCTTTATCAATGGCGTCGGCTGTTGCACCAATCATCTCTACGCCAAATTCCGCCAGTACGCCGTGACGCTCGAGATCAAGTGCACAGTTTAATCCCGTTTGACCGCCCATGGTCGGTAACACCGCATCGGGGCGCTCTTTCTCAATAATATGTTTCACTACCTGCCACTGAATCGGCTCGATATAGGTCGCATCGGCCATTTCGGGATCAGTCATGATAGTCGCTGGGTTCGAGTTCACGAGAATAACCCGATACCCCTCTTCGCGTAGCGCTTTACACGCTTGTGCCCCTGAGTAGTCAAATTCACAGGCTTGGCCGATGACAATCGGGCCTGCGCCCAGGATTAGAATGCTTTTTATGTCTGTGCGTTTTGGCATGCTCAACGACTCCGATTAGGCGCGATGTTGTTTGATAAGGTCGATAAAATGGTCAAAAAGAGGCGCCGCATCATGCGGTCCTGGACTTGCCTCTGGGTGGCCTTGGAAGCTAAAGGCGGGTTTTTCAATATGATGAATGCCTTGTAAGCTGCCATCGAACAAAGACACATGGGTCGCCCGCAATGTGTCTGGCAAGCTATCTTTATCGGCCGCAAAGCATGGTTTTGGCTGGTGATCATCACCACGTCTCGGTCTAAATCTTTCACCGGGTGATTGGCGCCATGATGGCCGAATTTCATTTTCACCGTCTTAGCACCGCTCGCCAGTGCTAAAATTTGGTGGCCCAAGCAAATACCAAATAAAGGCACGCCTTTCGCTAAGAAGGTTTGCGTCGCCGCTATCGCGTAGTCACACGGGGCTGGGTCGCCAGGACCGTTGGATAGGAAAACTCCATCCGGATTCATCGCCAGCACCTCGTCTGCGGGCGTGGTGGCAGGCACCACCGTCAAACGACAGCCACGGTCAACCAGCATACGCAAAATGTTACGTTTAGCACCAAAGTCATACGCCACTACGTGATAAGGCAATTCACTATCAGGTAAAGCATCGGGTAAGCCTTGATGAAGTTGCCAAGAGCCTTGTGTCCAGCTGTAGCTTTCCTGAGTGGTCACTTCTTTGGCGAGATCCATGCCCTTGAGGCCAGGAAAATCTTGCGCGTTAACCAAAGCCAATGCTTCATCCACGCTGTCGCCAGCGACAATGCAACCATTTTGCGCCCCTTTTTCACGCAACAAACGGGTGAGCTTACGCGTATCAATATCGGCAATGCCAACAATGTTGTGTTGCTTGAGGTAATCAGAAAGGGATTGTTGATTGCGGAAGTTGCTAGCTAAGAGAGGGAGATCACGAATCACGAGGCCTTGAGCGTGAACTTGGTGAGGATTCTTCGTCTTCGGTATTGGTGCCGGTGTTGCCAATGTGGGGATAAGTAAGAGTGACGATTTGACGGGAATAAGAGGGGTCGGTGACAATTTCTTGATACCCCGTCATCGAGGTATTGAAAACCACTTCTCCCACCGCGGAGCCATCCGCGCCGATCGGGGTACCGTGGAACACTGTCCCATCTTCTAGGACTAAGAGCGCAAACTTGCTCAAGACAACCTCCAGTTTATATAAAAATGCACTTTTAACGACTAACGTTGCATTTACGTATTCCATCTAAGATCAAAACCCGCGTCAAGCTGAATTTTGACAAATTGCGCGCATTCTAGGGATGCATGGAGAAGCTGTCAATCAAACCCGCGTTTTTTTGTTTTCTTTATTCACCACTCAATAGCTTTCTTCATCTAAACCGCCATAAAACACAGCTTAAATCGACTTTACGGTACAAAAACACCCAAATTACTGCCAGCATTATTACGTAAGACACAATATCTGTCTAAAAAAATAAAAGCTCATTAGCAAACGTTTACCTGTGCTTTTAATACCTGATAAATACAGTCTCGTGCAAAAATGGCGATATGAGCTCAGTAAAAAATAGATAAAGCTGGAGGATTAACACAAACAGAGAGGGCGTTTTACGTATAAGCAAAAAACATCGCGCCGAAGCGCGATGAATAGTTATTTTAAATCGAGGACATCTTGCATGGTATAAAAACCCGACGGGTGCTGATTGAGCCAAACCGCTGCACGGACCGCGCCTTTGGCAAAGGTATTACGGTTTGAGGCCTTGTGCGTGATCTCAACACGCTCACCGATATCGGCAAACATCGCAGTATGTTCGCCAACAATGTCACCGGCACGAAGGGTGGCAAAACCAATCTCGTCTTTGCTGCGCTCGCCCGTATTCCCTTCTCGCGCATAGACAGCCACATCGCTGAGGTTGTTACCCATTGCCCCCGCAATCGCTTCGCCCATACCTAGCGCTGTGCCTGAAGGGGCATCCACTTTATGACGGTGGTGGGCTTCAACAATTTCAATATCGCATTCCTCCCCCATCACTTTGGCGGCTTGCTCGAGCAACTTAAACACTAGGTTCACCCCCACACTGTAGTTGGGCGCCATGACTAAGGCAGTTGACTCAGCAGCCTCATGAATGACTTGTTTTTGCGCCTCGTCAAACCCGGTGGTGCCAATGACTAATTGTTTACCTTGTTGTTGGCATAACGCCAAATGCGCCATCGTGGCCGATGGTGCGGTAAAGTCGATAATCACGTCGAAGTCATCACTGACATTAGCAAGGTCGTCCACCACGTTAACCCCTAAACGGCCAATTCCTGCCAACTCACCCGCATCTGTGCCTACTAGCTAGATTCAGGCGCTCACTCGCCGCGCCCAATGTTGCGCCCGAGTATTGTGCAACCGCTTGAATAAGGTTGCGGCCCATTCGTCCAGCCGCGCCTGCAATGGCAATACGTACCATGATTTTCCCCTTTGTCACTTTGCCAGCAAATTGGCTCCTTGATCGTAACTGACCACTCTAGCGCGTTCCCTGGCACTTGTATATTGGCGAAAAAAAGGGAAGCTTTCGCTTCCCTTTTTGGTCTGGATCATCACGGTTAAGTGACTTCACGAATTTGTAATTCCTTCGGCACTTCAAAGAACATGTTTTCTTCTCGTCCAGAGAGATTTTCAACCTCTGTGGCACCAAGCTGCTTGATGCGCTCGATAATATGATCCACCAGCTCTTCAGGCGCCGATGCTCCTGCCGTGATCCCAACGGTATGCTTGCCGTCTAACCAAGCGGGGGCAATGTCTTGTGCTGTATCGACCAAATATCCAGGCGTACCTAGCTTTTCAGAAAGCTCACGGAGGCGATTTGAATTTGAGCTATTTTTCGACCCAACGACAATCATCACATCACAGCTTTGCGCAAGATCGCGTACTGCATCTTGGCGGTTCTGTGTGGCATAACAAATATCATCTTTGCGCGGGCCTTGGATATTGGGAAATACCTGCCGCAAGGTATCAATCACATCTGCCGTTTCATCCACAGACAGTGTGGTTTGACTGACATAGTGTAGATTATCTGGATCGTTGACCTTGAGGGTATAGACATCGTCTGGAGTTTCAACCAAATACATGCCACCCGTTTCGCTGGCGTATTGACCCATGGTGCCTTCCACTTCTGGGTGCCCGC
Organism: Salinivibrio costicola subsp. costicola ATCC 33508 = LMG 11651; assembly: GCA_000565345.1. Lineage (GTDB taxonomy): Bacteria > Pseudomonadota > Gammaproteobacteria > Enterobacterales > Vibrionaceae > Salinivibrio > Salinivibrio costicola. The sequence goes on along the minus strand of AQOF01000029.1, from coordinate 5,010 downwards.
ATGGCCTATCAGCACCACTTCCATGTTTTTGCGGCTTGCGCGCGCCACTTCCATATGGACCTTGGTCACCAATGGACAGGTGGCATCAAACACGGTCAATTGACGCGATTTCGCCTCGTTCCGCACCGCTTGTGATACACCGTGTGCAGAGAAGATCACAATATTGTCGTCAGGCACTTCGCTGATCTGCTCAACAAAAATCGCCCCACGCTGCTTTAACCCTTCCACGACGAAACGGTTGTGCACCACTTCATGACGCACATAAATCGGCGGTTGATAGATTTCTAACGCTCGTTCAACAATACTGATTGCACGATCGACGCCCGCACAAAAGCCACGGGGATTGGCAAGTAGGATCTTCATGACTACGCCTTATTGCACACTTATAATTTCAACGTCAAAAATGACGGTTTTACCCGCCAAAGGATGATTAAAGTCAACGGTGACTGAGTCGCCAGAGACCGCGGTAATAATCCCCGGAATTTCTTGCCCTTGAGGACCACTAAACGCAATGATCGCACCTTCTTCGGCGGGTGTTTCTCCTCCGAAATGGCGGCGATCCATATGATGAATATTATCAGGGTTTGGCTGCCCAAAGGCATCTTCAGGCGCTAAGGTAAAGCTACTCGAGGCGCCTTCTTTTAAGCCCAATAAGCAGTTTTCAAAGTTTTCGGTCAGACTGCCGTCTCCCATCACCAATTTCGCAGGCTTCCCCGCATTATGGGTGGTATCGGCCACCGAGCCATCTTCAAGCTTGATGGTAAAATGCATAATCACTTCGCTAGCGGCGCTGATCGCTTTCATGATTCATCCTTTTTGAAAGTCGGAGTGTGCAGATAGATACGCATTATCCCTGCTTGGTCGATGACGCGTCCTGACGAAAACTTTCCAGAATCACCAACGCCGCCCCCAAACAAATCGCGGAATCCGCCAAGTTAAACGCCGGCCAATGCGACGTGCCAATGTAAAAATCTAAAAAGTCGATGACATAACCATGAACAAGCCGATCAAATAAATTACCCAATGCGCCGCCGATGATCATCGCATAGGCAATATTGATCAGCCGTTGGCTTGCTGGGGTGGTCCGCATCCAATAAGCCAGTAATCCACTGACTCCTAGTGCAATCACGCTAAATAGCCAACGCTGCCAGCCTCCAGCATCACTCAAAAAACTAAAGGCTGCGCCATGGTTATGCACGTAGGTAAGATTAAAAAAAGGCAACAGTTCAATGCGGTTAGCAAACCCGTATTCCATGGTTTGCATCACCAGCCACTTACTACCAATATCGAGCGCAAACACCAGAGGCGCCAGCCAAAGCCAGCGCCATCCTGATTGCGAGAGGGAAAGAGTCTGCATCACGCAAATTGGCGAGTTTCGCCTTCTCCTGCAATGTTGGTCACACAACGGCCACAGATCTCTTCATGGCCAGCAATGGTGCCCACGTCGGCGACGTGATGCCAGCAGCGTTCGCACTTCGCCGCACTTGAGGCCGTCACCTCAACAGCAAGGCCTTCAACATCCGTTTTCGTCGCAGATATTGGGGCTTCACCGGCGACCACAGTTGCTTTTGACGTTAACAGCACAAAGCGAAGTTCATCGCCCATTAAGCGCAGTTTTTCGGCAAAATCGGCGGGCGCATACAGGGTCACTTCGGCTTCTAGTGAGCCACCAATGACTTTTTCGTTACGGGCCTGTTCAAGCGTTTTATTGACCGCATCGCGTACGTTTAACAATTTCGCCCAGAACGCCTGATTAAGGGCAGCACTGTCTTCAAGATCAAACAGGCCGTCATACCAGACATCGGTAAAGACAAACTTGCTACGCTCACCCGGCATTTCATTCCAAATTTCATCCGCCGTGAACGACATAATAGGAGCCATCCAACGGACCAAGGCTTCGACAATGTGGAACAGTGCCGTTTGGCAGCTTCGGTGCGCATGGCTGCCGGCTTTCGCGGTGTATTGGCGATCTTTAATAATATCGAGATAAAAAGAGCCCATTTCAATCGAGCAGAACTGCATCAAGCGTTGCGTGACTTGGTGGAAATTACAGGCTTCAAATGCTTCTGTAATTTCTTGCTGTGCCGCCAACGCACGTCCCACCGCCCAACGATCGACCGCGACCAAATCGTCTGGGGCAACCAAGTCGGTTTTAGGATCAAAGCCATGTAGATTAGCCAGCAAGAAACGCGAGGTGTTGCGGATACGACGATACGCATCGGCGCTGCGTTTTAGGATCTCATCCGAAACGGTGATCTCACCCGTGTAATCGGTTGATGCCACCCATAAACGCAAAATATCGGCACCCAGCTTGTTCATCACGTCTTGCGGCGCGATGGTGTTCCCCAAAGATTTCGACATCTTGCGGCCTTTGCCGTCAACGGTGAAACCATGAGTCAGCACTTTTCGATACGGGGCCTTATCTTTGATGGCGACCGAGGTCATTAACGATGATTGGAACCAACCACGGTGCTGATCCGACCCTTCGAGGTACATGTCAGCTTCTTGGCCGTTGAACTCGTCACGCTGGTTAACCACCGCATAGTGCGTCGCGCCTGAATCAAACCATACATCGAGCGTATCCAGCACTTTCTCGTACTGATCTGCTTCATCGCCAAGCAGTTCGTTAAGATCCAAGTCCCACCACGCTTGAATGCCCGATAGCTCTACCCGCTGTGCAACCTGCTCAATCAGGTTAATCGTATCGGGGTGAAGCTCTGACGTTTCTTTGTGAACGAACAAGGCAATGGGTACGCCCCAGGTACGCTGACGAGAAATACACCAGTCTGGACGGCCTTCAACCATGGATTCAATGCGGCTTTGCCCCCAGTCAGGGATCCATTCAACGTTTTTGATCTCTTGTAAGGCTTTATCTCGCAGACCGGCTTTATCCATGCCGATAAACCACTGTGGCGTCGCTCGGAAAATAATCGGCGTTTTGTGGCGCCAGCAGTGCGGATAGCTGTGTTCATAGGCATGATGATGCAGCAGCGCGCCATGCGTTTTAAGCGTCTCAATGACATTATCATTGGCTTTAAACACGTGCTGACCGGCAAACAGTGGTGTATCAGGTAAATACACACCATTGCTCCCCACAGGATTGGCCACTTCTAGGTCGTATTTTTTCCCCACCACGAAGTCTTCTTGGCCGTGTCCAGGCGCAGTGTGGACAACCCCCGTACCCGACTCAGTTGTCACGTGATCGCCAAGGATCACCGGCACGTCAAAATCATAAAATGGGTGTTGAACACGTTGCAGCTCTAACGCTTCACCTTTACAAAAACCAAGGTTGTGATAGTGCTCGATACCAGCACGATCCATGACGTCTTTGGCCAACTCTGCCGCCAGAATTAAGCGCTGTGGCTGCTCGCCTTCGACTTGCACCAGCACATATTCCAGATCCGCGGACACAGCAACGGCACGGTTAGCCGGCAGAGTCCAAGGCGTCGTCGTCCAGATCACCGCCGAAACAGGCCCTTCGCCTTGATGCTCACCAGCAAGGGTAAAGGTGTTCACGAGCGCCTGCTCATCGACCGCACGGAACATGACGTCAATCGATGGGGACGTCTTGTCTTGATACTCGACTTCGGCTTCGGCAAGGGCTGAACCACAATCCGTACACCAGTGAACCGGTTTAAACCCTTTGTGCAAGTGGCCATTCCCAGCAATCTTACCCAAGGCACGGATGATGCTGGCCTCAGTCTTAAAGTCCATGGTGAGATAGGGTTTATCCCACTCACCCAACACGCCAAGACGTTTGAAGTCGGCTTTTTGACCTTCCACTTGCTTGGCCGCGTATTCACGACATTTTTCACGGAACTCGGCGGTGGAGATTTTCTGACCCGGCTTGCCCACTTTTTTCTCTACCATCAATTCGATAGGTAGACCGTGGCAGTCCCAGCCAGGGACATACGGTGCGTCATAGTCCGCCAGCGTTTTCGATTTAATAATAATGTCTTTGAGAATTTTATTAACAGAGTGACCAATATGAATATTGCCGTTCGCGTACGGAGGGCCGTCGTGCAAAATAAATGTTTTTTTGCCGTGCTTCGCTTGACGGATTGCACCGTAAAGATCTTCATCATACCAACGCTTGAGCATATCAGGCTCGCGCTTAGCAAGATTACCTCGCATCGGAAACGCAGTTTCCGGCAGGTTTAAGGTATCTTTGTAGTCACTCATTGATTATTGATTCCGTATGGAGGTTACTCTAGACATTATTGCCATCAGCCAGCCACGCACGCGCTGCCGATGCATCTCGTTGAATTTGCATTTTTAATGCGTCTACTGACGCGAATTTGGTTTCATCACGCAATTTGTGCAGTAGGCTAACTTCTAATTGTTTGCCGTATAAATCGAGCGTTTGATCGAATAGATGCACTTCTAACTGCTGATGGGTGCCATTGACCGTCGGTCGATTACCCACGTTGGCAACGCCCGGCAAAGATTGCCCTGCACGCGCACCGGACACGGTTACCGCGTACACACCCGATACAGGAGAGACTCGCCGCTTAAGCAGCACATTCGCGGTAGGAAAGCCGATCGTACGTCCAAGCTTTCGCCCATGCGCGACCCGCCCGCAAATACTGTAGGGTCGCCCCAACATATCGGCTGCCACCTCTAACTGGCCCGCGAGAAGCGCATCTCGTATTGCGGTGCTACTCACCCGTCGGTCGCTGACACAAAAGCTTTCGGTACTCACCACCGCAAAGTGATGCGCTTTCCCGGCTTGCTCTAATCGAGCGAAGTCACCGGCACGCTTGAGGCCAAAGCGAAAGTCGTCACCCACTACCAGAAACTTAACACCCAATTGATTGACCAACAAGCGATCAACAAAGGCATCCGGCTCATGGCGGCAAATGCTGGTGTAAAGCTGACACACAACAGCCTATCCACGCCTAACTTAGCCAGTTGAGTATATTTGTCGCGCAGCCGGGATAAACGTGCAGGGGCCTGATCGCCTTGAAACAATTCGAGCGGTTGAGGCTCAAACAGCATGACAGTCGCAGG
>AQOF01000028.1 GCA_000565345.1 Salinivibrio costicola subsp. costicola ATCC 33508 = LMG 11651 | reverse complement strand
TAGGCTACGCAGCATACAGCTTAGACTGTGGAAGAAGCCGTCAAGGTACATCGCAGACTGAGACAGCGAGGTTATAAACCGCCAATTTAATGGATAAGCATGACCAGCTGGAGAAATGCAGCGAGCCCGCTAGCAAGCTATGCAATGCCCAACCAATGGTTCGATGAGCTAGGGTTAGTTAATCTTGAATACGTAAGGACAGGGCATGTGTTTAGCATTTATGCTGAATGGAAGTGTGCATGAGCCGTATACGAGGTCCGTATGTACGGTTCTGTGAGAGGGATGAGGCGGCAACGCCTCACCCTACTCGATTATGTGCCGCGCGACGTGATATCTGCTAGGTGCGTCTTACCACCAAAAAGCGTTACACTGAGCCTCATTATTTATTCAAATCAACCCTCATCACGGAAAGACTATGCAATACAGTGCGGTTATTCTCGCGGCCGGTAAGGGCACGCGCATGTATTCTCAAACCCCTAAAGTGCTTCACACATTGGCTGGTAAACCAATGGTTGAACATGTGATTGATACCTGCCATGGCCTCGGCGCTTCGCAAATTCATTTAGTGTATGGCCATGGTGGTGAAACCATGCAGCGTGTGTTAGCTCACTCGCCGGTGAATTGGTGCTTACAAGCCGAGCAGCTCGGGACAGGCCATGCAGTGCAACAAGCTGCGCCACATTTCGCCGATGATGAGCAAGTGTTGGTGCTCTATGGCGATGTGCCCTTAATTTCAGAGCAAACCTTAACGCGTTTGCTAGAAGGGCAGCCAGAGGGCGGGATTGGGCTGTTAACTGTGCATCAGGACGATCCAACCGGTTACGGTCGTATTGTGCGTGAAAAAGGGGAAGTGGTCGCTATTGTCGAGCAAAAAGATGCGACTGACAGTCAGCTTGCGATCACCGAAATTAACACCGGCGTATTGGTGGCAACAGGACGCGACCTACGTCATTGGTTGTCGCAGCTAGACAATAATAATGCCCAAGGCGAGTTTTACCTTACGGATGTGATTGCGCTGGCGCATCAACAAGGCCGGGCTATTCAAGCGGTTCACCCCGTCAATGCTGTCGAAGTCGAAGGCGTCAATAACCGCCTGCAGCTCTCTCGTCTTGAGCGTGAGTATCAAAAAATGCAAGCCGAGCAACTGCTACTGAGCGGCGTCATGCTTACCGATCCGGCGCGCTTTGATCTACGCGGCCAGTTGCAATGTGGCCGAGATGTCACCATTGATGCCAACGTCATCATCGAAGGCAGTGTGACCTTGGGTGATAACGTCACTATCGGGGCCGGAAGCGTACTGATTGATTGCGAGATTGATGACAACACCTTAATTCGCCCTTATAGCGTGGTGGAAGGTGCTAGCGTCGGGGAAGACTGCACGGTTGGGCCGTTTACGCGGCTACGTCCCGGTGCTGAAATGGCACGCAATGCCCATGTGGGTAACTTCGTGGAAATGAAAAAAAGCCAACTTGGCGAAGGCTCTAAAGCCAACCACCTGACGTATCTTGGTGATACTGAGGTGGGATGCGGCGTGAATATCGGCGCTGGCGTGATCACCTGTAATTACGATGGTGCCAATAAACATAAAACCGTGATTAAAGATAATGCCTTTATTGGATCGGACTCTCAGCTCGTCGCCCCGGTGGTGATTGGTGAAGGGGTCACCGTTGGCGCGGGCAGTACCATCAGTAAAGATGTCGCGGATGGTCAACTAATCATCACTCGCGCCAAACCAAGGACAATTGAGGCTTGGCAACGGCCGAAAAAGAAGTAGAATACTGACTATTGAGCGCGCACAGCGGCTTTTTAGCTTGATAGGCGAAAAGTTGTGCGGTTGGTAAAATCAGGTATTGACTCCCGATAAAAACCAGCCTATTATGCGCGCCTCAGTTGGGGTATCGCCAAGCGGTAAGGCAACGGGTTTTGATCTCGTCATTCCCAGGTTCGAATCCTGGTACCCCAGCCAACGCGTCCGTAGCTCAGCTGGATAGAGTACCTGGCTACGAACCAGGCGGTCGGAGGTTCGAATCCTCCCGGACGCGCCATCTTTCTTCATCTACCATGAAGTGAGATGAACAACTTGGAAAGCGGAAGTGGCGGAATTGGTAGACGCACCAGATTTAGGTTCTGGCGCCGCAAGGTGTGAGAGTTCAAGTCTCTCCTTCCGCACCATTTATTAAAGACATGTGGCTGTAAAGCGGCATGAAAAATTGGGGTATCGCCAAGCGGTAAGGCAACGGGTTTTGATCTCGTCATTCCCAGGTTCGAATCCTGGTACCCCAGCCACTTTAGGTCGGCTACGTAGCTCAGTTGGTTAGAGCACATCACTCATAATGATGGGGTCACAGGTTCGAATCCCGTCGTAGCCACCATTATTCTGATTTATTGCAGATGCAGTGAATCACACCGGTTTGCGGCGGTGGCGGAATTGGTAGACGCGCTAGCTTCAGGTGCTAGTGTCCGAAAGGACGTGAGGGTTCAAGTCCCTCCCCCCGCACCAAGACAATTGATACTTAGCCCGCCCGCTGAGTTATCATAAAAAACATGCGGAAGTGGCGGAATTGGTAGACGCACCAGATTTAGGTTCTGGCGCCGCAAGGTGTGAGAGTTCAAGTCTCTCCTTCCGCACCATATTAAGCCCACTAGCTTCAGCTGGTGGGCTTTTTTCGTTTTTGTTATCTGCCAGTCACACTTCTCGGTCCCTCTAATACTTTTCGCCACTTCATCTTGAACTTTGTTTTGTTTTGTTTATCATAAGTTTCGAATCGAACTTTAGTGGTTATATGTCGAAACGAAATACCCAACAACGCCGTCACACCATTGTGTCCTTGCTAACAGAGCAAGGGCAGGTGAGTGTTGATGCTCTCTCTCAACGCTTTGAAACCTCCGAAGTGACTATCCGTAAAGATTTGGCCGAGCTGGAGAAAAACGGCCTGCTACTGCGCCGTTATGGCGGAGCTGTGCCTGTACCGCAAGAAATGGTATCGGAGCAGGCGGTGAAAGTGTCGAAGCAAAAGCAAAGTATTGCCGATACTGCGGCGGCGCGTATTCGAGATCATAACCGTATCGTCGTCGACAGTGGCACCACGACTGCGGCTTTAATCCCTTTGCTCGACAAAAAGCGCGGTCTAGTGGTGATGACTAACTCATTGCAGGTTGCCAATGCGATTCGTGAGCTTGAACACGAACCACTTTATTAATGACGGGGGGAACGTGGGATACCCATTCTGAGTCCTTTCAAGCCAAGTAGCCGAACAAACCTTACGTGCCTATGACTTTGATCAGCTCTTTGTTGGCGCCGACGGCATTGATGTCGGGCGTGGCACGACCACATTTAATGAAATGACGGGTCTGACACGGGTGATGGCGGAGGTCGCGCGTGAAGTGGTGGTGATGATCGAATCTGACAAGATCAGTCGCCGTATTCCTAACTTGGAGCTTGCCTGGTCCAGCATCGATACCTTGATCACCGATAGCCAACTCGACGACGATCTCAAGCGCGCGATCGAACAAACGGGGACAGATGTGATCTGTGCCGATACCTGATAAACCCAATAAGGAAAGACTATGTGTGGAATTGTAGGCGCTGTGGCGCAGCGTGATGTGGCTGAAATTTTAGTGGAAGGCCTACGTCGTCTTGAATACCGCGGTTATGACTCTGCTGGCGTTGCGATCACGGATGACCAGGGGCAATTAACCCGCGTTCGTCGTTTGGGTAAGGTTGCTGCGCTCTCCGATGCTGTTGCAGCGTCTCATCCGACCGGGGGAACGGGGATTGCGCATACACGTTGGGCCACCCATGGAGAACCCAGCGAAGCCAATGCCCACCCACACATGTCCGGTAATGATATTGCGGTGGTCCATAATGGCATTATCGAAAACCATCAGACATTGCGTGAACAGCTGCAAGCACGTGGCTATCAATTTGATTCGCAAACCGATACCGAAGTGATCGCTCACTTAGTTGACTGGGAGATGCAACAAGGTGGTGATTTGCTGAATGCATTTCAACGCACCGTCGATCAGCTTGAAGGGGCTTACGGCACCGTAGTGATGGATAGACGCCAACCTGAACGGTTGATTGCCGCGCGCTCGGGCAGTCCATTAGTGATTGGCCTTGGGGTAGGAGAAAACTTTCTCGCCTCGGATCAGCTTGCGCTTTTGAATGTGACGCGTCGCTTTATTTACCTTGAAGAAGGGGATGTGGCTGATATCTCTCGCCGCGAGGTGACAATTTATAATCAGGAAGGCACACCGGTCGAGCGCGAGGTGAATGAAGCCAGTGCTCAATACGATGCCGCCGATAAAGGCCAATATCGCCACTACATGCAAAAAGAAATCTATGAGCAACCCACGGCATTGACGAACACCATGGAAGGCCGTTTGGGCAACGACCATGTGATTGTGGATGCGATTGGCAATGGCGCCAGCGACATTTTGGCCAAAGCGCAGCACATTCAAATTATCGCCTGCGGGACCTCTTACAATGCAGGCATGGTGGCACGTTATTGGTTTGAGTCGTTGGCTGGGATTAGCTGTGATGTCGAGATTGCTTCTGAGTTTCGCTATCGCCAGTTTGTTACCCGTCCCAACAGTGTGCTCATTACCTTATCGCAATCTGGCGAAACGGCCGATACGCTAGCGGCGCTGCGCTTAGCGAAAGAGCGTGGTTATATGGCGACCATGGCCATTTGTAATGTGGCAGGTTCATCACTGGTTCGTGAGTCTGACTTAGCCTTTATGACGCGAGCAGGGACGGAAATCGGCGTGGCATCGACCAAAGCTTTTACCACCCAGCTGTCCGCGCTACTGATGCTGGTCACCGCGCTGGGCAAAATGCAAGGGCGTATCGGCCGTGATAAAGAGCGTGAGGTTGTCGATGCCTTGCACCATCTCCCCTCTAGCATTGAGCAGGCACTCACGTTTGATAAAGCGATTGAGCAGCTCGCTCAGGACTTTGCTGACAAGCATCATGCGCTCTTCCTTGGCCGTGGTGAGTATTATCCGATTGCTATTGAAGCCGCGCTCAAGCTAAAAGAAATCTCTTACATTCACGCTGAGGCCTATGCCGCTGGTGAGCTAAAGCATGGCCCATTGGCGCTGATTGATGCTGACATGCCGGTGATTGTGATCGCACCGAACAATGAGCTGTTGGAAAAGCTCAAATCAAACATTGAAGAAGTACGTGCTCGTGGTGGCCAGCTCTATGTGTTTGCCGATCAAGATGCCGGTTTTACACCGGAAGAAGGCATGAAAATTATCGCCATGCCACACGTGGATGACATCATCGCCCCGGTTTTCTACACCATCCCGATGCAGCAATTGTCGTATCATGTGGCCTTAATTAAAGGCACGGACGTTGACCAACCTCGTAACCTCGCCAAAGCGGTGACGGTGGAATAATCCTGCCTAGTAATCACCACGCTCTGACTAGGAGCGTGGTTGATCATTTATCAGTTACTTCTTCTTTGCTATAAAAATGCGATCTGCATAGGCTTTGTTGCAAAATGCAAATCATTTTGCATTCAATCTCAGGCATGGCGTCTTGAAATGTAAACAGGACGTCGTGTGTGTATCTAACTCTATGATTTTTAAGTCTTTATTTGATGCCTAATAACCTGGCCTACATTGTGCATACTCAGGGTATAACGACAAATATTGATAAGTTGTAGTGAGGAAGCAATGATTGATTCTAAAACCCAAGTAGCAAAACGCATCAAAGAAGCGCGTGAGTGGAAAGGCATCACTCAAGTGAAAATGGCCAAACTACTCAATGTGGCGCGTCAGACTTATTTGGATATCGAAAACGGTAAAACTGAGCCTCGCGTTCGCATGCTTTCCAATATCGCTGAATTGACTGAACGTCCATTAGTGTGGTTTGTCTATGGCGACGAAGATGTTGAGATGCATGATGTTCAATACAAGCAAGATGTGAACCGCTTGCTCGAGCATTTCTCGCGTTTACCCCATGAAGCGCGCACGGCCATTTTAAATCAAAGCGTGAATATGGCGTCGTTCCTTGTGAACTATTCAAAGGCCGCTCAACGCGCATAAGAGCACTGCCTGACCGACTAGATATGCGGGTAAGTGCTTGCTTACTGAGGTAGGCATCCGTAGCGCAGCATCACACTATCGATGTGCGCTACCATGATACGCCTACCGAGCCATGCATAATGCAGGGTTGGTGTTGTGACGGGCTTTTGTTTAATACAGCTCGGGTAGCAGAGATGAGGCATGAATCATGGTGATTTCGACCGCGCATATGGCGCAACGGATCCGTGAAGCACGGGAATTCAGTAAAATCACTCAGGTAGAGATGGCGCAGCGTTTGAATGTCGCGCGGCAAACCTATCTAGATATGGAATCGGGAAAAACCGATCCAAAAATTCTAGCGCTGGTCACGATTGCAGAGATCACCGGTCGCCCTTTTAATTGGTTCGTGCATGGTGAGTCTGATGAGCGAGACATTGCCTTCACTCATCGTGACGATTTGGCCGCCTTAACCAGCTTGCTGAGTCAGTTGCCGCAAGTTGCGCGTCAAACCGTTATGGATAACGCACTATCAATTGCTGAGTATGTCGTATCAATGACGCCCGAGCCGCGAAACGAATAAACAAAAAGCCCGATAAACGTTATCGGGCTTTTGCTTATTTGGCGTCTATGTCGCCGAGTGGGAGAGGAAAAAACGAAAGGCGGGATTCGACGTTTCATCTTTCCATTCATAGCCGAGCTCGCGTAAATGCGCGGTAAATGCCAGCAAATCCTGGTCGCCGATCTCAAAGCCACATAAAACACGTCCGTAATCTGAGCCATGGTTTCGGTAGTTAAACAGGCTAATATTCCAGTGGGTGCCCAGTGTTTGTAAAAAATGCAATAGTGCGCCTGGGTATTCAGGAAATTCGAAGCTGTACAGGCGTTCATGGAGGTGGGTTGAGGGACGCCCGCCAATCATGTAACGCACATGAACCTTGGCCATTTCATCGTCGGATAAATCTTCTACCGGATAACCTGCTTGGCGTAGATCCTTGATTATCTGATCCAACTCTTCTTGGCCTCCCAGCAACCGCACCCCGACGAAAATGTTCGCCAGGTTTTCATCCCCATATCGATAGTTAAACTCAGTCACGGCGCGATCGCCCAAAATCTGACAGAAATTGAAAAAAGCGCCAGTGTGTTCAGGGATAGTGACGGCAAGTAGGCCTTCGCGTTTTTCCCCCAGCTCAGCCCGTTCAGAGACGTAGCGTAGCGAGTGAAAGTTGGTGTTGGCACCGGATAACACCGCCGCCATTTGCTTGTCTTTTAGCTGATGTTTTTCAACATAGTGTTTTAGTCCAGCCAGTGCTAACGCGCCTGACGGCTCGGAAATAGCACGGGTGTCTTCAAAAATGTCTTGTACCGCCGCGCAAATGGCATCACTGGACACCGTGATGCTGTCATCAAGGTATTGCTGGCATAGTCGAAAGGATTCATCGCCGATGCGCTTGACTGCAACGCCATCGGCAAAGGTTCCAACCCGATCGAGGGTGACGGGAAAGCCAGCATCTAACGCCGCGCGCAGACAGGCCGAGTCTTCCGCTTCGACACCGATCACCTTGATATTAGGCATCAGTTGTTTGATAAGCACTGCGACGCCGGCAGTGATGCCTCCGCCCCCGACGGGTAAGAAGACATAATCGAGATGACCATTTTGTTGCACTAGCTCAAGACCGATAGTTCCTTGACCGGCAATCACCTGTGGGTGATCAAAGGGCGGAACAAAGGTATAGCCATGCTCATCGGCAAGCTGTTGTGCTCTGCCTTTGGCGTCATCAAAATTATTGCCATATAGCACCACTTTGCCGCCAAAGCCGCGTACCGCATCGACTTTAATCGCCGGTGTTGTCCGTGGCATGACGATGGTTGCTTGCACGCCAAGCTTGCTTCCAGATAACGCCACCCCTTGTGCATGATTACCGGCAGAGGCAGCAATCACACCGGCTTGCTTTTGCGCGTCGGTTAACTGGGCCATCATATTATGCGCGCCACGCAGTTTAAATGAATGAACCGGTTGACGGTCTTCACGTTTGAGCTGCACCTGGTTATCGAAGCGCTCAGACAAGCGTTTCATGGTTTGAAGTGGCGAGGTGATCGCCACTTCATAAACAGGCGCGCGCAAGATATCCCTAAGGTAATCAGCACCGTCCATCGGTTGTGCGGGTAAAGATTGCGCCTGTTGCATGCTTACTCCTCCAATTTACTGCGATCGCGCACCGCGCCTTTATCAGCACTGGTGGCAAGGGTGGCATAGGCTCTTAAGGCGTAAGAAACCTGACGCTGGCGATCTTTCGGTTTCCACCCTCTTGCCTGCGCCTTTTCTCGGCGTGCAGTGAGGGTGGCTTCATCTACCTGCAAGCTGATTTCACGGGTCGGGATGTCAATGTGAATGCGATCACCGTCTTCAACGAGGGCGATGGTGCCGCCGTTAGCTGCTTCGGGTGACACATGACCAATGGATAGCCCGGAAGTGCCGCCAGAAAAACGGCCATCAGTGAGCAGGGCGCACGACTTACCCAGCCCCATCGATTTAAGTAGGTGGTGGGGTAGAGCATTTCTTGCATCCCTGGTCCACCTTTGGGTCCTTCATAGCGAATCACGACCACATCGCCGGCTTTGACTTTTCCACCGAGAATCGCTTCCACGGCGGTGTCTTGGCTTTCGAAGACCACCGCGGGCCCTTCGAAGGTCAGAATGCTCTCATCCACGCCGGCGGTTTTGACGATACAGCCATTTAAGGCGATATTACCTTGTAGCACGGCAAGGCCACCGTCTTGGCTGAATGCGTGCTCGAGGGTACGAATACAACCAGATTGACGGTCATCATCCAGAGTGTCCCAACGACAGCGTTGCGAGAAGGCTTGGGTGGTACGGATGCCCGCCGGCCCTGCTCGATAAAACGCTTTGATGTCTTCATCGTCGGTCTGCATGATGTCATAGTGCGCCAGTTGCTCTTTAAGGCTCATGCCCAGCACAGTTTGCTGGTCCATATTCAGTAAGTTGGCGCGTTGGAGTTCGCCGAGGATCCCCATCACACCACCGGCGCGGTGCACATCTTCCATGTGATACTGCTGAGTGGATGGTGCCACTTTGCAAAGATGAGGGACTTGGCGTGACATGCGATCAATATCATCCATACCAAAATCGATATCGCCTTCTTGAGAGGCGGCCAGCAAGTGCAGCACGGTATTGGTTGATCCTCCCATGGCAATGTCGAGGGCCATGGCATTTTCAAATGAGGCGCGATTTGCAATATTGCGTGGCAGGATGCTGTCGTCGTCTTGCTCGTAATAGCGCTTGGCGAGCGAAACAATCCGTTTACCGGCGTTGAGAAACAGTTGTTCACGATCTGCATGAGTGGCGAGCATGGATCCATTACCGGGTTGGCTGAGCCCCAGCGCTTCGGTTAAACAGTTCATCGAGTTGGCAGTAAACATCCCTGAGCATGAGCCACAAGTAGGGCACGCTGAGCGTTCAATTTGCTCGCTTTGCTCATCAGACACATCTGGGTTGGCCCCTTGCATCATGGCATCGACCAGATCGAGTTTAAGGATTTGATCGGAAAGCTTGGTTTTCCCCGCTTCCATCGGCCCGCCAGAGACAAAAATAACGGGCACATTTAAGCGCATGGCGGCCATTAACATGCCTGGGGTAATTTTGTCACAGTTGGAAATACAGACCATGGCATCGGCACAGTGGGCGTTGACCATGTACTCGACCGAGTCAGCGATAATCTCACGCGAGGGCAGTGAGTAGAGCATGCCGCCGTGGCCCATGGCGATGCCATCATCCACTGCGATGGTATTAAATTCTTTGGCAATCCCGCCGGCTTGTTCGATTTCTCGCGCCACCAGCTGGCCCATATCTTTGAGGTGGACGTGCCCGGGCACAAACTGGGTAAACGAGTTCACCACCGCGATGATGGGCTTGCCGAAATCATCATCTTTAACGCCGGTGGCACGCCATAGTGCGCGTGCGCCTGCCATGTTGCGACCGTGGGTGGTGGTTTTGGAACGATAGGTTGGCATATTACGACTCCTTTGCCTTATGCGCGCTGGTCGGGGTGAACGGGATCAAGCCAGCCCCATTTGTCTTCGGTAGTGCCATCAAACAGGCCAAAAAAGGCTTGCTGTAGTGAGGCGGTGATCGGGCCTCGTTGACCTTCACCCACTGTAATTTGGTCGACGCTGCGCACGGGGACGATTTCAGCTGCGGTTCCCGTCATAAACACTTCATCGGCCAGATAAAGCGCTTCACGTGCAATCGACTCTTCGCGAATCGTTAGCCCTTGTTCTTTGGCAAGTGTGATGATCGAATCGCGTGTTAGTCCAGGTAAAATCGCGCTGGTGGCCGGTGGGGTACTGATCACGCCATTTTTGACAATAAAGAGGTTCTCACCGGCCCCTTCGGACAGGTAGCCACGCACATCCAGTGCAATGCCTTCTGCGTAGCCATGACGGCGGGCTTCTCCACCCACTAATAAGGACGATAAGTAGTTGCCGCCGGCTTTTGCCGCGGTTGGAATGGTATTGGGGGCGGCACGGTTCCAGCTCGAGACCATGGCATCGACCCTTGTGCGAGGCGTCTTCGCCAAGGTAGCTTCCCCAGCTAAAGGCAGCGATGATGATGTCCATCTGTGTCTCTGGCGGTGGACAAACGCCGAGGCCAACATTGCCGACAAAGCCAAGCGGACGAATATAGGCGGAGCGAAGCTGGTTCACGCGCAGGGTTTCTCGGCAACCTTCCATCAGCGCATCCACGCTAAATGGGATCGGAAAACGATAAATCTTCGCCGAGTCTTTAAGGCGCTGCATGTGTTCGCGATGGCGAAATACCACGGGGCCGTTTGGGGTGTCGTAGCAACGTATCCCTTCAAAGACTGAGGTGCCATAGTGCATGGCGTGGGTGAGTACGTGCACAGTGGCATCCTGCCAAGCGATCATTTCCCCGTTAGACCAAATATAATCAGCGGTATTTGTCGACATTCTTTTCTTCCTTTTTGGTTATGCGCGTAGGGACTGTGTGGTCGAAGAGGCCATCATGACCTCTGCCACGTCCCATAGCTTAGTCAGTTGTGGCCGCAAGGTCTCGATCGCGCGTTGGCTTTCGACGGTGACATCAAAAATTACCTGTCCCGAGTCCGAAGGCATTGACATCGTAAACTGGCAGACGGTAAAGCCACGATGACGGATCACGCGCAACACGCGCTCCAACAACTCAGGGCTGTGGGTGGCATGAATTGAAAATTGGTGTTGTGTCATCAGCTTTGCTCCATCATTTGTTGGTTGGCTGCCCCAGGCGGTACCAGTGGCCATACATTTTCCATTTCGTCGATGGCAACATGCAGCAAATACGGGCCCTGATGTGTCATCAAGGTGTTGAGGGCGTCCTCGACCTCGTCTTTGCGCTGGATACTGTGCCCAGGAATATCAAAGGCGCGCGCGAGGGTGAGAAAATCCGGATTGTCAGACAGGTCGGTTTCGCTGTAGCGTTGATCGAAAAACAGCTGCTGCCATTGACGGACCATGCCTAAACGCTGGTTATCAAGCAGAATGATTTTAACGGCGATCCCTCGGCGTTTGAGTGTGCCCAGCTCTTGAATATTCATCATAAACGAGCCATCTCCGGTCACTAACACCACCTCATCATTGGGGCGAGCGACTTTGGCGCCCATTGCAGCCGGTAAACCAAAGCCCATAGTGCCCAGCCCTGCTGAGGTTAATAGATTCTCTGGCCGTGATGGGAGTACATGTTGCGCGACCCACATCTGGTGCTGGCCGACATCGGTCGCGACCACCGTACTGGTTGGCATACGCTGCGAAAGGTTGTTCAGCAGTGCCGGCGCATAGATAGCGTCACCTGGGTGGTCATAACGCCACGCGTGCGTCGTTTGCCAGGTGGTGATTTGAGCGCGCCAATCAGGCGATGTGTCAGGGTTTTCTAGGGCGGGAAGCACGAGATTGAGCGGGGCGCAAACCGGTGCTTGTGCGCGGCGCAGTTTGTTGATTTCCGCCGCATCGATATCGATATGCACCACGTTAGCGTGGGGGGCGAATGTATCGAGCTTGCCGGTGACTCTGTCATCAAAGCGTGCGCTGATGACAATCAGCAAATCGGACGCTTGCACCGCCAAGTTAGCGGCTTTGGTGCCATGCATGCCCAACATGCCTAGATAATACGGATAGTGCGGTGCGACGGTGCCTAAGCCTTTTAAGGTACTGACCACAGGCAGTTCACTGCGCGCTAAATAATCGCGCACTGCTTGAGTGGCTTTGCCTAACACCACACCGCCGCCGAGATAGACCATAGGGCGCTGACTGGCTCGGATAAGCGCATTCGCCTGGTCGATATCTGTCTTGTTGAGTGGCGCGATATGTGGCGTGGTGATCTGGACTGTAGTCTCAGGGATCAAGCCTTGCTGTACGTCTTTGGCGATATCGACGAGCACGGGGCCCGGTCGACCTGATTGTGCCACTTCAAATGCTTGTGCGAGTGTGGGGGTGGAGCTCAGCGGGATCGGTCACTAAAAAACTGTGTTTGGTGCAGGCTAACGATAAGCCCAGCACATCGATTTCTTGAAAAGCATCGGTACCGATAAGAGGGCTAGCAACCTGGCCGGTGATGGCCACAATAGGGACTGAGTCCATCATCGCATCGGCAAGCCCGGTCACGAGATTGGTGGCGCCAGGGCCTGATGTCGCAATGCATACCCCAGGACGGCCACTGGCTCGGGCATACCCGATCGCAGCCATGGCGGCGCCTTGCTCGTGGCGACAGAGGATATGTTCCACCCCACCGTCAAAAAGGGCATCGTAAACGGGCATGATGGCGCCCCCAGGATAACCAAAAACGGTATCCACCCCTTGTTGTTGTAACGCTTTTACCACCCATTGTGCACCGGTCATCGTCGCCCCTCCCCGTCTAAGCGGGGAGAGCAGGGTTGCGAATAACCTGTCTCTGCGCGCTCCATCATGATTGCTTCCGTTGTCGCGTGGCATCGCCACATGAATGAAAAAAGCCCCCGAACCTTTGGGTTGCGGGGGCTTGGTTGCGATGTTGCTGCTGTCTTTCGCGTACCTACACCCCTCGCGGAATAATGACCACGATGAGGCGAATAATGAGAACGATAGCGAAATTTAACATTTGTCTGTCTTATCTTTTATTGGGCCCATTTTATGAGCGTTTTGTTAATTATGTTTTTGTTTATGCCTGCTTGTTGCAGGTCAGTCACGGAGCCGATCTATCGCCGAGTCTCGTGTTTAATTGTTGTGCATTTGTAGTGGTATCACAGACCTCACTCGCATGACAAGAAAAAATTACTCTCAATCACAGATTAGCGCGGCAGTATAAGAGCTGGGTTTCATAGCGATGACAGTAAGCGGAGTGGGAAAATATGGCATTGGCGATAGTTCACAGTCGAGCCTGTGTCGGTGTAGAAGCGCCGAGTGTGACCGTAGAAGTACATATATCCAATGGTTTACCGGGGTTTGCGCTGGTGGGCTTACCGGAAACGACGGTCAAAGAAGCCCGTGATCGGGTACGAAGTGCGATTGTGACTTCTAATTTTGAGTTCCCTTCGCGCCGGATCACCGTCAACCTGGCCCCAGCCGACTTACCTAAAGAAGGGGGACGATTTGATTTACCCATTGCGCTTGGGATCTTGGTGGCGTCGGGACAGTTGCCAGAAAAGCGTTTAAACGCGTTTGAGTTTTTAGGTGAACTGGCGTTGTCGGGACAATTACGGCCGGTTAAAGGCGCATTGCCGGCGGCGCTCGCCAGTCAAAAAGCGCAGCGAGCCCTGGTGGTCCCGGATGATAATGCCAATCAAGTGGCGCTGGTAGACAATGAGCGGCATGTGTCAGCGCCCGACCTGATTGCCGTGAGCCAACACCTAGCCGGCCAGCAAAGTTTATGTTTAAACGCTGTCCCTGCCGAGAATGACACGCCAGCGGTGACGCGATGCTTACGCGACATTATCGGTCAGCAACAAGGCAAGCGGGCGTTAGAAATTGCCGCCAGTGGCTCTCATAACTTACTTTTTGTAGGTCCTCCCGGCACTGGAAAAACCATGCTTGCGTCGCGTTTATGTGACTTGCTGCCACCGATGAATGATGATGAAGCGTTGGCCTCAGCCGCCGTCACCTCTTTGACTCAACAACCTTTGCATGAGGGAAATTGGCGTCAGCGCCCCTTCCGTAGCCCCCACCATTCCAGCTCCATGGCAGCCTTGGTCGGAGGCGGCAGCGTACCGCGCCTGGTGAGATTTCGCTGTCTCACCATGGGGTATTGTTTCTTGATGAAATGCCGGAGTTTGAGCGTCGCGTACTCGATGCGTTGCGCGAGCCGCTTGAGTCTGGCGAAATTGTGATTTCGCGCGCCAATGGTAAAACCCGGTTTCCGGCTCGCTTCCAACTTATCGGTGCATTAAACCCGAGTCCAACCGGTCATCACGAGGGTGAATTGGCCCGGTCTAACCCACAACAAATTCTGCGTTATTTAGCGCGTTTATCTGGCCCACTGTTAGACCGATTTGATATGTCCATTGATATTCCCGCACTGCCACGAGGCTGTCTTTCTAGTGGCGGAGAACGCGGTGAGTCAACGTCGACGGTAAAAGCGCGGGTAGCGGCTGCGCGTGAGCGTATGCTGGCACGCCAAGGAAAGGTGAATGCGTTGTTGAGTAATCAAGAAATGGAGCTGCATTGTCAGCTCGTTCAGGCTGATGCGGCGTTTTTAGAACAGGCTTTACATCGATTGGGGTTGTCCGTTCGGGCTATCACCGCATTATCAAGGTAGCACGTACCATTGCCGATCTTGGCGGCGACGCTCAGATCTCACGACCTCATTTAGCGGAAGCGCTGGGATATCGGGCGATGGATGGCTTATTGCGCCATCTCAACGCCCAAGTCAGCTAATTACTTTTGGGTCAGTAAAAAGTTGATCAACTGGAAGTATTCTTCCGGAGTTTCTACTGTTTTGGGTGTCACGTGATATTTACCGTTGACGATCACCGCAGGCACACCGCGCAAGCCCGCTTTTTCGAACGATTGGTCGAAACGCTTGGCCATGGAGTTCGCGGCAAAGCTGTTGTAAGCGCTGTCAAATTCTTTGCCATCAATGCCGTTATCGACAAACATTTGGCGAACCTCCGCCAGTGATTTCGGTGGGTTTTGTGCCGCATGAATGCGATCAAACATCACCGGAATAATGGTTTTTTGTGCATCGAGCACAACCGCCGCTGCGTAGGCGCGTGTTACCACACTGCCCATCTCGCCGCCCATAAAAGACACATGGTGTTTTACCACTTTCGCATTATCAGGCACTTGTTGTTTGAGCTGCTGGACCAGTGGTTCAAACTGATAACAATGTGGGCAATAGAAAGAGAAAAACTCGGTCACTGTTGGGGAATCAGTTGCCGGCGTCTCTAGCACCTGGTAATCCTCACCAGCTTTAAAGCGGCCTGGTTTAGCATCCGCTACCTCAATCGGTGTTGCAGGCTCTGCCGACTCTGTTTGCGTCTGCGTGGTTTCGGTTGTTGGGGTGGTGTCTGGTGATGTCTGCGTCACGCTCTCAGGCTCAGAGCACGCGGTTAGGCCTACGACCAGTAGCAAAGGCAACAGTTTTTTAAACATGATTGAATGACTCTCCGTTATCGATTGAGTGCTTACGGATACAGTGTAAGCGGTGGTGCTTCAAGGGCGGCAAGTTGTTCTTTAAAAGCGAGTACCTGACCTTCCCAGTATTTTGCATCAGCAAACCAAGGAAATGCACGAGGAAACGCCGGGTCTTGCCAGCGTTTTGCCAACCAGGCCATGTAATGCACCATTCTCAGACCACGCAATGGCTCGATCAGTTGCAATTGGTCGGCAGGGAATTCACGAAATTCGCGATAACCCTCCGCCAAGGTGTCGAGTTGCGCGAGCTGATCGGCGCGACTGCCGTTTAAAAATAGCCATAAATCTTGCATCGCGGGACCGTTACGGGTGTCATCAAAATCGACAAATAGTGGACCGTCTCGCCACAAAATATTGCTGGGATGACAATCGCCATGGAGCCGAATCGCGGGCCACTCCGTGTGCCATCGCGCCGCGATGGCATCGATTAACCGATCGAGATCAGAGAAGAATGTCGCTTGCAGGCTTGCTGGGATCAAGCTGGCTTCTCCTAGCTCGCGGCGCGGCTGATAAAGGTGGCTGTCGAGATCAAATTTAGCGCGAGTTTGAAAAGGCTTAGCGGCGCCCATTTGGTGGATACGACCCAGGTAACGGCCGACCGCTTCGAGCTGATCCCAATTGTCCACTTCAAAGCCGCGACCGCCCACACTGGGGAATAAGGCAAAGCGAAAGCCTGACGCGTAAAAAAGACTGGTTCCCTCTCGTTGAATCGGCGCAACGACGGGAATATCTGCGTCAGCTAGCTCGCGGCAGAAAGCATGTTCTTCATGAATTTGCGCATCGGACCAGCGAGCGGGCCGATAGAACTTGACCACATAGCGCTGGCCATCATCGGCGACAAACTGGGCCACCCGGTTTTCATAGCTGTTCAGCGCGAGCAGGCCGGATTGAGGAAAAATACCGACCGATTCAATCGCATTTAATTGAACGTCGGGAGTAAGAGCATGAAAGTCAAAGCCTATCTCGGTCATACGCCACCTGAGAATGACAAAAGAAACGTTATAGTAACAAATAAAAAGGGCGCTGCCTGCGCCCTGTTTATTTGTTGTGAATGGTTGTTGTGGTGAATTGGCTGATTACAGATCCGTGATAAAGCGGCTTTCTGCCGTTATCCTTTTTTGTTTATCGCCTGATTCACGTTCCATCACAAAGGTGATGTCGGCAATGCGTTGCTCCATCTCGTACGTATCGACTGCCAGACTAATCGGCAGTGAGAAAACCTCACCCGCTTGTACATTTACGGTTTGTGGCCCGTGCCATGTCACCTCATCCAAACCTTTAACGGACAGTTGATATACGTCGTCTGTCTGCGTTTTATTTAAGATTTTTAAGGTGTAGGTATTTTCAACCAGTCCTTGGTTGTTAATGCGATACAGTTGATTACGGTCGCGTATCACATCCAGCTCCATCGGCATGACCGACATCTCCAGATAAATAAACATTGCAGTCACAATAATCATGACCGCCCCATAACCCACCAGTTTTGGTCGCATGACCGCGGTTTTCTTGCCTTCGAGCTTGTGCTCGGTGGTGTAGCTGATTAGGCCGCGCGCGTACCCCATGCGATCCATGGTTTCATCACACGCATCGACACAGGCACCACAGTTGATGCATTCATACTGCAAACCATCACGAATATCGATACCTGTCGGACACACTTGCACACATAGGTTGCAGTCAATACAGTCGCCTAATCCTAATGCTTTGGGATCTTTCTTACGTGGGCGAGGCCCGCGTTTTTCGCCGCGTTTGGCATCATAGCCAACGATAAAGGTGTCTTTATCAAACATTGCGGACTGAAAGCGCGCGTAGGGGCACATGTGAATACACATGATCGATCGCATCCAGCCCGCATTCCCGTAGGTACAGGCAGCAAAGAAGATCACCCAAAAGCCGACCCAAAAGCTAGTATCGAACGTGACTAAATCGACCGCGAGCGATTGCACGGGAACAAAGTAACCGACAAACGTGGCGCCCGTGACCAGAGATATGAGCCACCAAGCCGCATGCTTCGCGGCTTTTCGCGCGGCCAATGCCGGCGTAAGTTTGAGCGAGTCTTGTTTTCGGCGTTTGTTGGCCGCCCCCTCCAGCTTTTCTTCAAACCAGATAAAGAGAAAGGTCCACACTGTTTGCGGGCACAAATAGCCACACCACACCCGGCCAAGAAAAGTGGTAATAAAAAAGAGGCCGAAGGCGGCGAGCATCAAAAGTGCAGCCAACAAGGTCAGGTCTTGTGGCCACAATGTGGTGCCGAAAAAATTAAACTTTTGATTGCCTATATCCAGCAAAATGGCTTGTCGGCCTTGATACGGGATCCAGGGCGTTAGCAGAAACAGCAGCATAAAGAACCAGCCCATGTAACGGCGCATTCGCTGGTAATAGCCTTTCACCGCGCGTACATAAATGCGATTACTCGGATTAAAGCGATCGTCGTTACCTTTATGGGTTTTGGGATTGTATTCTTTTGCAGTCACGTCTTTGACGTTAATTTTTTTATCGCTCATGACATTGGCTTTCCTTGGGATAGCGGGTCCATGGTGCATTGCCAGGCCCTAATTATCATTGTGCCTGTGATTGTAGCGCAGCAAACGCCGTGAATACGCTACCAGAGTCATAGTTTGCGATACAGCCACAAACTGAACGAATTCCAGCTATAACAGACGATTAGCGAGGGCCACTGACTCACTCTTTTGTTGGGGTAATGCCTCTCGCCCGTAAAATAGCGGCTTTAAAGTCGTCTTCATTGTCTTTTGCAAGGCCAGGAATAGGCGCGTTGCTATCTTCTAGTCGCATTTTGAGTTGATAGATCAAGGTGTCGTCCGATAGCGTTGTTAAGTCATCGCGATGACCGGCCTCTTGGGCAATCAGATTGAGCATGGTCATGAGCGAGTGATTGGGCGTTTGTTGCCAAGATTGGTTCAGTAGATCGAGCAACTCGTTGATACGATGGCAGTGCATGGCGGGATCCTTAATGTGGCACGTAAAAAATACCATTTTGCCCGACGGCGAGCGGTGAATACTTAGCCAAGATCAAATTCCTCTCAGGCGAGAGTTAATTTATCGGCATCACACGATTACGCCCGAGGTTTTTGGCCTTATAGAGTTGTTGATCAGCACGGTAAATGAGATCGGCGCCAGATTCGCGAGCATGCTCGTCGTACTCGGCGACGCCCATGGACACGGTAATATGATCCAATGTTTGGCCACGACGCCGGTCTTTTATCACCATTCTATCGATAGCGGCACGTAGCGTTTCAGCGGTCCGTTTTGCGCTGTTGAGGCGTCTTTTAGGTAACAGTAGCGCAAACTCTTCGCCGCCGTAGCGGAACGCTTGTACGCCTTCTCGGCAGTAGTCGAGTAATCGCTTGGCGACCTGCTTCAAAGCGATATCGCCGAGCACGTGACCGTATGTATCGTTAAGTTGTTTAAAGTGATCGAGGTCGACGAGGACTAAAGCAAACGGCCAGGTTTGTGCGTTTTCGGTGTACGCATTGAGCTCGCGTTCAAAGGCGGTCCGATTGAGCAGGCCGGTTAAGCATCATGGGTGGCTTGCTCGGTCATCTCTGCGAGGTTTTGTTTTAGTTGGGCAATTTCTTGCTGGGCATCACTCAGTTGGTGTTTAAAGTAGCGGGTCGATTGAGTCAGAGCTTGCGAGTCTTTCACTACATTACGGACAACGGCGATGGTTTCATCAATGGACAACCCTTCGTTTTCAACGCGAGACAGCTGTTCGAATGTTTTGTCGAGTACCGAGTGAAACGCGTCTGTGTCCTGAAGCGTGTCAGACATCGAATGACTCATCTCCGTCATCATTGACTCAAGCTGCTTAAGTACGCTTGCCAATGTTCTGGCTGTGTTTATCCGCCATATGCTTTTGATACAAGATGTCGCTTGAAGATG
>AQOF01000027.1 GCA_000565345.1 Salinivibrio costicola subsp. costicola ATCC 33508 = LMG 11651 | reverse complement strand
GCCGAGTCTCGGGCGCCAACAAACTTGGCCACCACCATGGCGACTAACGTCGGCAGTAACCACGCCATACCGACATCAAACAATGGCAAGAAGTTGAAGGTGCTCATATCGACTCCCATTACTTTTACCGCATCGAGTAAGCTAAATACCAAGGCAACGCCCATCACTAAACGATAACCCAGTGCTGGATTCGGCAACCAGCGACGAATAAAGGTCAAGCCAATCAGGGCAATCGCGACGGGGTATAAAGCGAACAACACCGGAACGGAAATGGCGATTAACTGCTTTAGGCCAACATTGGCAACCACGGCACAGACGGTTGCCACCACTACCACCCAGCGGCGGTATGTCCATGAAGTCAGTGAGCTAAAATAGTCTGCACATGCGCTGACCAAGCCAATTACCGTGGTCAAACACGCCAAACCGATGATGGCGGCAAGGATCATTTGTCCAACCGGACCAAACAGCGCATCCACATAGGCGGCCATGATTTCACCACCGTTTTGTCGTCCCCTGTGCCACCACACTCGCGGTTGAGCCTAAATAAAACAAGGAAACATAGACAAACGCTAAGCCTGCGGCAGCAATAATGCCGGCGTAAATCAGATACATGCAGGTCGCTTTGTTGTCTTCAATACCTTTTTTGCGGATAACATCGACAATCAACATACCAAACATCAAGGCGGCGAAGGTATCCATGGTGTTATACCCTTCAAGAAAACCGGTCGTCAGCGCATTCTCAACGTAACTTCCTTGCGCGGCGGCCACCTCACCTTGTGGATTAACAATCACCGCGATCGCCAAGATCGCTAATGCCGCAAATAATAAAGGCGTCAAGAATTTACCGATCGTGTCGATCAGTTTTCCTTGCGAAAGAGAGAAAAACATCGCGGCGGCGAAGAAGACGACAGAAAACGCACCCAGCTCAAGCTGCCCCGGTGAAGACAAAAAAGGCTTAAAACCAATCTCGTAAGCGACCAATCCGGCACGAGGCGCCGCAAAAGCCGGGCCAATGATAATAAAAATCAACACTGCCATTAGGGTCGCGACACCGGTTGGCAAATCACGAGTGAGCCCTTTCCAGCCCCCTCCTGCGATGGCAACGGCGATAATACCAATCAGCGGAAGACCGACGGCAGTGATCAAAAATCCGATCATGGCGGCGGTGTAATGGTCGCCAGCTAACATGCCAGCTTGTGGTGGAAAGATTATATTTCCCGCGCCTAAGAAAAAGGCAAAGGTCATAAAACCTAACGCTAAAATATCTACTAATTTTAAACGTTTAGTCACGATGAATACCTACAGCTTTAGAGGGTGTTTGCAAATGAATAATCTTTCGCCCATCTGAAACGCTGATTTATAATATTTTGTTTCAGACGATAGGCGGAATGCAGAATAATGAACAAGTTCCCTGTCACAGTAAAGGCATTGGCAAAAAACCTTGTGATCTTCTGCTTTAGCAATAACAATCAGCTCAATAAACTGGCTAAATAATTATCTCTGGCATTTTTCAATAACGATATCTTGCAACACTCTGATCACATTAAAGCAAAAAATGCTATCGGCTTGCTGACCAAACTACGGAGACACTGAGCATCTTGTGAGTCAATTTCGATTTAAACAGTTCACGATTGAACACAGTAACTGTGGCATGAAAGTCAGTACCGACGGGGTGCTGTTAGGGGCGTGGGCCGAACCGAATCAGGCACAACACAGTTTAGATATAGGGACTGGCACCGGATTATTAGCCTTATGTTGGCACAACGTTTTCCTAACCTGGCAATGACAGTCGTCGACTATGACGTGTCAGCGTTTCACTGTGCATACGACAATGTGGCAAGGTCACGGTTTGTGGATCAAATTCAGGTACAACAGACCGATATCAACACCTATCGCAGCCCGCATCTATGGCCTCACATTGTGTGTAATCCGCCGTATTTTACCAGTGGTATTTCATCAAAAAACAAGCAACGTGCGATCGCCAGACACACACAAACGCTTAGCCATGAAGATTTAGTTCACTGCTTGGCTCGTCTTTTAACGCCAACAGGATGTGCTGATCTGATTTTACCCCTCAAAGAGGCCGAGGCGTTGATCGAACAGGCCGCTGAATGTGGTCTCTACTTACGCCGCTATGTCTGCGTGAAGCCAAGCTCGAATAAACCGCCATCACGATTATTGTTCACTTTAAGTCCCACGACGGGAACGCTAAGATCTGATACGATCACCGTGCGTGATCAACATGGCGACTACACCCAAACGTTTGCCGCCTTGACGCGCGCGTTTTATCTCAAATTGCCGTAAGCAAAACATCGCAGTGTAGGACAACCCGTATTGGTGATGACGCGCTGCCTATTTACACCATTTGCGTCTATAATGCCGCGCTTAACTATCCTTGGAGAATTACCCTGTGCGAAGCTTTGCCGAACTAGAGCTGGATCCTGAACTGCTCAGTGCACTCGACGATATGGGCTATCAGCGCCCAACGCTTATCCAATCGGAGGTCATCCCCCATGGTATGGATGGGCGCGACATCCTCGCGTCGGCACCAACCGGAACGGGAAAAACCACGGCTTTTTTGCTGCCAATGCTGCAGCACTTGTTAGATTTCCCACGGCAAAAGCCAGGACCAGGCCGCGTGCTTATTCTGACCCCCACGCGTGAACTGGCAATACAAGTCGCTGATGAAGCGCGTGCATTAGCCAAAAACACAAGTCTAAAGGTGTTCACCATTACGGGCGGGATTTCGTATCAAGAGCACGCCGAGCAATTGGGAAAAACCCAGGATATTGTCGTCGCGACCCCAGGTCGCTTAATGGAGTACATCGAGGCAGAGCGTTTCGATTGTCGCGCCGTTGAGTGCCTTATTCTCGATGAAGCAGATCGCATGTTGGATATGGGCTTTGCCAATACGGTCAATCGCCTATCTGATGAGTGCCAACGTCGTCGTCAGACCATGCTATTTTCAGCAACACTTGAAGGTCGCGGGGTTAGCGGATTCACTGACAGTCTTTTGGACGAGCCAGAGCTAATCGATGTCACCCCTCCTCGCCGTGAACGCAAAAAAATCACCCAGTGGTATTACCGTTGTGACGACTTTAATCATAAACGCGCGCTACTCAAAGCCATTGTGAACGATCAAGCGGCGCGCGCGATTGTCTTCATAAAAACACGTGAACGCTTGGCGGAACTTCGCGAGTATATGCAGTCACAACAACTCGAATGCGCCTGGATTCAAGGTGAAATGCAACAAGCCAAACGCAATAATGCCATCAGCCGTTTTAGTGAGGGAAAAGTGCGTATTCTCCTCGCGACCGATGTGGCCGCTCGCGGCATTGATGTGCCTGATATCACCCACGTGATTAACTACGATCTTCCGCGGACTGCCGATGTGTATTTACACCGTATTGGTCGCACAGCACGCGCGGGTAAGAAAGGATCTGCCATTTCGCTGGTTGAGGCCCACGATCAGCCCATGATGGATCGGATCACCCGTTATATGGATGAAGATATCAAAGAGCGAACCATTGATGGTTTGAAGCCAAAACATAAAAAAGCAGAGCACAAAAAGAAAAAAAAGAAGCAAAGCGATAAAAAGACAACCACAGCTAAAAAGCCCAAAAAACGCAAATAGATTTAGACATCCATCCGTCACACTGACTGGCTGAAATATAAGGATTTACTCAAGGAGGCCCTACACGGTCTCCTTTTTTTCGCCTGTCACGTCCATTTTACTGCACACTAAACGATCAATTTCACACATCACGCAATGCAATGACACAAAATTTTAACAACTGAGCTGCAAATCAGTTTAAGATGCTAGCCGCGATTACAATAAAACATGATGCAAACACAGTAGAAGGAACTCACTATGCAATCGTTTGTCGATTTCTTAAATAGCATCATATGGAGCCCAGTGCTGATCTACACCTGCTAGGTGCAGGACTGTTCTACTCCATATTGACACGTTTTGTGCAAGTCCGTCATTTCTCCGAGATGTGGCGACTGCTCTTTTCTGGAAAAAGCTCGGAAAAAGGGATCTCTTCATTCCAAGCGCTCGCCGTTTCCCTTTCTGGCCGTGTCGGTACCGGTAATATTGCCGGTGTGGCAGCGGCGATAGGTTTTGGTGGCCCAGGGGCTGTTTTTTGGATGTGGGTCGTTGCCTTCTTAGGGGCGGCAACGGCATTCACCGAGTCAACCTTAGCGCAAATTTATAAAGAAGAAGACAACGGTGAGTTCCGCGGTGGGCCAGCGTATTATATTGAAAAAGCGATGGGGCAAAAATGGTATGCCATTCTTTTTGCACTCGCGACACTCCTCGCTTGTGGCGTCATGTTGCCGGGCGTACAGTCGAATGCCATTGGTAATGCCGTTGAAACCGCCTTTGGCTCAGGTGCTATGGTTGATACCGCCATGTTTGGCGCACTCGAGGTGTCTAAAATCATCACCGGCGCCTTTATTTCTGTCGTACTGGGTTTCATTATTTTTGGTGGTGTGAAGCGTATCGCCCACTTTACCCAGATCGTCGTGCCATTTATGGCGCTGGCGTACATTATTATCGCCTTCGTCATCATTTTGCTCAACATCAGCGAAGTACCTACCGTGTTTGCCATGATTGTTGGCGATGCCTTCACACCAATGGCCGGTGCTGGCGCAGCAATCGGTTGGGGGGTGAAACGTGGGGTTTACTCTAACGAAGCCGGTCAGGGAACAGGCCCTCATGCTGCCGCTGCTGCGAACGTTGAGCACCCAGCTCAGCAAGGTTTGGTGCAGTCGTTCTCCGTGTATATTGATACGCTATTGGTCTGTTCAGCCACCGCATTTATGATCATCATTACCGGTGCTTACAATGTGCACGGTGCCGGTGACGCCTTTATCGTGCAAAACTTAGCCTCATCGGTGGCAGCCAATAGCCCTGAGTTTACTCAGCTTGCCATTGAAGCGGCGATGCCTGGACTGGGCAAACCCTTTATCGCGTTTGCACTTTTCTTCTTCACCTTTACTACCATTCTTGCCTACTACTACATTGCGGAAACCAACATTGCGTACCTACGTCGCACGTTTAAAGTGCCTGGTATGATGTTTGTACTGAAACTGGTGCTGATGTCCGCGGTATTCTATGGTTGTGTTCGTAGTGCTAACCTCGCTTGGGCATTTGGTGACGCTGGCGTTGGCTTAATGGCTTGGCTCAACATTGTCGGTATCATCATCATCTTCTTCATGTCCAAACCGGCGATGAAGGCGTTGAAAGACTATGAAGAGCAGCAAGCCCAAGGGGTTGAAACTTACACCTTTGATCCCGTCAAACTGGGGATCACAAATGCTGACTACTGGGAGCAGCGCTTGGCGCGTCGCAATGGTACTCAGGACAGCCAAGCAACAGATGCAGATGGAAAGCCGATTAATCCAACCGCGTAATCCATCCTAAAGCGATAAAATACAGGGCGCCTTAGAGGGCGCCCTTTTTTATGGGTATAGCGGTAATGCCGTGCGCATTACGTATTACAGGCTTAGTCTTCTAAACGAAAAATAATATCGACTTGATCGCGTATCTGCATAGTCGCATCCTGATAGGTTGCTGCCACTTCAGCACTGTCACTACGCATTTGTGCGTTCATCATCACCGGGCGCGGATGACTTGAGCGGTAGCGAACTTGCCAAACGCTATCAATGCGCATCCCCAGGCTTTTAGCCAAGGCATCTGCTTTATCTTTTGCGTCGCTAACAGCAGCCTCGCGCGCCTTGTCTTTAAGCGCCAACTGTTCGCTACTGGTTAGCTGTACCTGTCGGATACGGTTGATCCCCTCGCCCAACGCACCATCTAGCACTGCATTCAATTTGTCTAGCTGATTTAGCGTCACCGTCACCTGTCGTTCGGCACGATAACCTATCAGTTCAGGCGCTTTGTCTTTTGTATGTTGATAACGTGGCGATAGCTGGATATGGGCGCTCTCTATCTGATCACGTTTCACACCTTGTTTTGCCAGCCGTTCGATAAAAGCAGCAACCGCTTTATCTGATGCGCTTTTTGCTGCTTTGGCGGTTTTTCGCTCAGTGACCACGCCAACATCAATATTGGCCATATCAGGCGCTGCCGTGATTTCCCCAACACCTGTGATCTCTAAATGAGGAAAATCGATGTTGGCCATCACCGCCGGGGAAATAACCAACGCGCCGGTGAGCCATATTATTGCTTTAAACTTACGCATCATCTCTCCTTTTATGGATTCAAAATATCATGAGGTTACAGGTCAGACTCTTTTATCAGCGAAAGACTCCCTCGCTTAGGTCAAGTTTATGTTAAAACTCGAGCAACGCCATTTATGACTCGGCACAAACCTGTGTGTGATCGGCAATTTCTCTTCTTGCTCCCGTATCCGTTACATGATGAAGAAAATTCGGTTCCCTTTCCGGGTCGCTCTGCTTAAAGTGAGGGGAATGACACGAGATAAAAGGAATAGACCGTGAGCAGTTTTTTAGTCGCACTTCAAGGCTTAGGATTAAGTCTCACCATGATTATCCCCATTGGCGCGCAAAACGCCTATGTGATTAACCAAGGGATCAGCCGTGAACACCATATGATCACTGCATCCATTTGCTTTGTCTGCGATATTGTCTTGATCTCGACAGGTATCTTCGGTGGAGGCGCTTTATTAGCGAGCTATCCTTTATTGCTGAATACGATAACTATCGCTGGCATCGCGTTTCTCAGTGTGTATGCGTGGCAGTTTATACAAAGTGCGCGTCAGCAACATCAGGAAGACGACTTAACAGTACCGAGCATGAGCCGCGGGCGCCGAGCAGTGATCATTGGTGCGCTTGCGGTGACCTTGCTTAACCCGCATGTTTACCTTGATACCGTGGTGGTGTTAGGGGCGATTGGCGGCCAGTTTGCATTCGATGAGCGAATTGCCTTTACGATCGGCGCGCTGATGGGGTCATGTTTATGGTTTTATGGCTTATCCGCAGGGGCTGCCCGCTTATCGCCTTGGCTGTCGACGCCATCGATACGTCGATTACTCGACCTGTTAATGGCCAGTATGATGATCTTTGTTGCCGGCAAACTGGCGTTCGGTCTTTATGCACGCTTGCTCGCCAGTTAAGCCATGGGAATGGATGCGGCACACTTACCGCACCCATACCAGTGAAAACCAATAGACTGCTCAAATCAATAGACTGCTTACGCTTGGCTCTCACCGCGCTCGAAATGAACACTCATTTGCGGGAAAGGGATTTCAATACCGTTTGCGTCCAGCGCTTCTTTGATGGTCGGCAGGAGCTCAAAATACACACTCCAGTAATCTTCTGTTTTCACCCAAGGTCGAACGACGAAGTTCACGGATGAGTCGGCCAATGTCATCACCGCCACATTAGGCTCAGGATCTTTTAGAATAAGCGGATGCTGCGTCACAATATCGGTTAACACCGCTTTGGTTTTCTTCAAATCCGCGCTGTACGCCACACCAATGGTTAAATCAATGCGACGTGTCGCATGCTTAGAATAGTTAGTGATAGGGCTGCTGATCACTGAACCATTCGGCACCACCACCATTTTGTTGTCAGGGGTAGTCAGCACGGTAGAGAAAATTTGTATCGACTCGACAGAGCCTGCAACACCTGCCAGCTCGACATAATCCCCTGATTTAAAGGGGCGAAACATCACAATCAAGACGCCTGCGGCAAAGTTAGCTAACGATCCTTGTAAGGCCAAACCGACGGCTAAACCAGCAGCACCAAGAATCGCAATCACAGAAGCGGTTTGTACGCCAACACGGCTGAGTGCCGCAATCAGCACGATGATAAAAAGCAAGTATCGAACCAAGCCATGGATGAACTCAACCACCGCATTGTCCATATTACGCTTGCGCATCACTCCCGCCATGGAATTGGCGAGCCCTTTTACCACCATGTTACCGATCACTAAAATCAATAATGCTGAGACAATATTGACCCCATATTGAATCAATAAATCTTGGTTGTTGGTGAGCCATGTTTGTGCCCACTTCGCCCCTTCTACCACCGTGTTCTCTTCACTCATTCCTTTTTCCCTCTATGATTGGAATAAATCATAACCTAATAGTAACAGGCTTTTACCCTCCGCTGTCTATCTTCGCGTCTTCGTTCAGTGAACGCGGCATCACCATATATATCGAGTAGGGTGAGGCGTTGCCGCCTCATCCCTCTCACAGAACCGTACATACGGACCTCGTATACGGCTCATGCACACTTCCATTCAGCATAAATGCTAAACACATGCCCTGTCCTTACGTATTCAAGATTAACTAACCCTAGCTCATCGAACCATTGGTTGGGCATTGCATAGCTTGCTAGCGGGCTCGCTGCATTTCTCCAGCTGGTCATGCTTATCCATTTAAATGGCGGTTTATAACCTCGCTGTCTCAGTCTGCGATGTAACCTTGACGGCTTCTTCCACAGTCTAAGCTGTATGCTGCGTAGCCTACGCCTCAGCCATGCAGCTAGTTTCTTGAACTCCCTGCTGGCATTAGCGACTCTGAAGTATTGACTAAATCCTCGTAAGAGTGGATTGAGTGACTTGATGATGTCCGGC
>AQOF01000026.1 GCA_000565345.1 Salinivibrio costicola subsp. costicola ATCC 33508 = LMG 11651 | reverse complement strand
TGACGACACGCGCTCGTAGCTCAGCTGATAGAGTACCTGGCTATCGAATCACCGGCGGTCGGCATGGTTCGAATCCTCCCGAGCGCGCCATCTTCAATCTATGCAAATCCGTCAGCGCGTCCGTAGCTCAGCTGGATAGAGTACCTGGCTACGAACCAGGCGGTCGGAGGTTCGAATCCTCCCGGACGCGCCATTTTGCATTACCTCTTCCTTCTCCTTATTTCCATTTCGCTATCTTTTCATTGTCACCCAAATCGACTTTTCTGTTTATTATTTTCGCTATCGCTATCGCTATCGCTATTGGACAGCGTGTTGTGATACTGGAAAAACGCTTTTTCCAAAAATGGCATAGTGCGCCTCTATTAATAGCCAAACCGTCAAAACCCTCTATGTACCAGGACGTTTCATCGCGCGATTAACGGACTTGGACGAGATAAATACGCCTTTACGAGTGGCGGTTGTTCGCGTGCGATGAGTGCATCATGACCCGTGTTGTCAGGTAACAAAAACACAACACGAGATTGTCATTTATGCGAATTGTTAGTATTTTGAACGCCGATGATGAAATGGCCACCAAGATAAATGAATAATAACGGGCCATCCGCGCATCATTGCCAGTAAGAGTGAGTAACAAGGAAGACAACCATGGATTTAGGCCCGCTTTTAGAACAAGCACTGACGCTGATGCTGACCGGTATGGTTGTGGTGTTTGTGTTTCTTTCTACGTTGATTTTTTTGGTCCACCAACTAGAACGTTTTGGTGACCCGACCCCGCCAGCTGCTGCTAAGGCACCCGCTAAGCCTAACGCACAACCTGCATCGGAAAACGTATCGCCCGATGTCGTTGCCGCGATCACTGTCGCTGTCCAGCAGTACCGCCAACGCCATCGTTGAGTGGTAAGGCACATATAAAAAGGAGTTTGTTATGTCTACGCCGTTAGCTATTACCGATGTGGTATTGCGTGATGCCCATCAGTCGTTGTTTGCCACACGTCTGCGTTTGGACGATATGTTGCCGATTGCCGCCGAGCTCGATCAGATTGGGTTCTGGTCATTAGAAACATGGGGTGGCGCGACCTTTGATGCCTGTATTCGCTATTTGGGTGAAGACCCTTGGGTACGGTTACGAGAGCTTAAAAAAGCCATGCCTAATACCCCGATGCAAATGCTTTTACGTGGGCAGAATCTCTTGGGTTACCGCCACTACGCCGATGATGTGGTATACAAGTTCGTTGAACGTGCTCATGCCAACGGTATGGATGTATTCCGCATCTTTGATGCCATGAATGATGTGCGTAACTTTCAAGCCGCTGTGGGTGCGGCAGTGGACGTAGGTGCCCACGCTCAGGGAACGATTTCTTACACCACTAGCCCTGTGCATACCATGGATACCTGGACCGATTTAGCCAAGCAGTTGGAAGATCTTGGCTGTCACTCTCTGTGCATCAAAGATATGTCCGGCCTGCTTAAACCTTATGAAGCGTATGAGCTCGTGAGCCGCATAAAATCGACCTGTGATATTCCCCTGTCGCTGCATTGTCATGCGACCACAGGGTTATCAACAGCAACGGCGGTTAAAGCAGTAGAAGCGGGGTTAGATGTCCTGGATACGGCCATTTCCTCAATGAGCCAAACTTATGGGCATACCCCGACTGAAACCGTTGTTGCGATGCTTGAAGGCACCGAGCGTGAAACTCATCTTGACCTGAATAAACTTGAATCGATTGCGGCTTACTTCCGTACCGTGCGGAAAAAATACGCCCAATTTGAAGGGCAGTTAAAAGGCGTCGACTCACGTATTTTGATCGCGCAAGTGCCCGGCGGTATGTTGACCAACATGGAAAGCCAGCTTAAAGAACAAGGCGCGGCTGACAAAATGGATGAGGTCTTAGACGAGATCCCGCGGGTGCGTGAAGACTTAGGATATATCCCCTTAGTTACGCCGACCTCACAAATTGTCGGATCGCAATCGGTCATTAATGTATTGACCGGCGAGCGTTATAAGAGCATTACTAAAGAGACTGCTGCGCTGTTAAAAGGCGAATACGGAAAAGCCCCCGCACCGGTCAATGCAAAATTACAAGCGCGCGTGCTTGACGGTGAACAAGCGATTACCTGCCGTCCGGCGGATAAATTAGCCCCCGAAATGGAAAACTTGACGCAGGCGTTAACCGATAAAGCGTCGACAGAAGGTGTGAGTTTGGCGGAAGAGACGATTGACGATGTCCTCACTTACGCCTTGTTCCCACAAGTGGGTTGGAAATTCCTCCAAAATCGTGGCAATCCTGATGCGTTTGAACCGGTACCCACCGGAGACTCCACGCCGCCAGCAACGCCCGCGGCGAGCTCAGCGAGCCAAGTTGAGGTTGAAACTTACAGCGTGCGCGTTAATGGCCAGGTGTATCAAGTGGATGTCGGTCCCGATGGCGCACTAGGCGCGATCCAAACTGCTAACGATGTCGACAATGCGCCTACAGCACCGCGTGCCCCGGTGTCACAGCCGGCATCTACCCACGCAGAGCCAGTCACCGCACCGTTAGCGGGTAATATCTTTAAAGTCATGGTGACCGCCGGTGAGCATGTACAAGAAGGTGACGTTCTGATCATCCTAGAAGCGATGAAGATGGAAACCGAAGTCAGGGCTGCGCATGCTGGCACTGTCCAAGATGTACAAGTAAAAGAAGGCGACGCCGTGACTGTCGGCATGCCGCTTTTACATTTAGGATAAGAGGGCAGCATGGAAGGATTAATGATCCTGTGGTCGGAAACTGGACTGGCGAATTTCCAGTGGCCACAGCTGGTGATGATGGCCGTCGGTTGTCTGCTGCTCTTTCTTGCGATCCGACGTGGGTTTGAGCCTTTGCTTCTGTTGCCCATCGGGTTTGGGGCAATCTTGGCGAATATTCCCAACGCGGGTTTTAACGAGCCGGGCGGTTTGTTGTATTACGTCTACCATGTCGGGATTGATACGGGGGTTTTCCCGTTATTGATTTTTATGGGAGTGGGGGCGATGACCGACTTTGGTGCCTTGATTGCTAACCCGCGTACCTTGCTTTTAGGGGCGGCGGCGCAATTTGGCATTTTTGCTACCTTGTTCGGTGCTATCTTGCTCAATCTGGTCCCAGGCATGGAATTTAGCCTTCAAGATGCAGCATCAATTGCGATTATTGGTGGTGCGGATGGGCCGACGGCCATCTTCTTGGCTAGCCGACTATCGCCGGATCTTCTTGGCGCGATTGCAGTCGCAGCTATAGTTACATGGCGTTGGTGCCAATTATTCAACCGCCGATCATGAAGTTGTTCACCTCGCCACAAGAGCGCCAAATTGAAATGAAACAGCTGCGTCATGTCTCGAAAACGGAGAAAGTGCTGTTTCCTTTAGCGGTCTTGATGATGACGATCTTATTCTTACCCTCCGCAACGCCCTTGGTTGGTATGTTTTGTCTGGGCAATCTGATGCGTGAGTGTGGCGTCGTCGATCGGTTATCGAGTACTGCGCAGAATGAGTTGATCAACATTGTGACCATTTTCTTGGGGCTTGCCGTTGGTTCCAAGCTAGAAGCGGATAAGTTTCTTCAGTTTGAAACCTTGGGGATCTTGGTGCTCGGAGCGGTCGCGTTCAGCATCGGCACCGGAACGGGCGTCTTAATGGCGAAGCTGCTTAACCGGTTTAGCCGCGATCCTATCAACCACTGATTGGTGCGGCCGGCGTCTCTGCCGTGCCAATGGCTGCGCGCGTGGTGAATAAGGTTGGACTGGATGCCAATCCACATAACTTCCTGCTGATGCATGCGATGGGACCGAATGTGGCTGGCGTGCTTGGCTCGGCTGTCGCAGCGGGGATATTGCTGGCGTTAGTCGGATAGCCGTGCGATGTGAATGTAGAGACAAACCGTAGCAAAAACAAAACACGTGAACAGTGAAAAGAAAACAGCGGCAGGCATTGAGTCTGTCGCTGTTTTTGTTAAGACTAGGGGTTTACGCGTTGCGATGACCCTGTGCTTTTTTATT
The DNA here is from genome assembly GCA_000565345.1 of Salinivibrio costicola subsp. costicola ATCC 33508 = LMG 11651. Lineage (GTDB taxonomy): Bacteria > Pseudomonadota > Gammaproteobacteria > Enterobacterales > Vibrionaceae > Salinivibrio > Salinivibrio costicola. The sequence goes on along the minus strand of AQOF01000026.1, from coordinate 44,547 downwards.
ATCTGCGCTATCAAATTTATTACCTGCGCCATGAAAGCATAATGGCATGCGAAAGGAGTCAATATGTCGAATAACTTGTCTCTTGCGATTACCGAATTCGGTGCGCCAGAGGTTCTCTCCCCAGTAAACCGTGCTATCCCCTCACCGTCGGAAGAGCAGGTGTTAATTCAGGTAAAAGCCGCGGGCGTGAACCCAATCGATGCTAAAACCCGTGCCGGACTGGGTTGGGCGGCGGAACATAACCAAGATAAGCTGCCTTGGGTACCCGGTTACGATGTGGCCGGTGTGGTGGTGGCAAACGGCACCAACGAAAGTAAGTTTGATGTGGGTGATCGCGTGGCAGGAATGATTGGCTTCCCGACCGAGGGAGGGGGATATAGCCAGTACGTGGCTGCCGACGCCGGACTGCTTTCCACGGTACCACCCAGTGTCCCAATGGTGGATGCTGCCGCGGTACCACTTGCCGGGCTCACGGCGTGGCAAGCGCTCGAGCATGTCAAACTCGCCCGTGACGAAAAAATACTGATTTTGGCGGGGGCCGGGGGAGTGGGCCACCTTGCGGTACAATTAGCAGTAAGAACGGGGGCTCAGGTGTATGCGACAGCATCGCCGGGCAACCATGAATTTTTGCGCCAGCTAGATGCGAAACCGATAGACTATCACCAGGCACATTGGGCGACAGCGCAGGGCGAGTTTGATGTATTGATTGATTTGGTCGGTGGCGATACGGGCATTGAAGCACTTGCGAGCCTAAAAACCGGTGGACGTGTGGTCACGGTGCCGACCAATACACGTGATATGATCACCGCTGCTGCGGCCGAGCGAGGATTAAAAGCCACGGGCATGCTGGTTGAGCCCAACACCTGGCAAACTCAGCGCTTGCTTGACATGCTTGATCAAGGCGAGCTTCATATTGATATTGCCGCTGTCTACCCTCTAGAACAAGGGGCGCAAGCCCATAAAGCGCTCGAGTCTGGTCATACACGCGGTAAGCGAGTATTAGAAATGCCGTCGTCGTAACAACCATGGACGACTGGTCGGCGTTGGCGACACTGTTTGTCACCAGCTTTTTGAGTGCCACTTTGTTGCCAGGTGGTTCAGAAGCGAATTTGGTTTACTTATTAACTCAGCAACAGTTTGCTGATGGCGTAATTGTAGCTATTGCGACCGTCGGAAACACCCTTGGAGGCATGACCAACTATGCCATCGGCCGTTGGATTCCGGATTATCAGCCGCACCAACGCTGGCATCGTCGTGCGCACTTGGGACTGCAACGTTATGGTTATGCGGCTTTATTATTGAGTTGGGTCCCCATCATTGGCGACCCTTTGTGCGTGGTCGCCGGTTGGCTACGTTTGCGTCAATCATGGTGTTGGGCGGTTATCTTTATCGCCAAAGCATCGCGTTACATGGTTATTGTTTGGTCATTTAATTGGGTCACTGGGTAGGAATCATCATATGCAACGCTTATTGTTCGTCGCTGTTCTCGTTTTATCCGTTCTGACAGGGTGTCAGCGACTGGAAACATCGCCTCCTGCTACGCCAAAGGGGGTGACCTGGATAAAAACAGTCTCGCCACCACCGGGCAGTGCTCAAGTGCCTTATCAACAGTTTACGCTCGATAACGGGCTGACTGTTTTGCTGCACCAAGACCACTCCGATCCCTTAGTCAGTGTCGACATGCGCTATCATGTTGGCTCTGCGCGTGAGGAGCCTGGCAAATCGGGCTTTGCGCACTTTTTCGAACATATGATGTTTGAAGGCTCAGAGCACGTTGACGATCATGGTAAGCGTATCAAAGAAGTCGGTGGCTATAACAATGGCTCGACCAACCGCGATACTACCCAGTATTATCAAACGGTGCCGGCTAATGAATTAGAACGTGTACTTTGGTTAGAATCCGATCGCATGGGTTTTCTGTTGGATGCCGTGTCGCAGCGTAAGTTTGAAGTGCAGCGTGATACGGTGAAAAACGAGCGAGCCTTTCGGATAGACAATGTTCCCTATGGCCGCGTTAACGAAACCATTAATCAAGCGCTATACCCCGAAGGTCATCCTTATTCATGGCCGGTGATTGGTTACGTGGAAGATTTAGACCGCGTTGATGTCGATGACCTCAAGCAATTCTTCTTACGTTGGTACGGTCCCAACAATGCCACCTTGACCATTGGTGGGGATATTGATGTACAACAAACCTTAGCGTGGGTGAAAAAGTACTTTGGTGACATCCCGCAAGGGCCAACTATCCCCGCGGCAGACCCTCAGCCTGTCACTCTGGAAGCCGATCGATTTGTCACTTTAGAAGATAAAGTGTCGCAGCCTGTTTTGATCATGAGCTTCCCCACCAGTACGCCTGAGACAGACACCAGTACGCGTCTGAGTGTCCTGGCCAATGTGTTGGGACAAGGGCGAGATAGTGTCCTTTACCAATCATTGGTGCAAACGGGAAAACTGCTTAGTGCAGGCGCATCGCATCAGTGCGGTGAGCTTGCATGCACCTTCGAAATTTATGGTGTCGGCAGTCAAGATCAGTCGTTAGCTGAGGTGCGCACGCTACTGCGCCAGAGCATGGCGACATTTGCGGCGCAAGGCGTTGACCAAGACGACATCAGCCAAATCAAAGCCATGGTAGAAGCGGATAACATTTTTGCCCTACAAAGCGTCGATGGCAAAGTAGAACAACTGGCCAGTGACTATACGTTGCATGGCGACGCAAGCATACTGACACAACGCCTAGCCCGTTTGGATGCTGTAACGCCTCAAAAGGTGATGGACAGTTATCAACAGTGGGTAAGCGATCAACCTGCGGTTAACCTCAGTGTGGTGCCTGAAGGGCGTCAAGATTTGGTCGCTCATCCGGCAAACTTTGTCTATCAGCGCCCTGATTATCGCCACGTCGCTAGCCAAAATAATGCGGATACACTGGCGTTACGCAACACGCCTGAACGCTTTGACCGCAGCCTGATCCCGCCCCCGAATGGAAGCGTGACTGTCCATGTTCCTACTATTTATCGCGCGGAGCTCGACAATGGTATTTACCTGGCAGGCACCGTCAGTCGCGAGACCCCCACGGTGACCTTGCAACTTCGCTTGCCGGCAGGTGTGTTGATGGAGCCGAATGATAAGCGTGGTGTCACCGAGCTCACGGCTAGTATGATCACAGAAGGCGGCGCGGGAATGTCGGCCGCGGAATTAACCCAAGCGCTAGATAAACTTGGCAGTCAGATGAGTGTTAATCCAGAGGCTTATCATACGACATTGACCGTGACATCCTTGAAAAAGTATCTGGGAGAGACGCTTCAATTAGTGAATAAGGTGATCAGTACACCGACGTTTGCGGAGCAAGATTTCGAGCGGCTCAAAAAACAAGCATTAGAGGGGATGGCGTCACGCGCCGACGATGCGGGCTGGTTGGCAGATCAGGCTATTAGCCAATTGCTTTATCAAGATGCAACCTTCCGTGCCCCGCAAGGTGGTGTGGCAGAAGACGTTGCCGCACTCACCCTTGCCGACGTTAAACGCTTTTATCAACAGCATTATGTGTTGAAAGAAAGTCAGCTTGTCGTGGTGGGTGATTTGTCCCGTGAGCATGCGATCAATCTCGCTAACCGGATTCAGCTTGGCAACCGACTCCTGAGGGGCATGCTCAAGTAGCAAGGCCCGTGCCTCGAGACGAAAAAAGTCCACAAATTTGGTTAGTGGATAAACCACAAGCGCCACAAACCAGTATTCGTATGATACGTCATGGCATGCCTTACGACGCAACCGGCCCCATGTTTAAAACCCGCTTAGCTAACTTTAATCTCGGCGGAAACTTTAATGCCCGCATCAACCAAAACTTACGCCAAGATAAAGGTTACACCTATGGCGCCCACAGTGCTGTGTATGGTGGTCGTCAAACTGGGACCATTGAAGTCGGTGCCGATGTGCGTGCGGATGCCAGTGCCGAGGCCATTAAAGAGCTTTGGAAAGAAATGGCCCACGCGCACGAAAATGGATTTACTGAGCAAGAGCTTGCCTATTTACGTCAATCGAGCGGCCAGCAGGATGCACTCAATTATGAAACACCGTGGGAAAAAGCGGGCTTGATTGCGCACATTGAGGCGTTTAATTTGGATGACGACTATCGTGAAGCCCAAAAAGCCATGCTGTATTCACTGACACGCCAACAACTCAAATGCCCAAGCATCGCGCTGGTTCGATCCTAACGACTACCAAATCATCGTGGTCGGCGATGCAGAGCGTTTGGAAGGGGATCTGCGTCAACTTGGCTTGCCAGTCAATAGGCTGGCGTTAGATTACCGTTAATACGGATTGGATAAACTTACCCCGCTGCGTGATGGCTTTTGAGCAATAGCTTGTTTATATTGACCACCACGCAGCATACAAATAAGAGATACATTTTGACTGATTTCACCCAGCGGTTAGCGCGTTTAGCGCAAAACCCAGACGCATTAAAGGGGATAGCCCGAGGGCTCGAGCGTGAAGCACTTCGTATTACACCGAATGGTCACTTAGCGCAAACTGCGCACCCAGACGCACTTGGCGCCGCATTGACGCATCGTTGGATTACCACCGATTTCGCCGAGTCGTTATTGGAATTTATTACTCCAGTCAACACCTCGGTGAAAGGGATGTTAGACGAGTTGCAGGATATTCATCGTTTTACCTATCAACAGATGGATGATGAACAGCTCTGGCCGATGTCAATGCCTTGTGTGGTCGCATCGGAAGACGATATTACTTTGGCGCAATATGGCAGCTCGAATATTGGTCGGATGAAAACGCTTTATCGGCAGGGACTCAAACATCGTTATGGCAGTGTGATGCAAGTGATCTCGGGCGTGCATTTTAATATCTCACTCCCTGAGGCGTTTTGGCAGCACCTGTATCACTCAGAGACTGTTAGCCAAGCTGCGGTGACACAAGGCTATTTTGATTTGATCCGTAATTACTACCGCCATGGTTGGATGATCCCTTACCTGTTTGGTGCATCACCGGCTTTGTGTGGATCCTTTATCAAACATACTGACAGTCCGCTGGCGTTTGAGCATATGCCATCGGGAACCTGTTACTTGCCGTATGCAACGTCCCTGCGTTTGAGTGATTTAGGCTATACCAACAACGCCCAAGCCGACTTGAAAATAGGCTTTAATACATTAGAGCAATATTTAGAAGGATTACGTCGCGCTATTCGTACCCCTTCGCAGCAATTTGCACAGTTGGGGATTCGTGACGGTGAAACCTATCGACAACTCAATACCAATATGCTGCAAATTGAGAATGAGCTTTATGCTCCGATTCGACCAAAGCGTAATGCGGAAAGCGGCGAAAAGCCGACCGAAGCACTAAGCCGCGGCGGAGTAGAGTACATAGAAGTCCGCTCACTAGATGTGAATCCTTACAGCCCTATTGGCATTGAAGAAGATCAAGTGCATTTTCTCGATTTATTTGTGTCTTGGTGTGCGTTATCGCCCTCCGACCCCATGTCCGATCCGGAACTGAATTGCTGGCGGGATAACTGGAATAAAATTGTACTTGAAGGGCGAAAACCCGGCTTAACCTTAACCACAGGTGCAATGGCGGTACCTTAACTCAGGCCGAGTGGGGACGTCAGGTGATGGCAGAGCTGAAACAATTAGCCAAAGTGATGGATCAGACCGTTGGTGATAGCCGCTATGAGCGCGTATGCGACAAAATGATTGCGTGTTTTGATAACCCCGAACTAACCTTATCAGGGCGTGTGCTGGCAGACGTGATTGCGCAAGGCGGAATTGGTGGTGTTGGCCTAAGCTTGGCGAGTGAGCACAAGAAGGCATTGGCTGATGTGCCGTATCAGGTTCACAGTGATGTCGACTTTCTCCGAGAAGCCGAAGACAGTATGGCACGTCAAAAAGCGGTAGAAGCCAGTGACACACAAAGCTTTGAGCAGTTTCTAAACGCTTATTTCAAAGATGTGCCGATGGCCGAAAGCTGGTAACTGGAATAATGGCGATGAGCAGGACGCGTATTCTCAACCGATTAGGGATAATCACCGCCATGATATTGTTACCCGGGTGTGCGACGCCGCCACCGGATAACCCCAGCAATGTCTGTGCGATTTTCGAGCAAAATCCTGACTGGTTTGAGGCGGCCGTCGAGATGGAAGACAGCTGGGGGACGCCTATTCAGGTCGCGATGGCATTTGTGAAGCAAGAAAGCGCGTTCGTTCACGATGCTTTGCCTCCACGTGACTATGTATTAGGCATTTTACCCTGGGGGCGAGTGAGCAGCGCATATGGTTATGCGCAAGCACAAGATCCCGCGTGGTCAGACTATCAAAAAGCCACAGACAATGGCGGCTCTCGCACCGACTTTGCCGATGCGTTACAGTTTATAGGCTGGTACACAGCAGAAACGCATCGTCAGCTTGGGGTGTCGCAATGGGATGTTTACCGGCAATATTTAGCTTACCATGAAGGAAGAGGCGGATTTCAACGTGGCTCATTTGAGCGAAAACCTGGGCTCAAACGGGTGGCGCGTAAAGTCGAACAACAAGCAAAGGACTACGGTTGGCAGCTAAAAGGGTGCCGGCAACGACTAGAAGACAATCTGAGCTGGTGGCCATTTTAAGGCCGCAGTGATGAATGAAGGAGGAAAGATGCCACTACTAGATAGCTTCACGGTTGACCATACCCGCATGAATGCCCCGGCGGTACGGGTCGCAAAAACCATGCAAACGCCCAGCGGTGACACCATCACTGTGTTTGATTTGCGTTTTTGTCGTCCCAATGAACAGCACTTAACCGAAAAAGGGATCCATACCTTGGAGCACCTTTTCGCTGGCTTTATGCGCAATCATCTGAATAGTGACAAGGTGGAGATCATCGATATCTCGCCGATGGGCTGCCGCACCGGTTTTTATATGAGCTTGATTGGCGAGCCCCAAGAGTCGGAGGTTGCTAAAGCATGGGAGCTTGCGATGGAAGATGTCCTTATTGTTCCTTCGCAAGATAAAATTCCGGAGCTTAACGAATATCAATGTGGTACTTATGAGATGCATTCGTTGAATGAAGCCAAAGATATTGCTCGTGCAATCATAGATGCAGGTGTGACCGTCAACAAAAATGATGATCTATCGCTGCCCGAATCGATGTTGCAAACGTTGCGCGTCGATTAAAACGCGACCAGTCATCCCTCTGCGGTAACACTCGTCCTTCTGTGTACTCGCCCCCCCCTCCCGATTTGAGTGTTCTTTTCATTATTTTTGTCTCAATAGCTAGATAAACCCAAGAGAAGTGTAGGCGTCGTTGCAGCTTTTTTGCCTGTTCAAGCACGCTTCTGCATTTTGTCGCTGCGTATTCGCCTGGGTTTCGCTAAGCTGACAACTGAAATCGACCATCAAAAAAGGCTGTGAAACCCAAAGTGAGTTTACGCACAAGACATCATATTCGCCCCATCAGTATGTATCATTACCTGCTAGGTATCATGTTGTTGGTGACGGTGCCGAGTGCGCAAGCGTCGTTAAATGGCTATTGGTCATATGACGAGTTTCTTGCACGGTATCCTGAGCAAAAAGCGCTGACGGCAACACTCGATAAACAAGTGCAAGCCGATCCTGCGCCAATGCAACGTGCGCTGGCACCGATAAAAATTTCAGTGGTCGTGCCGGGTCAACAAATCTCTGATTATTGGCAGCGTAATGTGCGAGCGTTCGAACGTCGCTTACAAGCGCTTAATATTCCTTATCAGTTAAAAGAAGTCACAACACGACCGAACAACGACATACGAGAACAAAGTGCGTCTTTGTATGCGGCGCTGCGTGACGGTGCCGACTATCTTGTGTTTACCTTAAACAGTGTTCGTCACCGTAAGTTTATTAATCATGTGCTATCACAGAAAAAAACCAAGCTCATATTGCAAAATATCACCACACCGGTAAAAGCGTGGCAAGGTAATCAGCCTTTTCTCTACGTGGGGTTTGACCATCAGCGCGGCAGTCAGCTACTGGCTGATTATTATCAAACGCGTTATCCGAAAGGGGCGAGTTACTCGGTGTTGTTTTTTTCTCAAGGTTATGTGAGTGATGCACGTGGGGACACTTTTATTGAAACCATGAGTCGCCATGGTGATAGTCAGTTGGTCTCGGCTTATTACACCAAAGGTGACCAACATTCTGGTTATCAGGCAGCCAAAGCCATGTTAAACAATAATCCGCAACTCGACTTTATTTATGCTTGCGCGACAGATGTGGCGTTTGGGGCAATCGAAAGCGCTTGAAGAGTTGGGAAGAGAGGAAGTTGGTGTTAACGGCTGGGGGGGCGGGTCCGCTGAATTGGATGCTGTCATGTCAGGACAACTAGACGCAACCGTGATGCGTATGAACGATGATACCGGGGTGGCGATGGCTGAAGCCATCAAACGCGACCTACAACAAAAAGCTGTGCCTGTTGTATATTCAGGTCGGTTTAACGTCGTCACTCAATATGATGATCCGGATCGAATAGAAAAACTTAAGCAACATGCATTTAGATACTCGGATTAGATCATGCCCACCTTTGGTTCACCTAAATTATCACTCTCGCAATTACTGACTCGTTTGATTGTGGTCTTCTTCTTATGTGTGACCGCGGGCGTTTACATACAAAGTTACCAGTTGACCTTAGCGGGGATTAATCAAGAGATTAGCCGTACTTTGGCACAAACTTCTCGTCTATTGCAAAACGTCTTTGATAGTCGCTTAACGGCACTGCAAATTCACCAAAATACCAATGCTGCAAGTATGACACTCCAATCACTGGTCGCCAGTGAAGACAGTGACGCACTTGATGACTATTTTATCGAACAAGAGCAACAAGATGTTGCAAATACCCCTGACTTTCGTTTTATCGCTAAAGACGACCGTGTGTTATGGCATGATGGCAGTAGCTTGTTTCACGGTATTGATAATGAGGGATTGGATCAGCTGCGTTTGCAATTACGAAGTATTAATCGTTGGACCTTAACCACTGTCACCACGGATACAGAGCAAGGTTATTTACTGATGCGAAAAACGCCGATCGTTTTTCAATCAAACGGTAAACTCGGCGGATATTTGTATGTGGTCGTGATGCTGAATGGCAACTTTTCGTTTGTGAAAAGTTTGCAGCGTGCCAGTGACACTCAGGCGGTATGGCTATCGGCAGACAATGCAACCTTAGCATCTACTCTTAGTGGTAACGATAACATAGGCAAGGCGTTAACGTTGCCGAGCGAGGAGAGCAGTCAAGCGTTTCGGCACTATTTAGTGAGCCAATCCAAGCTTCGCATCGGCGGTGAGTCGACCAAAATTTCATTGTTATCGGCGCAACGTAATGACAATGTTGTCACATTACAGCGGCAAATGGGCATCAACTTATTGCTCACTACCCTAATTATTATTATCGCTGCTTTTTGGGTCAATCGTTTTGTGAAAACCCGGGTTGCGGATTCGCTCGATAGGCTAATGCGATATAGCCAAGGGGCGCGATCACGTCAACGTACCTTGCCGTTTGCCGGATCCGATATTGAAGAGTTTAATCACATCGGCAAAACTCTAGAGTCGACTTTTCATGCGCTGCACGAGAAAGAGCGCTCCCTACAAGATTTATTTGATTACGCGCTATCACCGATTATTGTTTGGGACACGGACTTTGCTATCACCCGTATCAATCCAGCAGCCAAGTTAAAGCTGAACTATGACGAACAAATCCATGCCTCAAGCTGGTTGTATGATCAGTTTATGTATGCCATCTCTCCTCATCTAAAGCGCGCGGTTAATGGGACCATCCTCAAAGGGGTCAATATTGAGATTGACCGTCGCGTTTACCGATGGAATCTTGCACCTTTAATGGTTGATAACCAAGTCAAAGCGGTGATCGGCCAAGGTCAAGAAATTACATCTCTTATCGAAGCCGAGCAACAAAGCCAGCGAGCCAAAGAAGCAGCGGAAGCCTCCGCGCGCGCTAAATCAGAGTTCTTAGCCAAGATGAGCCATGAAATACGCACGCCGCTTAACGGCATTTTGGGGATCACGCAAATATTAAATGATAGAGCCGAGGATAAGGCACAAAAAGACCTACTTGGTAGTTTATACCAAAGTGGTGAGCACTTACTCACAGTGCTCAATGATATCCTCGATTTGTCTAAGATCGAACAAGGTAAAATGACCATCGAGTATGGGGAGTTTTATCTCCAAGATATCATTCGCACGGTGGAGAACATTTACACACCGCTTTGTGAAAGCAAGTCTATCTTATTGAATATCGATGCACCGATTGCGGCTGATACCATGGTGCGCTCGGATCAGTCCCGCCTCACACAAATCTTATTCAACCTAATGAGTAATGCGATAAAATTTACTCATGCAGGGCAGGTTGGGCTGACGGTCACCCTAGCGCAACGTGAAGTAGAAAAAACAGACGAGAATGAAAATTCGTCAGATCAATCTACATTGCGTCAATCTACATTGCGTCAATATACATGGCGTCAATCTACATTGCGTCTCGTAGTGAGTGATACCGGGATAGGAATGAACCAGCAGGCGCTTGAGTCTTTGTTCGATCCCTTTGTACAAGCGGATTCCAGTGTGACGCGGACTTACGGTGGTAGCGGCCTGGGCCTGTCGATTGTTAAAAGTCTATTAGACTTGCTGGAAGGTGACATTGATGTGACCAGTGAGCCAGATAAAGGCAGCCGCTTTGTGGTCGAGGTGCCGCTCACCTTGGTGGACAATAAACCGGCCAAGGCGCCAGAAAACGTGCCTTTCGATCCTGTGTCGCTCGGCATCAAGCGCGTCTTATTGGTTGAGGATAATAAGATTAATGCTATGGTCGCCCAAGCATTTTGCCATAAATATCATATTGAGGTGGAGTGGGTGAAAGATGGAGAACAAGCATTAGCGCGCCTTCAGCAAGTGCAGTATGACTTGGTGTTGATGGATAACCATATGCCCAATCTTGGTGGTGTGGAAGCAACGCAGGCCATACGGCAAACGCTCGGGTTAAGTGTCCCCATCTACGCTTGCACGGCCGATGCGTATGGCAGCGTGCATGACGCTTTTTACCAAGCAGGCGCGGATTACATCATCGTCAAACCGATTAAAGAAGCCAGCTTTATCGAGGCGCTCCGCCACTTAAAACTCCGCCACTTAAAACATGGCGCACACGCTGACTCATGAGTGTGAGAGTTAACGTTGTGCGCTGCATGGTCTAAACACTAATATTGGCGTCGGGTTGGTCTGTAGGGAGGACTTTGACTTGCTTGATCATATTGTCGGCAACATCGACAATTTCAATATGGTGACCATCAATTTCAATGCTCAAGCGGCTTTTAGGGATATCCTCCAAGTGCTCGAGAATTAAACCATTGAGGGTACGGGGGCCGTCAGTGGGTAAGGTCCAGTTAAGACTCTTATTCAAATCGCGAATATTGGCGCTACCTTCAATCAAATAGCCACCATCGGTCAATGACGTAATCTCTTCGGCCAAGCTCGGTGATAAAGAGGTGGTAAACTCACCCACGATCTCTTCGAGAATGTCTTCTAACGTCACCAGGCCAATCATGTCGCCGTATTCGTCTACCACTAAGCCGATACGTTGCTTATTACGCTGAAATTTAAGCATTTGTACGTTCAGTGGCGTGCCTTCCGGAATAAAATAGACTTCATCGGCGGCGCGAAGCAGCGTCTCTTTATTAAATTCGTTTTTCTCAACCATCAGGCGATAGGCTTTGCGGACGCGCAGCATCCCAACCACCTCGTCGATGGTATCGCGATATAACACCATTCTTCCATGCGGGGCATGCGTGAATTGGCGCATGATGGACTTCCAGTCATCATTGATATTAATCCCAGTGATCTCATTGCGTGGCACCATGATGTCATCCACGGTCACCTCTTCAAGCTCTAGAATCGATAGCAACATATGCTGGTGACGACGGGGGATCAAACTACCGGCTTCGTTGACAATGGTTCGCAGCTCTTCGGTGCTTAGATTATCTTTGCCGTCGGCTTTAGCGCCTATTCCTAACAAGCGCAAAAAACCATTGGTGATAAAGTTCACCAGGCCAACAAGCGGATAAAACACCTTCATTAGGATGGTGAGCAAATGGCTGCTAATAAACGATACGCGCTCTGGATAAAGAGCAGCCAGCGTTTTGGGCGTGACTTCGGCAAACACCAGGATCACCATCGTTAACACACCGGTTGCGATCGCAATCCCTGCGTCGCCATACAAACGTAACCCGAGGACGGTCGCGATTGAAGAGGCAAGAATATTTACCAGGTTATTACCGATCAGAATAAGCCCAATCAATCGGTCTGGCCGAGTAAGCAGTTTTTCGACCCGCTTAGCGCCACTGTGGCTGATTTAGAGAGGTGGCGCAACCGGTACCGATTAAGTGCCATCATGCCTGTCTCAGACCCGGAAAAATAACCGGAAATGACGATAAGCAATACCAAAAGGGAAATTAATATTCCCGTCGATATGTCGTCCAACGAACTGTTCCTTACGTTTGTTTTAAAATCAGAGCGTGTGCTCGAGTGTTTACGCTAAATGCGCGTAATCAATAGCCTGCAATCAATATCTCACGAACAAACCGGCTACCAAAGTAGGCCAGAGTAAGGAGAAACGCGCCCACGATACTAAACCAGACCACCCGACGTCCACGCCAGCCGGACTGATAATGCCCCCAAAGGAGCACACCATAGACCCCCCAAGCGGCCATCGAGAGGAAGGCTTTGTGCGCCTTTCCTTGCGCGAACATGTCATCGACAAAGACAAAACCAGATATTAGAGTGAGTGTTAATAATACTTGTCCGACTAAAATGATGTTGAAAAGCTGACGCTCCACCATCATTAAAGGAGGAACATTATGATTAATCACCTGGCGCTTTTTGTGTTTGAGCTGATAATCCAGCCAAGCCAATTGCAATGCGTACAGGGTAGCAATCATCAATGTTGAGTATGAAAACAGAGCCAGAGAAATGTGTAACAGCACCTCTGGGTGTGATTCAAGATGCGTAATAAAGGCACCGGGCAGCAGGGTCGCGCTCGCAAGGTTTAGTCCTGCAAAGGCGTAAACCACCGGCAGCAAGAACCATAGCCGCAATCGGAAAATTAGCCCGGTCGTCATCATCGCAATGATAAAACTCACCAAGGAGGCGACGTTGAGCATGCTAAGATTCTGCCCACTTCCTGATAAAATCAGATCTTTGAGCAGATAAGCATGTAACGCCAGCGCAGCCAGTGCGGTGAAAAAGACCGGCTTCGCACTAATTTGATTGTTGCTGGACAAGCCGGGGATGATCTGCAAAATGGCGGCCAGATAAAGCAGTGATGCCAACAAGGCTGTCAGAATTTCCATCGTCACCGATCAGTCAGTTAATCAATAAGAATGAAGGTGTGAGTATACCTTGCCTCAATCTCTGTCGCTATCGATACATGCAAGTGATGGGGGGATTGCGGTATAATCTCAGTAATTTCGCGACAGCGATTGCACCCAGATGAAAAATCATGGGCCAATAGGACGAGTGGGCGAGTAACGCATGTTTGAAAACTTATCAGAACGTTTATCCCGGACGCTCAAAAATGTGAGCGGCCGTGGGCGATTAACGGAAGACAATATCAAAGAAACCCTGCGCGAAGTGCGTATGGCGCTACTGGAAGCCGATGTCGCGCTCCCTGTGGTTCGTGATTTTGTTAAACGCGTCAAAGAACGCGCCGTTGGCATTGAAGTCTCTAAAAGCCTGACCCCAGGGCAAGAGTTTATCAAGATTGTTCAAGCTGAGCTTGAAGCGGTGATGGGCGACGCCAATGAAAAATTGAATCTTGCGGCGCAGCCGCCCGCAGTGATTTTGATGGCGGGCTTGCAAGGGGCGGGTAAAACCACCAGTGTGGGTAAGCTGGGTAAGATGCTTACCGAGCAAGAAAAGAAAAAAGTGTTAGTGGTGTCTGCCGATGTGTATCGCCCGGCGGCGATCAAACAGTTGGAGACCTTGGCTAGCGAAGTAGGGGTTGATTTTTTCCCGTCCAGCACTGACCAAAATCCAGTCGATATTGCTCAATCCGCGGTTGAGCACGGCAAGCTAAAATTTTATGACGTAGTGATCGTCGATACGGCGGGTCGTTTACATGTCGATGACGCCATGATGGGCGAAATCAAAGACGTTCACCGCGCGATCAACCCCGTTGAAACCCTGTTCGTGGTAGACGCCATGACAGGCCAAGATGCGGCGAACACCGCCAAAGCCTTTAACGATGCATTGGCATTGACGGGTGTGGTTCTGACCAAGGTTGATGGTGACGCCCGAGGTGGTGCCGCACTGTCGGTGCGTCATATCACCGGTAAACCGATTAAGTTCTTGGGTGTGGGTGAAAAAACAGACGCACTTGAGCCTTTCCATCCTGACCGGGTGGCATCTCGTATATTGGGGATGGGCGACATGCTGTCGCTTATCGAAGATCTCGAGCGTAATGTCGATCAAGACAAAGCCGAGAAAATGGCCAAGAAGTTCAAGCAGAAGAAAGGCTTCGACTTGGCCGATTTTCGTGATCAGCTTGAGCAGATGAAGGGCATGGGTGGCATGATGGGCATGATGGATAAGCTGCCTGGCATGTCCAATGTGCCTGATAACGTGAAAGATAACGTTGATGATAAAATGTTCTTGCAGATGGAAGCGATCATTAACTCGATGACACCGCGTGAGCGCCAGCGTCCAGAAATCATCAAAGGGTCACGCAAAAAGCGGATTGCCGCCGGTTCAGGCACCCAGGTGCAAGACGTCAACCGCTTGCTTAAGCAGTTCACCCAAATGCAGAAGATGATGAAGAAAATGCAAAAAGGTGGCATGCGCAATATGATGCGCCAAATGAAGGGCATGATGCCACCCGGTGGTGGTCCCGGCGGCCCTGGCGGATTCATGGGTTAATCCGATTCGATATTTTGCTTGTTAGCCCAGTGCTAGCAGGCTTGATAACTCGCTGTGAGGCTGGGGACAGCTGGTGGAAATTTGACTAAACCAGTTGCATTCACAGCAATAAAGAGTAAAATTCCCGAGCTTTATTTTGGCACGAGGCCCCGCATTGCTTACGCGAAACGGGGCCAATTTTATTAAGTAATGCAAATGAGGACGATATGGTAACCATTCGTTTGGCACGTCATGGCGCGAAAAAACGCCCATTTTATCAAATCGTTGTAGCTGACAGCCGCCAGGCGCGCGACGGTCGCTTCATCGAAAAAATTGGTTTCTTCAACCCTGTTGCTCAAGGCCAGGAAGAGAAACTACGCCTTGACCTGGATCGCGTAAACCACTGGGTTAGCGAAGGCGCAACGGTTTCTGACCGTGTTGCTAAGCTAGTCAAAGACGCAGCGCAAGCGGCGTAATTGATCAGTGTCAGGGTTAAAAGAAGAAATGAGTGAGCAAGAGACGATTGTCGTTGGCAAGCTAGGCTCGTCGTACGGCATACGAGGCTGGCTCAAGATTTTTTCTTACACTGAAGATGCTGAAAGCATTTTTGCCTACTCACCCTGGTTTATCCAGGTGCGCGGGCAGTGGCAACGTTTCGAGGTCGAAGACTGGAAACGCCACAATAAAGGGTATGTCGCCAAACTTACGGGGCTGGATCAGCGCGAAGACGCGCAGATGCTGACCAACGCTGAGATTGCAGTCAGTGCACAAGCGCTTCCTGCTTTATCAGATCAAGAGTTTTATTGGCGTGAGCTGTTTGGTATGGACGTGGTGAATGCAAAAGGCTATCACCTCGGCACTGTGACTGACATGCTTGAAACAGGCTCGAACGACGTGCTTGTCGTTAAAGCCAACCTGAAAGATGCTTTTGGTAAAAAGGAACGCTTAATTCCGTTCCTTGAAGAGCAGGTCATCAAGTCGATTGATCGCACTGCTCAACGGATCGAAGTTGACTGGGATCCTGGTTTTTAAACTCCAACAGTAAGCGAGCGGAAATATGTGGGTTGGCATTATCAGCCTGTTTCCAGAAATGTTCCGAGCGGTCACTGATTTTGGAGTCACGGGCCAAGCGGTAAAAAAAGGGCTGTTAAACGTCGAAACGTGGAATCCGCGTGATGTCACCCACGACAAACACCGTACGGTCGATGACCGACCTTATGGCGGTGGCCCGGGCATGTTAATGATGGTAGAGCCTTTGCGCGATGCGATTCATGCCGCTAAACAAGCCGCAGGCGATAAAGCGAAAGTAGTTTACCTCTCTCCGCAAGGGCGCAAGCTCGATCAAGCGGGGGTCGAGTCGCTGGCGAGCAATGATAAACTTATTTTGATTTGTGGCCGGTACGAAGGGGTAGACGAGCGCATTATTCAAACTCACGTTGACGAAGAATGGTCAGTGGGAGATTTTGTGCTCAGTGGAGGCGAGCTGCCCGCGATGACGTTAGTCGATGCTGTTGCTCGGTTTGTACCGGGTGTGCTAGGCGATATGGCGTCAGCAGAGGAAGATTCCTTTGCCAATGGGTTGTTAGACTGTCCACACTACACGCGTCCTGAAGTGTTAGATGGGTTGGTGGTACCAGAGGTGCTAAAATCCGGTAATCATAAGGACATTCGTCGCTGGCGATTAAAACAATCGCTAGGTCGCACTTGGTTACGACGACCAGAGCTCCTGGAAAACCTAGCTCTGACTGACGAACAGGAATCACTACTTGCCGAGTTCATCAAAGAACATCGTGCAAGTGCCGAATCAAATTGAGTTTCAGTTTATTCTAGGGTTATAAATAATGAGTAACATCATCAAGCAGCTCGAAGACGAGCAAATGAAAAAAGACCTGCCTGAGTTTCAAGCAGGTGACACTGTCCTGGTACAGCTTAAAGTAAAAGAAGGTAACCGTGAGCGTCTGCAGCCATATGAAGGTGTGGTTATCGCTAAGCGCAATCGTGGTCTACACTCTGCATTTACCGTACGTAAAATGTCTAGCGGTGAAGGTGTAGAGCGTACTTTCCAAGCCCATTCGCCAGTTATCGACAGCATTACTGTTAAACGTCGCGGTGCAGTACGTCGTGCCAAACTGTACTACCTGCGTGAGCGTTCTGGTAAGTCAGCTCGAATCAAAGAGCGTCTTAACAAGAAGTAATCGCCCCTATGGCGTTTATTGCTCAAAAGCCCGTCCTGTAGGACGGGCTTTTTTAATGGCCAATCGGCTCATTCACACCACACCCTTCACCGCCCTCACCACTTAATCCTGTTTACAACCGTTTATCTGCACCGGCGACCACTCGCCGTTAAAGCGCGTGTATTCGACAACGCAATCGGCAAAATGGCATCTGTCCCCTACTAAAAGATTGGCAGCAGCGCTGCTAACGACACGGAGAGCAATTATGTCCTGGTTTTTACTTTGCGTAGTGACCTTGATTGTCGGCTACTTTACCTACGGCACTTTCATTACCAAAATTTTTGGGCCAAAACCGCAAAAAGCGAACCCCGGCCATGAGCATGAACGATGGTGTGGACTTTGTGCCACTGTCAGATAAGAAAGTATATCTGATTCAACTGCTTAATATTGCTGGCCTCGGTCCGATTTTTGGCCCAATACTCGGTGCGTTATATGGCCCTGTTGCCATGCTATGGATTGTGTTTGGCTGCATTTTTGCCGGCGGCGTGCATGATTATTTCTCTGGCATGCTCAGTGTGCGTGCCAATGGCGCATCTGTCCCTTCTGTCGTGGGCGAGCATCTCGGTAACTTCGCTAAACATTTTATGAACTTCTTTGCGGTGTTACTCTTGATGCTGGTGGGCGTGGTGTTTGTGCTCGGGCCAGCCAAGTTGTTAGGTAGTCTGTCAGAAATGAGCGTGGCGCTGTGGGTGGGCATTATCTTTGCCTACTATGTATTGGCCACCGTGGTGCCGATAGACAAAATTATTGGCCGTTTTTATCCTATATTTGGCGCTTTGCTTGTCTTTATGTCGGTGGGCTTGATTGTCGGCTTGGCCGTGAGCGATCACAGCTTCTACAGCCAAGGGCTCGATTTTGCCACCAACTTCCATCCGACCGATCTGCCACTATGGCCATTACTGTTTATCACCATCGCTTGTGGTGCGGTATCAGGCTTCCACGCCACCCAATCGCCATTAATGGCGCGTTGTATGCAGAATGAAAAGCCAGGCCGGTTTATCTTTTATGGCGCCATGATTGGTGAAGGTGTGATTGCGCTTATCTGGTGTAGTCTGGGCTTAAGCTTCTATGAATCGAGTGACGCGCTTAATCAAACGCTCGCTAACGGTGGCCCGGCAGCGGTGGTGCATGAGGTTTCCACCTCGCTACTTGGCACGGTCGGCGGCATTATGGCGGTATTAGGGGTGATTGTGTTGCCGATCACTTCTGGCGACACTGCTTTCCGTTCTGCGCGTCTGATTATCGCCGACTTTCTGAATATTCAGCAAAAACCGATGGTGAAGCGCCTGATGATTGCGATCCCCATGTTTGTGGTCGGCTTTTTGATCACCAAAGCGGAATTTGGCGTGATTTGGCGTTACTTCGGCTGGGCTAACCAAACTACCGCGATGATCATGTTGTGGGCCGCGGCAGCCTATCTTATTAAGCGTGATAAGCTGCACTGGGTATGCACCATTCCTGCGATGTTTATGACCGCGGTAACTGTCACTTATTTGGCCAATGCCGAAATCGGTTTTAGCTTACCAATGAATATCGCTACCATGATTGGTGTCGGGGCAACCGTTGCCGCCACGATTGGGTTCTTTATCGGTTATAAACCCAATTCGCAGTTAATCGCCAATGAAAAGCAGTTATAGGTAAGGCGTTATAGCTGATGGGTCTGCGCTCAGCTATATGACTGGTCTTCAAGCAATATTCAGTCAAATACGCTAAGATCTAAGCCTCAGTATTTACTGAGGCTTTTTTATGAGGGTAGGACAGGGCATGAAACAGACGTTTTTTTTATTATTCGCCGTTTTACTTTTGGCCGGGTGCGCTGCTTCTACCACCCAAGGCTTGGTTGACGATCAAAATTGGTATGGCTTGGGGGAGCAAGATGGTCAGCGTGGTTTGCCACAGCGATCCGTGAAAGATTTACAAACTCTGGCAAATAAAGCGACTGGGCCGATGAATGCAAATTATCTCGACTACGAGCAAGGCTACATCCATGGTATTGATGATTACTGCGATCCTGCTCATGCCTATCAGCTTGGGCTAGACGGAAATCCGTATATGGGCGTATGTGAAAGTCGGCCAGGATCTCAGCGTTTTAGAATGGAATGGCAGCGTGGTCATCACGATTCTCAAAGCCAATCTAATAGCCTATTTTATTGAGCACTGGCGTATAAGTCTGGGTTAGTTAAGCCCCAATTGATTTTTTAACGCTTTTAAGTAACGTCGGCTCACCGGCACAACATGCGCTGAGGAGGTAATCACCTCGCAAGGCCATTGTCGAGTAAGCGGATTTCGCGGATAGCGGCGGGGTGAATCAAGTATTGGCGATGACAGCGTATTAAGGGGGTTTTGTCCTCCAAGACCTTGAGTGATAGGTGCGTGGTAGACTCGCCTTGTGCGGTGAGCAGTGCGACGCCACTTAAAGCGGTCCGCGCAACTTCGACCTCTTGATGTGGGATCAATGTAATCCGACTGTGTCCCGCACAGGGAAGCAAATCCAACGTTGGTGTCATTGCTCGGTAGTCGTTTTTCTGGCGTAGCTCACGAGTGAGTTTTTCCAAGGATTTTTGTAATCGCACGGTTTCGACGGGCTTTAATAGGTAGTCGAACGCATTTTCTTCAAATGCTTGTACCGCATATTCATCATAGGCGGTGACAAATACCACCTTGGGCATGGTATCGGGATCGAGCATGGCTAACAGCTCTAATCCCGTCACTCGCGGCATTTGAATATCTAAAAACACCACGTCTGGACGGGTTTGATTGATGGCTTTCAGTGCGTCAATGGCATTGTTGCATTGCCCTATGATGTCAACACCGCCTACCGCTAGCAACTCGTCTTCCAACGCCTCGCGGGCGTGCAGCTCATCATCAACAATCAATGCCTTAATCATGCCTCTCTCTCCTTATTGGGCGTTTGATACGTGAAGGGCAAAGTGACGGTTGCCCGTGTCCATATATCAGGCTGACAGGTCATTTTTAGCGCATATTGGCCGCCAAACAACCCTCGTACACGCTTATCAACAATACGCATGCCGAGTCCTGAGTGTTGTGCTGCGGGTTGGTAAAGCCCGGCATTGTCTTCCACTTGTAAATACAGGCATTCGCCTTCTTGCCAGCCACGAATAATAATTTTGCCGTCTGCCATCAATTGGCTGATCCCATGTTTCACCGCATTCTCGACCAAAGGCTGTAAGGTAAAACTTGGGATCACCGCGTGTAAGATAGCGGGATCAATCTGCTTCTCCACACTCATGCGATCGGCAAAACGGGCATGTTCGAGCTCTAAATAGGCATCAAGGTGATTCAGCTCTTGCTCAAGCGAGACGGTCTCGCGGTTTTGCTTAAGGTTACTGCGAAAGAAAGTCGATAGATGTTGGATCAATTGGCGTGCCCGCTCTGGCTCGCGTTTGACCACCGCACTAATCGTATTTAAGGCATTGAACAAAAAGTGCGGATTGACTTGGGCGCGTAATAGGTTTAATTCGGCCTGGGTGAGCAAACTTTGTTGACGCTGATAACGGCCGGTTAAAATCTGGTTCGAGAGCAATCGGGCGATCCCTTCGCCCATGGTGACATTAATGGCCGAAAAGAGCTTACGTTTTGGCTCATAAAGCTTCACCGTCCCCAGTACATAGCCATCGCCTCCGCGTAGTGGGATCACCAGTACTGATCCCAACTTGCAATAAGGAGAAAGTGAGCAGCAATAGGGGATATCCGCACCATCAATATAGATCAGCTGATCATCGGCAATCGCGCGACGGGTGTAATCAGAGGCAATTGGCGTACCGGGGAGATGGTGGTCATCGCCAATACCGGTAAACGCAAGGATCTTTTCTCTATCGGTAATCGCCACCGCCCCAACGCCGGTTTCTTGCTGAATAATGGCAGCGACTTGTTCACTGCTTTGTTGATTAAACCCGCTGCTTAAAAGGCCGACCGATCGTTCAGCAATTTTGAGTGCTTTGCTGGAAAATGCCGCTGAATAGCGCTCGAACAGGGTTTTCCGGTCGACAATTATGCTCATAAACATCGCCGCGCCAATAGAGTTAGCAATCACCATGGGGGCGGCAATCGCGCTAACCAGCTCATACGCGCGGCTAAAGGGTTCAGCGACCGCGAGGATAATCGCCATCTGCACTAACTCGGCAACGAAGGTTACCCCTAACACGACTGTGGGAGAGAATAAACGGCTGGTTTGATTGCGCGACACCAAATAGCGCATTACACCACCAATCAAGCCCTCTGCCGTGGTCGAAATGGCGCAAGCCAAGTCAGTAAAGCCGCCTAAACTGTAGCGATGTAAACCGCCGGTTAGCCCGACCAAAAAGCCCACAAATGGACCGCCTAGTAATCCGCCCATGACTGCGCCGATCGCACGGGTGTTGGCAATTGCATCTTGAATCCCCAAGCCAAAATAGGTACCGAGAATGCAAAAGCCAGAGAAAAGAAAATAACAAACAACTTTATGCGACAGTCGCCCCGAAATACTCAGCAGTGGCATAAATGCCGGTGTTTTACTGAGCAAATAGGCGATAACCAGATAGACGCTCATTTGCTGAAGAAGTGAGAGAATCAGTGCCATAACGACCCACACAAAAAAACCAATGCGCTATAGTAACGGTTGCCGTTGTAAGACTCTATTGTAATCTCCAGTGTAAATTATTAATTACAGAGTAAATAAATAAGTACAGTTTGTATTGCTTTTAAAATATAGGCTGGTATTGTTTGTGTAAAACATGATGAACATTAAAGGCAAGGCTATGCAGCAAGATTCGGTGACCAATATTCATATCCGTGATGAGCAGGTGCTCTTGACGCCAGAGCAGCTTCGCGCGCAGTTCCCTATTGAAAAAAGTACCCGGGCTGCTATCAGTGAGGCACGCGAGACAGTGGCGGATATTATTCATAAACGCGATCATCGCTTGTTGGTGGTGTGTGGTCCTTGCTCTATTCATGATGTCGAAGCGGCGAAAGACTACGCGCGCCGTTTGAAAGCCTTGTCGGATGAACTCAGCGATCACCTGTTTATTGTCATGCGGGTGTACTTTGAAAAACCGCGGACCACTACTGGCTGGAAAGGGTTAATCAACGATCCGCATCTGGATGGCAGCTTTGATGTGGAATCTGGCTTAAAGCAAGCGCGTGGTCTGCTCACGGATTTAGCACAAATGGGGATCCCGTTGGCCACTGAAGCGTTGGACCCAATCAGCCCGCAATACATTGGTGATCTGTTTAGCTGGGCGGCGATTGGCGCACGTACCACCGAATCACAAACCCACCGTGAAATGGCCAGTGGTTTGTCGATGCCAATCGGCTTTAAAAACGGTACTGATGGCAATCTGGCCACCGCCACTAATGCGATGAAAGCCGCCGCGTCTGGGCACCGGTTTATGGGGATCAACCAAGCGGGCCAAGTGGCACTGCTTACAACGCAAGGTAACCCTAATGGGCATGTGATCTTACGTGGTGGTAAGCAAACCAACTACGATTCAGTCTCCGTCGCCGAATGCGAGCAGCAAATGGAAGCTGCGGGACTCAACCCGTCCCTGATGGTGGATTGTAGCCACGCGAATTCACGTAAAGATTACCGCCGCCAGCCATTGGTGGCAGAAGATGTGATCCATCAAATCAAACAAGGTAACCGCTCTGTCATTGGTCTGATGATCGAAAGCCATCTTAACGCGGGTAACCAATCGGCGGATTTGTCTAAAGATGAGATGGAGTACGGTGTGTCGATCACGGACGCTTGCATTGATTGGGCGTCTACCGAACAATTGTTACGTCATGCTCACCAAGAGCTGGCAACCTCTCTTCAACAACGTACTCAACAGGACTAAACCATGGTGGCGGAACTCAGCCGACTGCGCGATCAAATAGACGATGTCGATAAACAAATGGTGAGCTTGCTCGCGCGCCGTTTAGAGCTGGTAGCAGAAGTGGGGGAGGTGAAAAGCCAGCATGGCTTGCCCATTTATGCACCGGACCGTGAGGCGGCGATGCTCGCTTCGCGTCGTCAAGAAGCACAGTCGCAAGGGGTGCCACCGGATTTAATTGAAGATGTGCTGCGTCGCACCATGCGTGAGTCTTACAGCAGTGAAAATGACTCTGGCTTTAAGTGTCTAAACCCAGATTTACGTCAGGTGGTGGTGATTGGGGGTAAAGGCCAGCTGGGTGGCTTATTTGCTCGCTTGTTCCGTTTGTCGGGTTATCAGGTTGCGGTGCTGGATAAAGAGGATTGGGAGCATGCCGATGCCCTGCTGGCCGATGCGGGGATGGTGGTGGTCTCGGTGCCGATTGACGTCACGGAAACGGTCATTAGTAAACTGACCCAGCTGCCAGACGATTGCTTATTGGTGGATCTCACTTCGGTGAAATCCGGTCCGCTACAAGCGATGTTATCCGTGCACTCCGGCCCAGTGGTTGGCCTGCACCCCATGTTTGGCCCAGATGTGGCCAGCCTTGCTAAACAGGTAATGGTGTATTGCGATGGCCGACAGCCTGAGGCATACCAATGGTTGCTAGAGCAGTTTCGTATTTGGGGCGCCGGGTTAAACCGGATCAGTGCCATTGAGCATGATGAAGGCATGACGCTGATCCAAGCACTACGTCACTTTACGTCGTTTGTTTACGGGGTCCATCTGGCAGAAGAAAACCCCAACCTCGACCAGCTTACTGCGCTAAGCTCACCGATTTATCGCTTAGAGCTTGCCATGGTGGGGCGCTTGTTGCTCAAGATGCGGGGCTGTATGCGGATATTATTATGTCCTCACCGCAAAACTTGGCGATGATCAAGCGTTTTTACCAGCGTTTTGGGGAAGCGATTGATTTGCTTGAACAGCACGACAAAGCCACTTTTGTCGATGCGTTCGCGCAAGTGGAAAACTGGTTTGGCGATTATGCCCCACGCTTTTTACAAGAAAGCCAAGGCCTGTTGCGACAAGCCAACGATGCGACTCACCGCACCGCGACCTAGGCTTATATAAACCGCTCCGACAATCGATGATAAATCTATACCGAAACCAGCCGCTTGGCTGGTTTTTTGATAGCGTAGAAATACCTTATCTGTCATAGATAGCAATGGAATAAAAATAATGAGGTCACTAGAGTGAGATCTTGATCCTAAAAAACATCATATCTTCAGTGAGGAGTGATTTTTCAATTCGATTTTGTATTTATATATTGGTTAGTGTTTTTCGGTTTTTTTATTGTTCCTTTACCTAAATACTAATTTAAATAAGACTTTTATGCAGAATAGATATTTTCCGTTAGTGGGTTTCATCTATATAGTGTTCAGCTCTTCTTTGTTATTTTCAATGTCTACAGTTGGAGACTATGTTGAGCACGCTATTAATTTCATATCACCTGTTGTGATGTTTTTTGTCATTATCGCATTATATTCAAAGTATCGAAATATAGTCATTTTTAGCGATTTAGAGTGTAGAATTATCGCTTTATCATATGTTGCAATAACTATTGCTGACTATTTATACCCCATTTTAAGATATTGGGATCAGAGCTTTAGTTCTAGTCATTATTCTCTTTTTTTAATCGAGGTTGGCATTAATGCTGCGATAGCAAAGGTCATTATAAAATGAGTATGAATTCTAAGTCACTTTTAGGCTCTATATCTAAAGCATCTCCTTTGGCTACACCTTTGGAAATGATGTATGGACTACTAGAAGACAAAAAAGATGCAAATGAAAAATATAATGCTTTAATTCCTATACTACATGATGCTTTATCGCGCGGGTGTCGATTTGAGTCTAAGGAAATACAATCAATTGTTAAAATACTTAGAGATATGCCTCCTGCTGGAGCTAGAAGAAATAATTTTGAAAAATTATACTTGAAGGATGAATACACGTTAAGAAAACTACCTAAGGACGCCAGAGATATTCCATATGGACATTGGTATTAATAATTAAAGCCCACATCGTAGGCTTTTTTTATCGGTAACTTATGATTATTCGTTGCTGTCCGGCAGCGATACCTCGGTGGGAGAAATGGTCTCTGACGGGTAGCAGCCGAGCACCTTTAGATAACGGGTAAGAGTAGTGAGTTCGTCCAGCGCACTTTGCATCAGGTTGCTAGCCATATTGGCCTCAACATCGACGTAAAACATCTCTTCCCACGGGTTACCGAGCACGGGCCGGGATTCAAGCTTGGTCATATTGATGCCACGCTCGCGCAATACCATTAAACACTCCACCAAGGAACCCGCTTGTTGTGACGTCGACATAATAAAGGTGGTCTTGGCAGGGGTCAGTGATGATACTTTAACCGGCTTACGGGCCACGACAATAAAGCGAGTGTGATTTTGCTGTTGGTTGGCAATCTCGCTCTTAATCGCGGTTAAACCGTAAAACTCACCACTGGCAGCATGGCCAATCGCGGCCACATTAGGCTGGTCTAAATCCGCCACTTGTTGCAT
This sequence comes from Salinivibrio costicola subsp. costicola ATCC 33508 = LMG 11651, assembly GCA_000565345.1. GTDB lineage: Bacteria > Pseudomonadota > Gammaproteobacteria > Enterobacterales > Vibrionaceae > Salinivibrio > Salinivibrio costicola. The sequence continues at coordinate 18,980 of AQOF01000026.1, read as the reverse complement.
AGCTTCAGCGGTGCTGGAGCAATAAATCTTCTTCACTTTACCCAAAGTATCAATGTATTCGCTGCATTGCTGGTGCGGTTGCGGGTGGGCATACAAGGTATCAATTTGGTTTGGGTCTTGGTCGCCGACAGTCAGCAGGCAGTGGTCGATAGGCAGCGTAAGCTCACCGACAATCGATAAACGTGTGTGCTGCAGCTGATCGTACACTTCGTTGATTGAGCCAGAGCTGGTGTTTTCTACCGGTAAGATACCGTAGTCGGCATGGCCAGTTTCTACCGTTTCTACCACCTTTTTAAAGCTGTCACAGGCCATCTCCACCAGTTCGGTTTGCTTGCGGCTAAAGTACTGGCGCGCGGCGAGGTAGGAGTATGAGCTTGGTTGCCCAGGAAAGAAACTCGTGCCACCGGACGCTGATTGTCGGGATTAGCGAGGTTTTGTAAATAGCGTTGCTGAATCAGCACCGAGTCTTCGATAATGGTGTGAAACAGGCTCAGCACATAGTGGGCATCTAACTGGTGATCTTGCGCTTTGGTCACCAGCTTTTCTAATAAGGCTTGCTCACGGGCTTGATCGCGAATCGGTTTTTGCACCGCGACTTTGTTTTTGGCGACATCTAGGCTTAAGCGACGGCGCTCGGCCAATAGTGTCAGTAGCTCTTGATCAAGCTGACTTATCCGCGTGCGTATCTCATCCAATGGGCGTGGTGTGTCTGGCATAAATTATCCTTGTTCTAATACAAAAAAACCTCCCGGTTGGGAGGTTAGTGCGCCAGGCTGATTGGGCTTAGCACGCTTCCTCCCGCGTTGGCGAGATAAAAAAGAAGCGAAAAAAACGAGCGTCAATCAGCATTGGGCGTTGTGTTGTTATGTTTGCGTATGGATTAACCATATGGGGCGCAGGCTGGCGTGTCAAGGATCAAAAAGCCCCGCGAAGACGGGGCTAACATGTTTAGCGATTTAGGTGTTGCGCTGAGGGTTAGATTTCCTCATCGGTTGGATTTTCTTCCATCGCAACCGTCGCAGCAGATTTATCATTGCGACGTGCTTCGCCTTTGTGTTGGACCTTATTCAGTTGCTTCTCGAGCTTTTGGCCCACATCATTAATTGCTTTGTACATGTCATCGCTTTCTGCTGAGGCAACCAGCGTTGAGCCCGGCAACCCAGCTTTGGCTTCGACTTTAAACTGGTGGTTTGGCTCTTTACTGATCACAGCGTGAGGATTGATGAGTGCCACCTGCCACTTGGCCAACTTATCAAAGCGGCTTTCGATGCGCTCACGGATGGCGGGAGTGATTTCGATGTTTTTGCCTGCAATTTCCACTCTCATACTCGTTCCTCTTTGTTCCCCTGTATTAGGTTCATCTTTAGATTACCGCTTTACGCCATTGATAACGTGACTTGGCTCATGTTTAAAGGGGGGGAGTTTTTCGATAGGAGGATCTGTGAGCATTCGCGAATCCTGACACGGAAAAGAGGCAAAAAGCCTTGAACTCACAGATGAAAATGCTAAGTTGGAAAGGGCCACGAATGCTGATTACTTGCCAATCAGGGCCCGCTCGCGCCCATCCTCCATCCTGATTTTTATTAGCGGTCAAAAATGTGCCACAAATACATGTGGGTCACTGTGTTGAATCTGCTTCATTGATGGCGCGTTGAGAAAAATCGCATAAAAAGGCGGCTTTGAAAGCCGCCTTTGACGTAGTCACACTGACATCGCCGGATCAGTTATTGGCGTGTAGCTCGTGGTTGAGCTCAACCGCACTTTTGTTGGTCAAACACTCAACCGCTCCTGTTTTTGAGTTACGGCGGAACAGTAGATCCGCTTTGCCCGCCAAATCACGCGCTTTGATACTTTCTACTGCTTTTCCATCAGCATCTAGCATGGTTACCTTAGTGCCCGCGGTCACATACAGACCCGATTCGATGGTACAACGATCGCCCAATGGGAAACCAAGACCCGCGTTGGCACCTAATAGTGAATTCTCGCCAATCGATACGACAATTTGGCCGCCGCCACTTAGGGTACCCATAATCGATGCACCGCCGCCAATATCGCTGCCTTGACCGACCATTACACCCGCAGAGATGCGGCCTTCAATCATGCTTTTGCCTTCGGTGCCCGCATTAAAGTTGATAAAGCCTTCGTGCATTACCGTGGTACCTTCACCGACATGCGCGCCCAAGCGGACACGGGCGGTATCGGCAATACGCACACCTGCAGGTACCACGTAATCGGTCATTTTCGGAAACTTGTCGACGCATTCAACGGTCAGTGTTTCGCCTTTCAGACGTGCTTCCATTTGGCGCTCAGATAACTCAGGCAAGTCAATCGGGCCTTGATTGGTCCAAGCAATGTTGTGTAGTAGGCCAAAGAGCCCTTCTAGCACCACACCATGTGGTTTCACTAAGCGGTGCGAGATCAGTTGTAGCTTCAAAAAGCCTTCTGCAACCGATGCAGGCTTGCTGTCATTTTCGAGGATCACCAGCACCAGCGGTTGGGTGGTTTGTTGTGCCATGTTGGCGAAATGAGCGGCCTCTTGAGCGCCAGCCGCCGCGAAGGCTTCACTGATAGCACTACAGGTTTCTGGTGCAATCGCTACTACCTGATTACCCGCGTCGTAATCTGTCAGCGCGCTTAATGCACGGACAAGATCATCGCTCGGGTTAAGAAGCGGAGCCGGGAAAAAGGCTTCAATGATTTTTCCGTCCTGGTTTTGGGTCGCGGTACCGAGTGCCAGAGCAAAGCTTGCCATTGGGGGAGATCTCCTTATAGAAATTTGGGCTTAAAACATCGAACGCTTCATCTTAAAGACAACCGCCAGCGGTTGGAAGTACTCAACTGAACGCCAAGGTAAAATCCCACACAGGTCGGGGCACTGATTCGTGTTGATGCATAGCGTGGGTGATACCTTGCGAGTGAAATACAGGTTCAGCGCATAAAAAAAGCAAGCCAAGTGGGCTTGCTCTTTCGCGGATGCCAACAGGATCAGCAATGGGAGTGCTAGGCAGCGTCAGCGTCTTTGCTGTCGTCGCTACTTTCATCCATTTTACTGTCACTCGCTTTCGCCGGTTTTTTCTTGACGGCTTTACGTTTGGCGCCCAGCGCCTCGAGGACCGAGTCTTTGTGTTGAGCAAGGTATAGCGACAAGGCTTCACGCTTTTCTTCGTCGTCTACTAGTTCGCTTTCTCCAATCAAGTCGAACATCGCATCTGCCATATCCAACATTTTATCGTAGGCATCGGCTTCGGCTTTGGAGGTAAATGTCATCTTTTCTTCTCCCTCGCGTTCGACCACGTACTTGACGATAACGGCCATAATTACCCTCTCTTCGTTGATTTACTGTCTTTTTATACAGTAGGATAAGGGCCATTGTCTACCGACCCTGCCGTGATTGTGACATGAGAGAAAAATTTAGCACCATTTATCAACGTGCCGCCGATCGCAAAGGTGGTCAACGAGAATTAGAGCGCATGCTGGTGGCACCGCTTGAACATCAGGCACTGTGTGAAATACCGGATGATCGCTGGTTAGCAGCGTTTAGCCAGAAGGTATTTCAATCGGGCATTAGCTGGCAGGTGGTACGCAAAAAGTGGCCGGGATTCGAAGAGGTTTTTTGGGGATTTGATATCGACAAAATGTTGTTGATGCCGCCAGAAATGTGGGAAGAGAAAGCGACGAACCCCGCGATCATTCGCCACTTAACCAAGGTGATGACCATTCCACACAATGCGGAAATGATCCACCGCGTGCAGCAATCGCATGGCAGTTTTAGCCAGTTTGTCGCCGATTGGCCCAGCGAAGATATTGTTGGTTTATGGCAGTATTTAAAAAAGCACGGTAAGCGATTGGGCGGTAATACGGGTGCTTATACCTTGCGCCGAATGGGCAAGGACACCTTCTTGTTCACCCGCGATATTGAGCACTATCTGCGCGCGACTAAAATCGTTGATAGCGGCCGAGAGACCAAGCGGGCGATGCAAGCCGCGCAACAGGCATTTAATGAGTGGCAGCAAGAGTCGGGCCGTTCACTGAACCATATCAGCCAGCTGATTGCCTTCAGTGTGGGTGATAATCGCGTTTAATCGCTCAGCGATTTGCTGTGCTATCACACAGTTAGCAAGTCGTGTGCAAGGTCGCAGCGTGTCGGTGGCGGTTTGCGCTTATCACGCAATCGGCCACAATCGATGCCAGTTATCTTTCCCATGTGAGCGCCTTGTGTTTACTGTTTATCACTCTAATCAGCTCGAACTGTTGAAATCGCTGTTGGTCTCTCTGATCCAACAGCGACCGCTGTCTGACCCTTTTCAAAAAGAACTTATTCTGGTGCAAAGCCCCGGCATGGCGCAGTGGTTAAAAATGGCACTCGCTAACGAGCAGCAGATTGTCGCTAATGTCGAATTCCCGCTTCCCGCTACCTTTATCTGGCAGCTATTTGTGCGAGTGTTGGATGGTGTGCCTGAGCGCAGTGATTTCAATAAAGAGGCGATGACATGGAAGCTGATGGACATCTTACCCAGCTGTCTGGATGAGCCTGAGTTCGCTGATTTAGCCGCGTATTTGGAAGATAGCCAGGATCAGCAGCGTGCTTACCAGCTGGCCGAAAAAGTGGCCGATATTTTCGATCAGTATTTGGTCTATCGCCCCGAGTGGGTGCTGGCATGGGAGCAAGAACAACCAGTGCCAGAGCTTGACGATGTGCAACCTTGGCAGCAAAAACTGTGGCGCCGCTTATACGATCACACATTGGCGTTGGGCCAATCGCCTTACCATCGCGCCAATTTGTATCAAGAGTTTATCGATACCTTAACCAGTCATCAGCACAAACCTGAGGGACTGGCTGATATTGAGCGGGTCTTTGTGTTTGGCATCTCCGCGCTCCCACCACGCTATCTGGATGCGTTACAAGCACTGGGTGAGCACGTAGAGGTGCACTTTATGTTCACCAACCCGTGCCGTTATTACTGGGGGGATATTCGCGACAAGCGCTATCTGGCTAAACGTGCCGCATTAGCGCGGGATAAAATCAGCCGAATTGAAGACATCCCCGCCGAGAGCCAATTGGCACTGGGGCTTGATGAGCCCGAGCATGGTGAAGTAGGGAACAGTTTGCTGGCGTCGATGGGAAAACTGGGGCGCGATAACTTACTGCTACTCTCGGAAATGGCCTGTAATGAGATTGATAGTGGCTTTGTTGAGATCAACCGCGATAATTTGCTGCATCACATTCAAGCCGATATTTTGGATTTAAACGAGCCGGGCGATCCCAAGCAAACCGAGATCAGTGCGGCGAAAACAGAAATCAAGCCAGATGACGCTTCGATCGCAATCCATGCCTGTCACAGCCCGATGCGTGAAGTTGAAGTGCTGCACGATCAGCTGCTCGCGATGTTTGAGGCAACCCCATCGCTTAGCCCCCGCGATGTGATTGTGATGGTGGCGGATATCAATGCCTACAGTCCGGCTATTCAAGCGGTGTTTGGTAATGCGCCTCGCGAGCGTTTTATTCCTTTTTCCATCTCAGATCGCAGCGCTGATCAAGAAAGCCCAGTGTTGGCGGCATTTTTACGCTTACTCACCTTGCCCGATAGTCGGTGTAGTGCGGCGGAGCTGTTGGAAATTCTTGAGGTACCGACGGTATCGCGCCGTTTTGCCATCGATAGCCAACAGTTTGATCAGATTAAACAGTGGGTGGAAGAAACGGGCATTCGCTGGGGGCTTGATACCCATACCGCGAGCCAGTTTGCCTTGCCCGAGCAATATCAAAACACCTGGCTGTTTGGCCTGAAACGTATGTTACTTGGCTATGCGATGCCGAGTGAGGCTGGATTGTTTGCAGACACCGTGCCTTATGATGAAGTCCAAGGGCTTAATGCGGAGCTTGCTGGGCGTTTAGGGCTGTTTATCGACACCTTGATTTACTACCAGCAGCAACTGGCGATTGAATGCGATGGCAAGACGTGGGTGGCGCGGTTGACCCAAATGCTGGATGACTGCTTTGCCATTGAAGGGGATGAAGAGTTAGCGATAAAGCTTATCCGCACCCAGTTGGACAGTTGGCTGACACAGCTCAGCGATGCCGCCTTTACCCATACGCTAACCTTGCCCGTGGTGCGCGATTACTTTAATGGTCGCCTCAATAACGAGCGAGTCAGCCAGCGCTTTTTGGCCGGGCAGGTTAACTTTTGTACCTTGATGCCAATGCGCTCCATTCCCTTCGATGTGGTGTGTCTGCTGGGGATGAACGATGGCGTGTACCCGCGCACTGTGCCCAGTGTCGGCTTTGATTTGATGGTCGGTCGGACGCGGGCGGGGGATCGCTCGCGCCGCGACGATGACCGTTATCTGTTTTTAGAAGCGCTGCAGTCGGCACAGCAAAGTTTATATATCAGTTATGTCGGTCGCTCAGTGCAAGACAACAGCTTAAAAGTCCCATCGGTACTGGTCACCGAGTTGCTTGAGTATTGCACTCAGGGCTACTGTTTGGCCGGTGACGGCGATTTACCCGAAGCGCAGTCACGCCAGCGGTTGGAAGAAAAGCTTATCCAGACGCATCCACTGACGCCCTTTAGCCCACAGGCGTTCGCTCATGGTGGTAGCTACGCGCAAGAGTGGCTGCCGGCCGCCAAAGGGCAAGGGACGCAACTGCCAGCATTTATTGGCGATGCGTTAAGCCTGATCCGGACAGCCACCAGGATCCTGTGATTGAGTTGGCTGAGTTACAGCGCTTTTGGCGGTTGCCCGTGCGCTATTTTTTCCAACGCCGCTTGAAAGTCTTCTTTGAGCAGTTAGAAGCGCCGCTAGAAGAATTCGAACCCTTTAGTTTAGATACCTTGCACCGCTTTCAGCTGCGTGATCAGCTGTTAGCGCACTTTATTGAAACCGATGACAGTCCCCAAAGTGTGCAGGATTTTATGGCCCGACAGCGTGGCCAGGGCAAGTTGCCTTTGGCGTACTTTGGCGAACTGACCTTGGATACGCAAGTCACGGTGATCCGTGATATGTACCAACGTTTAACGCCTTTGCTCGCCGCGCCGCGCCCTGATCTTGAGCTTAATCTGACTCTTCCTACTGCGTTGGGCGAGGTGCAATTGCAAGGCTGGCTCAATCGGCGTTATCAAGACAGCTTGGTCCGCTTTCATTGCGGCGATCTGACCGTGCGTCATCAGCTTGCGGTATGGATCGATCATTTATGCCAATGCGCGATGGGCGAAGCGGTGCCGAGCACGTTGGTGGGCGTGAAAGAAACCATCGAGTTTTCCCCACTCAGCAAAGGTGACGTGCTTGCACATCTACAAGCCTTGGTTGAAGACTATCAAAATGGCCTGAATCAGCCGCTTACTTATCTGCCAAGTACGGTCGGGGCCGGGATAAAAGCCCGAGATGGAAAAAAAGGCTTTGATAACAGTGACACCGGCCAAGACAAAGCGCTGAAAGCGATGCGTGATGCCTTTATCGGGGGCTTTAATCCTGGTGAAGTCCAAGACCCTTATGTGTATCGCGTATGGCCGCAATGGCACGAGAGTTTCGGTCAAGCGCTATTAGCTACAGGCGATCGCCACTTAATGCCGATGCTTGCGCAGCGACAAAAACGCTAATCACCAAAGGCGCCTCATAGGAATAGTGCGGCGCCGTTTCCCCCTCTATCCACTCTCTTTCCCACTCTTCTCCCTGTTAGCCAAGTCTATGTATGGCTCTTTTGTGGTTATTTACTCTTAATTTTTGACTTTATATTCATTTTTAGAAATTAACTACTAGGATAGAGAAAATGGGTGGCTCGTCGATAAAACCATCTTTTTTGTCATGTTTGTTACCATTGTGTTGGTTAAAGATTGCACATTACGTTGCTCGTTAGGGGTCAATCTATTTGGGGTCTAAATATTTTTTAAACGATCATTTTAATGCAGAGTTACATTTTAATTATAATTGAAATCATTATCTTATCTTTAATTTAATGATTAGAGGGCATCGTTTTTGTGTTGTTTATAGAGGCCTTTGTTCTGTTTTTTATTTGAACGTGTAATTAACTTAACGCACAATGTCATCGAAAATTCATATAACAAACCATGAAAAAAAGGATGTGCCTTCATGCATAAATTCTCAAAAAGCGCGGTGGCGACCTTGGTCTCTGGCCTTTTGCTGGGTGCCTCAGCGCACGCCGACGTCAGCATTACTCAGGGTAAGACTGCGATCCCCGATGGCGAGGCAACGCACGCCCAAGACATCACGGTAAAAAACGAGCATGTCGCGTTTGCATTGGCGGTTGAGTCTGCGCCACCGTGGGGTGTGCCACGTGGTACCTTGGTGGATCTCGCGGCGGTGAAAAATGGCAAAATTGATCTAGACCGAGTCGCTTTTGCAGATTTCATCCCCAACAGCTGGTCAGCCTGGCCGAACGATCGCAAGTCGATTGAGATTGTTGAAGACAGCGATGAAAAAGCAGTGATCAAAGTGAGCCGTAACTTCGACAAAGTCGACATTACTACTTGGTATACCTTGGCTGCAGGCTCTGACGCGATTGCTCTTAAAACCGTGATGAATAACCAGGGTGAGGATGATCTCGAGCTAGAATCTGGCCACACGATCTGGCCGGATACGGGTTATCAGTTCGCGGTACCAGGGCTTGAAGGCAATGAAGAAGCGATGGCGGACAATGCCCTCGCCGATCGCATGGTCGCGTATGACCGTGATTGGGCGTTCGCGCTGCATGCGCCTTACTTTGACCGCATTAAATACAACGGTCGCGATATGTATCTAGGTCACACGCTCAAAGCCGGTGAAAGCCGTACGTTTGAGTCTCAGCTACAGGTTGTCCCGAACGGTGACATGGCGCAGATTGTCAAAGCCGAAGCCGAACGTCATGGTGAAGCGACAGGCACCATTGAAGGTAAATTGCGCGCTGATAATGGGCGAGTGCCAAACGATGCCTTGGTAATGATTGAAAAAGACGGTCACCCTTACGCGTGGACGCTTGCCAAAGATGGCCAGTACAGCATGGAGCTACCAGCCGGCGAGTATCAGGTTTATGGTACGGCAACCGGCCATGCCAACAGTCAGTCGCAATCTATTAATGTGAGCGCTGATGGCGAGCAAACACTGAATTTCACCTCGCTAAAAAGCCCTGCGACCCTTGCGCTTAACGTAGAAGAAGCGGTGTCTGGCGTGGCTAAAGACGCACGTGTGACTATCATTGAAGGCCAAGCGCCACCGGTTGAATTCTTGGGTAAACGCACCTTCTTTACTAATTTGCTGCCAGCTGGCCATGCGGAGCTAAATCTGGCACCGGGTGAATACAAGCTGGGCATTAATGCCGGTGCAGGCTTTACTGCAGAATCACAAACCTTGGATGTAACGCTCGAATCGGGCAAAACCAACCAACAAGTGGTGAAAGTGCCTCAGGTAACCTTCCCTAATCGCCACCAATGGTACGGGGCAGACTTGCACCACCACGGCAATGTGCTGGAAGGGGTAACCCCACCAGAAATCGTGGTGCGTGCTCAGCTAGCTACCGACTTGGATCTGACCTTTATCAGTGATCACGACTCCACCATTAATCACAAAGTATTTGCTGATTTATCAGCAAAACGCGGCGTGCCTTTCATTCCATCGATTGAGATCTCGCCATCATGGGGTCACATGAACCCGTTCCCCATCGACAATGGCGCGGCGCTGACGGTCGATCCGGGTACTGATGACGTGCATACTCTGATTGATGCTGCACATGAGATGGGTGCAGAAGTGGTGCCGATGAACCATCCATATAACGATTATGCTACTTCACCAATATCGCTAAGGATGCGGTGCCGGGCGGTAAGACCGACCGTTTCGACCTGATGGAGCTTAACGCACGTGTCGATAACGAGCCGACGCTTGAAAAAGCGCACAAGCTTTGGGATCAAGCGAAGCCATGTACCTCACAGCCGGTACCGATACCCATGATGCGTGGAACCAGCTCACTGGCGTATTCGTATGATGCCAATGTTGATGGTGAGCTAACGCCGCTCGCCTTTGCCAAAGCGTTAAAAGCCGGTCACGGCTATGCCACGCAGGGGCCAATCCTGTACCCACAAAACATCATGTTTGGTGAAACCGCCAAAGCAGGTGATCAATGGGATATTAACGTGGTCGCCGCCGATGGCCTCAAAGAAGTACGCTTAATCGGCCAAGATGGTGAGGTGCTTAACACCATCACTATTAACCCCGAAGAGAGCACACAGCGTCTTGAGCTGTCACTGCCAATCCCTGCGGATGCAGAAGGTTGGATCAACCTAGAAGTGGAAGACAAAGACGGCAGCACGGCATGGACCAACCCAGTTTGGCTTCAGTCGTAAACGTCGAGTCTCAATAAACGAACCAAGGCCAGCGATGCTGGCCTTTTTTGATCGTGATGTTAACCGGCGCAGATTGATGGTCTTGGTTAGAATATGTTTTACCCCAAGGGGTTGCTACAATAGCGGGCAGACTAGGCGATGAAATAATGATATGGAACCGCAGATCCTCAACCCGCTCACCTTGCCACTTGATGGCGTCCGATTAATCGAAGCTCCGCCGGCACCGGCAAGACGTTTACCATTGCTGGCTTGTACCTGCGATTGTTGCTTGGGCATGGCCGCACAGCGCCGTGTCGGGTCGAGCAAATACTGGTGGTGACGTTTACCGAAGCGGCAACCCAAGAGCTAAAAGACCGTATTCGGCGTCGCATTCATGAGGCACGTTTTGCCTTTATGCGCGGTGAGAGTGACGATCCTATCATTGAGCCTTTGCTGGCAGAGATTAGCGATCATAAAACCGCGGCGCAGCGACTGTTAGAGGCCGAGCGTCAGATGGACGAAGCGGCTATCTATACCATTCACGGTTTTTGTCAGCGGATGCTGACCCAAAATGCGTTTGAATCGGGCAGCCTGTTCAGTCATGAATTTGTCACCGACGAGCGACAGATCAAAGCGCGCGCGGCGGCCGATTTTTGGCGTCGTCGTTTTTATCCGCTGCCTAAATCGTTAGCCGGTGTGGTGAGCAGCTACTGGCCCGCACCGGAAGCCTTATTAAAAGAGATTGCGCCCTATTTATCCGGGCCGGCTGTCACGGTCAAGGCGCCTGATCTCGGCGAAGATCTCATGGCGGCACACCAAGCGGCGATTGCCAAGATTGATGCGGTGAAGCGCGCATGGCGCGAGGCGGGGGAGCAGATCAACGAACAACTCAGCGCCGCTAAACTCGATGGCCGCAGTTATCGCAAAGATCATCTGGCAAACTGGCTGAATGCGATGGAACAATGGGCCAATGCCGAGACGCTTGATTACCAGTTGCCCGACAAATTGGAAAAATTCGCCCAACAGACATTAGCGGCCAAGAGTAAAGCTGAGCCACCGAGTCTGGCGCTATTTGATCAAATTCAGGCATTGGTTGATCAGCCGCCGACGTTAAAGCCGGGATTAACTGCATTGGCGATTAAAGAAGTGCGGCAGCTGCTCCGCCAAGAAAAACGCCGCCAAGGGTGGCTCTCGTTTGACGATCTCCTTTCTCAACTTGCCAGCGCACTTGACCAAGATAGCCAAGGCCAGTTGGCTGCGCGTATTCGCAGCTTATATCCGGTGGCAATGATTGATGAATTCCAAGACACCGACCCGCTGCAATATCAGATTTTTAGCACTGTCTATCAGCCGCCAGTGGCGGACGATGCCCCTGTATTCGTAGACGCAGACACAGAGGAAGAGGGGGAGCGCACCGGTTTAATGATGATTGGCGATCCTAAGCAGGCGATTTATGCCTTTCGTGGCGCCGATATCTTCACCTATATTCATGCCCGTGCGCAGGTGAGTGATCACTATAACCTTGCCACCAACTGGCGCTCGACAGATGGCATGGTGCGCGGGGTCAATGCCTTGTTCTCACGTGCGAAGGCGCCGTTTGTTTATCAAGACAGTATTCCCTTTTTAGAGGTGGCCTCGTCGCCTAGCGCCAAACAAAAAGCGCTGGTGGTGGAGGGAAACGAGCAGCCCGCGCTCAGCTTTTGGCATCACAGCCCGGATGAATTGTGTAGCAAGCAAGATTTTGAACAGACCTTGGCGGTGAGTACCGCACAGCATATCACGCAAGTGCTCAACCAATCGGTGGCGGGCAATAGTTATCTACAAACACCTTCCGGCCAGGCCGAAATTCAGCCGCACAATATCGCCGTGTTGGTGCGCACCGGACGCGAGGCACAGCTGGTCAAGCAAGCGCTGGCCGAAAAAGGCGTGGCGTCTGTGTATCTTTCTAACCGTGATAATGTGTTCGCCAGCCCCGTCGCCAGCGATATTGAGCGCATCTTAGTGGCGGTCATGCAGCCTGAAAACGAGCGTAAGTTGCGGTCGGCACTAGCCAGCCCTTTATTTGGCCTGACCGCTGAGCAGCTGGCGTTACTCAATCAAGACGAAGCCTTGTGGGAGCAAGAGGTGGTGGCCTTTAGCCATTACCGTGATACCTGGCAGCGCCGTGGGGTGATGCCGATGCTTCGCCAAGTCGCCACTGCCCGCCAAGTGGCAGAAAACTGGTTGGCGATGCCGCAAGGCGAGCGCTGTGTGACCGACTTTTTGCATATTGCGGAGTTGCTGCAAAGTGCCAGCCAGCAACTGGACAACCCACACGCGCTGATCCGCTGGCTACAAGAGCGGATGGCCGAGCCGGCTCAACAATCGGAAGAGCAGCAGGTGCGGTTGGAGTCGGAGCGTGATTTGGTGCAAATCGTTACCATCCACAAATCGAAAGGCTTGGAATACGATCTGGTTTACTTGCCGTTTGCTTGTCAGTATCGCGAAAGCAGCCAACCTTTTTATCATGATGAACAGTATCAGCCAGTGCTGGCGCTGGATAATGTTGATGAAGGCAAAGAGCGCGCTGAAAAAGAGCGGCTGGCTGAAGATATCCGCTTGCTGTACGTGGCGGTGACGCGCGCCGTGTATGGATGTTTTATCGGCTGTACACCTCTTAAACAAGGTAACAGCCGGCAAAAAGACTCGGCCTTGCACTTAACGGCCCTTGGTTATTTGCTCCAGCATGGAGAAGCCGGTGATGCTAGCCTGCTGGCCGAGAGTTTGGCTGGGTTGGCGAGCGCGAGTGATGCGGTGGCTGTGGTTGCGCCACCGGAGCCGGACGATAGCCGTTATACCCCTCAAACGGGGGCGCACGAGGCGCTAAGCGCACGTCAGTTTGACGGCAAGATTGACCGTCAGTGGCGCTTAACCAGTTACTCAGGCTGGTAAAACAAAGCCATCATGTCAGCGCCTTGCTACATTAGCCAGTTACGACTTGGACGCGGACGATGATCTCGCCGATGAGGAGACGCCGGATGTGACGGTGGATCCTTGGTCGGTTTTTGCGTTTCCCAAAGGCGCGCGAGCCGGTACCTTTTTACACACCTTATTTGAAGAGGTGGACTTTACCGCGGATTTGATGAGTGAAGAGGTCGCTGAGCTTATTACCCATCACCTTAGCTTGGAGAACTATGACCCGCAGTGGTGCCCGATATTGCAGCAGTGGATGACACAGGTATTGAAACACCCGCTCAATGAGCAAGGCTGAGGCTGAACCACATTGACAATGCCAGTCGATTAACGGAGATGGAGTTCGTGATGCCTTTGGCTGCACTCGACTGCCAGCGATTGAATCGACTCGCCGCACGATATGATGCACTGTCTGCCCGCGCTGGCCAGCTCACCTTTGACACGGCGCGCGGGATGCTAAAAGGCTTTATCGATTTAACCTTCCGCGCCGATGGCAAGTATTACGTGCTGGATTGGAAGTCGAACCATTTAGGGGACAGCGTGGCCGATTATCATCCTGAGGCGCTCAAAGAGGCAATGATCGCGCACCGATACGACTTTCAGTACCAGATCTATACCTTGGCGCTGCACCGCTTTTTGCGCCAGCGGATCCCAGATTATGATTACGACACCCATGTGGGGGGCGTGTTTTATTTCTTTTTACGGGGTGCCAGTGATAGCGGCGAGACCGGTGTATTCGCGCACCGTCCCGATAAGGCGCTGATTGACGCCTTGGACAACCTCTTTGCTGGAGAGTCGGTATGAAACAAGCATTAATGACGCTTTACCAGCGCGGGGAATTACGAGCGATTGATGTGCAATTTGCTTGTTTGATGGGCGAAGAAGACACCCAATTAGATAAGGCTGCTATCACCGTATGGGCGGCGCTGCTGAGTCGCGAAGTGGGCAAAGGCCATGTCTGCCTTGACTTAAACCAGTGGCAGCCACCCACTGACGTCGCTTGGCAGCCTTTATTGGCGCACATTGATAGCCAAGCGCCAAGCGAGCAATTGGCACAGGCGTCGGTGGTGTCTGACGGGACGCAGGCGACGCCCTTAGTGCTTGCCGGACACCGATTGTATTTACATCGCTACTGGCATGCCGAGCAGCAAGTGGCGGGACATATTCGCCAGCGTCTGACGGCGCTACCGTTACCGGATGAGGCCAGACAAACCCTAGATAATTTATTTGCTGCCTCGAAGGCAGAGATAGACTGGCAAAAAGTGGCGGCAGCCACCGCGTTGACCCAACCTTTTGCGGTGATTTCGGGTGGGCCGGGTACGGGGAAAACCACTACCGTCGCCCGTTTGTTGGCAGCGCTGGTGGCGTCGCACCACGCCGAGCGTACAACGTCTGCAGCGCTCACTATAAAGCTGGTCGCCCCAACCGGTAAAGCGGCTAACCGATTGACTGAATCACTAGGACGGGCGATTGCCGCCTTGCCTGTTGCTCATGACGTGAAAGCGGCGCTGCCGACCCAAGCCAGTACCATTCATCGATTATTAGGGGCGATTCCGCAGCGAGTGGCGTTTCGCCATCATAAAAATAATCCCGTGCATGCGGATGTGTTGATTGTCGATGAAGCCTCGATGGTGGACTTGCCCTTGATGGCGCAGTTGTTCGATGCCTTGGCGCCCTCAACACGCATTATTTTGCTGGGGGATAAAGATCAGCTTGCCTCTGTGGAAGCGGGGGCGGTGCTTGGCGATATTTGTCAGTACGCCGAGGCGGGCTATCCAGCGGCGCAAGCAGCGCGTTTAAGCCAACTGACAGGCTTTGACGTACCCGAAAACCCGCACGCGCCAGCGATTGCCAGTGCTTTGTGTTTATTGCGCAAAAGTTATCGCTTTGATGCCCAATCCGGCATCGGTCAGCTCGCCTTTGCGGTGAACCGAGGAGAGATGGCCGAGGTGGGGGCGGTGTTAAAACGCGGCTATGGCGATATTGCCCACCATGTGTTGAGTGATGACAGCTATCAGACCCTGATGCTTCAAGCGGTGGCGGGGTATCGCGACTACCTAACGGCACTCGATCATTCGACGCTCGAAAATCAGCGGCCCATGGCCGACGAGCTGAGTGCCTTTAGCCAATTTCGATTGTTATGCGCATTGACCGAAGGTCCATTTGGCGTCGCTGGCCTCAACCAAGCGATTGAACAGCATTTGGCGTCGGCGGGGCTGATAGCTAAAGAGCGTGACACCTGGTATCACGGCCGGCCGATCATGATTATGCAAAACGATCATGCCCTGGGGTTGTATAACGGTGACATTGGCATTGCGGTGCAGCAAGCGGGGATCACCCGGGTGGCGTTTGAAACCCACGATGGCGAGGTGCGCTATTTGCTTGCCAGCCGTCTGCCCGCCCATCAAACCGCGTTTGCGATGACGGTGCATAAATCACAGGGCTCGGAGTTTGCGCACACAGTCCTGGTATGTCCGCCCACCATTTCACCGGTGATCACCCGCGAGCTGATTTACACCGGCATCACGCGGGCGAAGCACCAGCTTGATCTTTACGCGTCTTGGCCGGTGCTGCGCCACGGTGTGGGCGCACGCACCGCAAGGTATAGTGGTTTGCCGGATGCCTTGTTGGCGCCCTTATAATGGCGAGGTCAGCTAAAGCGCTAAGGTTAGTACCTTAGACCGGCGCTGATAGTTGTACAGCTCTTGGCGGGTGTTGGGGAGCGCCGAGACATCGGAAAGCAAAAAGCCTTGCTCCAGAAACCAATGCAAACTGTGGGTGGTGAGCACAAAAATCGTTTCAAGCCCTTTGGCTTTGGCGCGTTGCTTGAGGTGATTGAGCAGCATGACGCCGCGGTCGCCATCACGATAGTCTGGATGAATGGCGACACATGCCATCTCGCCGGTGCGCGCTTCACTAAACGGATAGAGTGCGGCGCAGCCTATCACTAACCCATCCCGTTCGATGATGGTAAAGCGTGGGATTTCTTGCTCCAATTGTTCTCGCGAGCGGCGCACCAGGATCCCTTGTTGCTCCAACGGTCGGATTAAATCCAAGATCCCACCGATATCGTCAATCTCAGCTTGGCGCACTTTTTCGGCACGCTCCATCACGATCTGGGTGCCGATCCCTTCAATCGAGAACAGCTCTTGGATCAAGGCGCCGTCTTTTTTATAGCTAATCAAATGACTGCGAGTGACTCCCGCGCGACACGCAGCAATCGCGCCCCGTAAAAAGCGACTGGTGCCAGAGCCAGTATCGCCAGCGGCTTCTCTCACTTCTAGAAGTGGCTGGGCTTGCGTGGGCAGTAACTCAGAAATCACTTCATTGTCTTGGTTTAAGACCCCTTGTTCGGAGCAAAAGCCAATCAACTTGTCTGCGCGTAACCGAATTGCGACTTGAGTCGCCACTTCTTCGGAGGTGAGGTTAAAGCATTCCCCTGTCACTGAACTGGCTACTGGCCCCATCAGCACAATCGCGTTTTGATCCAGTTGGCGTTGAATACCGTCGGTATCAATACGGCGAATTTTGCCACTGTGACAATAATCAATCCCCTCGTCGACACCCAACGGTTGCGCGATAATAAAATTGCCACTGATCACATTAATCTGAGCACCCGCCATTGGGGTGTTGTTGAGCCCCATGGATAAACGCGCGGTGATGTCGAGCTGCACTTGGCCGGCGGCTTGTTTGACCACTTCAAGCGCGTGGCTGTCGGTGATGCGTATTCCTTTGTGATAAGGCGTTTCCAGTCCGTACTGATTGAGCGCGCGATTGATTTGCGGGCGGGCACCAAACACCAATACTAGCTTCATGCCAAGGCTATTGAGTAGCGCGATATCATTGACGATATTTTTAAAGTTCTCATCCGCCATCGCCTCGCCACCCAGCATGATCACCGCGGTTTTATCTCGGTGAGCATTTACATAAGGTGCAGATTGGCGAAATCCTTTAACCAGTGCGGTACTTCTTATCTTCACGCGCATACCCGTTTATTTATTCACTTTATATGCCTTTTTATTCTTTTTTAGGTCTGAGTGTCAAGTCCTGTGCGGTGTCAGTGCGCATGTGAAACGATAAGAATTAGCTCCCATACTCGATGTTGGCCGATGAAGCGAGATCACAATCTGGCGTTCAGCGTCTAAAGTAAAGTGATGAGTCAGTTATGCTGGAATAAAAAGCACTGAGGGGTAAGCGCGTGCGAAAAACGAAACAAGTGGTTCTATTAGTTCTATTTATATTATTTGGTGGAACGGGATTTTTAGTGGCGACCCAGCCTGCAATTTTTGCGCCTGACGTGACGCAAACCGATTTGTATGGCGAATGGGTTGAAACAGAGGTCGCGCCCTATGCAGCTGATCGTTTTGAAGTCCGCAAAGACGGTATCTATACCAATGGCAGCCGGGTTACGACGAGTTATCAGTTTGATGGTGATAAGCTAAGTTATTCGATTGGTACGCAAACGTACGTGTATCGTGTCGAAAACAAAAGTACCTTAGAACGCTTATCGCCCGCGCATTACACGTCTTTTTTTTGCGAAAGACGACTAGATGTTGGCATCCAATGGAGTTATTAGGTTACGACGGCACAAGTAGGGGCGCCCAGAAACTCTCCGAGTAGGCACAAGGATGCAGAGTGCTCAGATCGTGATTAATATTTCACAGACTCTATTGTCGACAATAACTCATTGACCGAGCATTGCTTGGTGGCTACTCGGCGTAAAAGATCGGCAGTTTCCGAGTCGCCACCTAGGCAACGCTGAATACTGGTATTGATCACATTATGGGTACAACCTTCACTGGCCATCATGCGGATCCATTGATATTCCACCGCATCGCTATCAAGTAACGTCGAACGCCCAACTTTCAAGTCCATGGTAATCATTACTCCTTTTTTGTTGCATTTTCTATGCATTTTTGTTTCATGCATAGTACATAACAATTATATGACAGTTTGATGAATGACCAAGCAGTTACTAGGATAATCTGAATGACATCACAATTGAACTGTATTATTTTGCAGGCATTTACAGTCTGATAATGATAAGTGATTGCCAAATTCATCGCTTTTTGCGAGCCTTAGCGCTACAAACTAACTGATTGGATGATGGTGTGAAAAAAGCGTTAGTCGTGATGGCGTGTGTGGCGGTACTCGCAGGGTGTGTTAGGCCGACTGATCGTGGTCAGCAGTATCGAGATGGGCGGTTTGAACGTATTTTAACCCCAGTATCTCAGGTGGTGTCGGAAAGTCCGCGCGACTTTAGTTTATTTCAGGAGCAGCTTGCAGAAGTAGAAGCAAAATCTCCCTCGTTAGTGGTCAAGCATCAAGCGGTATACCAGCGCTTGCAGGCATGGCTGGACGCAGGAGGCAATGTGGACACGCTCGCTGAGTTTGGCCTGAGTGTTAACCAAATGGGCGGTGGCGATGATTTCGGTAACGTGATGTTTACCGGCTATTTCTCACCCGTGATTGAAATGCGCCATCAACGATGCCTTATTCCGTTATCCAGTTTATTGCCAAACCGCCTTGTGATGAAGACTGCCCTGATCGTCAAGCGATTTATGACGGTGCTTTAGAAGGGTTAGGGTTGGCGTTGGGTTACAGCGCGTCTCGCATCGATAACTTTATTATGGAAGTGCAGGGCAGTGGTTTTGTCCATTTTGGTGACAATGATCAGCTCGAGTATTTTGCCTAACGGCGGTAAAACGGTCAATCGTACGT
>AQOF01000025.1 GCA_000565345.1 Salinivibrio costicola subsp. costicola ATCC 33508 = LMG 11651 | reverse complement strand
AGTCACAACCTCTGGCGTTGCTCAGCAATGGCAACTGACCATGATTGATCAACAGGCTATCAGTGCGGAAGGATCCCCAACGTTAAACGTCAATAAGGATATGGAAGTCAACGGCTATACCGGCTGTAACCGTTACTTTGGTAAGGCGGAACTCGACAACAATCGCTTCAAGATTGATCGTATGGCCAGTACGAGAATGGCTTGCGCGGAAAACGCAATGGCGTTAGAACAAACCATGAGCCAAGTGTTGGGTCAATGGAGCGACGCTAGCGTGCGCAATAACACATTGTTACTCAGTAATGATGCGCACACCTTAGTCTTTACCCCAGTTAACTCATCCAAGGCGACAGATGATCCGTTACTTAAGAGCCCAGCGGTAAATTCACGCTTCAACAAGGGCGAGAAATATTAACTCTATATCTCAAAGATCGATTCCTGATCTTAAAGACCGGCTCGTGAACGTAAAAGCCGATGAGTTATCCTAGAGGGCGGTACTTGTTACCGCTCGCTTTTTCACGACACCACCATCCAATGCCAACCTTTATCGACATCAGCCTTCGCTCGCGTCAAGCCTATTTCGCCATAAGCGCATAGTCTTGAAGCCGTCATTTCTTTTTGCTCAGTCACGGTGACGCCGCCGACAAACACAGAAACCCGACTCTCCGGTTCGTCCTCAAAAGGTATCTGAAGCCGTTTAACCGCGGTGACGCATTCTTCACCTAATCGCGAGGCCCCCTCAGTGCGAGGCAATATCGCAATAAATTGACTTCCCGTGTAACGACAGACGAGATCGCCTGGTCGTTTAAGCATATCATCAATGGCTTGTGCCACTTGGCGGATCAACTGATCACCCGCAACCCGACCGTATTGGCTGTTGTAATTAGATAGGTGCTGGATCTCGACCAGCATTAAGCTCAGGGGTGTTTCATCACGGACCGCGCGCTGGATTTCGCGCTCTAATGCTTGCTCAAATTGGGTTCGGTTATATAACCCCGTCAACCCATCACATTTGGTCATTGATTCTAATCGGCTATTCGCATCTTTGAGCGCATGTGTTTTTTGCTCGACTTGGACTTGAACACTGTACGCCCGTGCCTGCAGGCGATAGAGCAGATAACAAATCACAAAAAAGATGCCACTACCGATCAAAAACGTCCACATTGGCACCCAGCTTTGTCTTTGTTGCATGTAACTGACTGTGGGATAGCCCACCAACTCCCACTCTCGTCCGGCAAATAAAATGGGTTCAGCGGGCTGTTGTGCCAGCGAATCCTTCATTTGTGCCAGTTCAACACGATGGGTATGCAACACTTGGCGATGATTAGGATCGGTGGTATCAATTAGGGTGTAATTGATACCGTCATTCATCACGGTTTTTATCGCGAGATTGACCAGGGTTTCTACATCGATCACTGCCACTAAAAATCCACGCAAATCCTGGGTATCATCCCTGCTAGTTGTTCGGGATCGACGAGAATCGGCATAATGAGCAAAAAGCCACGCACATCACCATACGCTCGTTCAATGGTCGTAGCAGGCGTAGCCACTGGTACACCAGTATTAAAGCTGGTTTTAAGTGCCTGGCGTGTGATGGATGTTGAGCCAAATCATAACCCATCACAGCGTCTGATTGATTGTTACCTGAGGTAAATCTAAGGGGAAAATACATATCACGGCGAGAGGCGGGTACTAACTGGCTCTGATCGTTGAGTTCAACAATATTGAAGCTTGTTCGATCAGGCTGAGTCGCTGTCATACCTTGTGTGTAATGCCGGCGTTGATGATGCATGACAATATCGGCCCACTCGATCGATTTGAAACTAGGATGACGCTTTAATACCCCAGAGGTTAGAGGCTGAAAATTGCGGGCGTTTAAGCG
Organism: Salinivibrio costicola subsp. costicola ATCC 33508 = LMG 11651; assembly: GCA_000565345.1. Lineage (GTDB taxonomy): Bacteria > Pseudomonadota > Gammaproteobacteria > Enterobacterales > Vibrionaceae > Salinivibrio > Salinivibrio costicola. The sequence goes on along the minus strand of AQOF01000025.1, from coordinate 44,859 downwards.
ATGCCCAGCATCGAAGTGATTCTTAACCGCATAAAGCAGTTCAAGACCCAGGTTGACCTCGCGCGCGAGCGCCATTGCCGCATTATTAACATCCTTGTGCAGCTCTTTACGAATGGCTTCTTGCTCTTTTTGATAGAGTAGATGCGCCGTGAATGCCGCAAACCCTACGCCAATAAGCGCCGTTATGATGATGATACTCCATGCACGCCGAGGCATTATTACTATCCTTACCCTATATTACCTACGCAATAAATATGCTAGCTGCGCGATAAACATGTTAGCTACGCGATAAACGAGGGGGTTATAACCCACTTATCTTGTAAGCGTAGTGGGCAAGACTATAAACGATCAATGTTTTAACACGATCTTGGCATACAGGCTACATTTACCCCATGACAACTGAGTTGAGACAAGTAACGGCTGCAAACATAAACAAGATACCTGCATTTATACGCCACAATGTGGGCTTAATTCGCTTCATTAAGTGCCAAATTTGCGCAGCGAGAGCCAACAAGCCAAACCCAGCCCCGGCAACAAACGCATTAATCTGGCTAGGTGCAATATCTGAATGACTTAACGCCGCCACGCTTGCGACAAACACCATCAGTCCCATAAACGCCATCACACTTGCCAGTGGTAATAACGTGTCAAAAGCCTGCAAACGTGAACGTGCACGCACTAATAGACCATGCCCCACGCTTGCACCAAGTAACACCAGCTGTAATACCCCGGCGACAACCAGTAGCCCACCCTCAGCCATCAGTATGGTAATCCATGTAACAACGCCCAATAAATTTGCGACATACAACAAAGGAATGGGACCTGACCGACGTGTTTTGCCCGTTTTTGATCGAAACGCAAATATCCCTAACGTTAAGAAGGGTAAGATGGCGAAAAAACTAGATGGAACCAAGATCAACCAAGCAAAAGTCGGCACCCAAAAAGCATGATGAAAACGCCCTCGCTGGCCGGGGCAAATATCGCCCTTCAAAAGGGCTAACGACAACACGAGTTGTGCCCCCAAAACAGCAGACACGATCGCGGGAACAAGTAACACGTACATAACAAAAATTACCTTACATAAGGCATTAAAAAAGAGTCAACTATTGAACTGATTACATTAAAAAGCGCCATCGATCACATTGAATGCACGAAACAGACTCAAAACCGCCAATAAACTGGCAGGTTTGTACACTTATACCAACCTTTATGACAGATAAAAACAACATGACCGCACGACGCGATAATAACAAAGTGGCGCGAGCAGCGGGAACCTTTGCACAAACGGAAAGGACAATGGGTGCAATGATGAGTGAGACCTTAGGCCACATTATTTATAAGCTCCAAATATCATTTTTTGAACTTTGGAGTGCAAAAAAACACGCCAACAGTTTTAATAACACGCGTAGTACCTATCTGCGCAGTCGCTTATGTGTACTGTGTTACGTTTGGGCTGGGCTCACGATCGCTTGGTCTGTCGCTGATTTTCTATTCCTATCGGACACTACCGCCGCCGCCCAACTCTCATTGCAACGCTTGCTATTAGGTGGGATGCTAATAACGATTGGTTACGCAGTGAGTCGAGCTAACAATCTAAAATCGGCTAAACTCGGTCTCGTCGCGATGGTGATTGCCACCAACGCCTTTTATTTCTCTGCCAGCCACACCCTTCATTTCCCTACGGAGAACACCGCGTTTTCCTATAGCTACACGCTATTGCCGATCATTCAGATAGTCATGCTCACTATCTTTCCGCTCACCATGCGCGAAAGTTTATCGTTAATGACAATTACTTTAGCTTGCCATCTCTGGGTGGATTCGTTCGGTGGCACCATGACCAGTCCCGACAATATTGCCTCATACTGGTTACAGACAGTGATTGCCTTCATGGTGGTCTGGTCACAGCTTTCGCAATTACATATGATTTTGCGCCTTTATCGCCAGGCGACACTCGATCCACTCACTGGGATCTATAACCGCCGAATGCTACTTCAACTGGCAATGCGCGCACTCGCCGTGAGCGAGGAACGACATTCTCCCTTTTCTGTGTTGTTGCTTGATTTGGATAAATTTAAACGCATTAATGACAAATGGGGCCATTACGCTGGCGATGTTGTTTTACAGTCGTTTACCCGTACAGTGCAAGAGCGACTAAGAAAATCTGACATCTTTGGTCGTTTTGGTGGCGAAGAGTTTATCGTATTCTTACCTAAATGCAGTGGTGAGGTTACGGCACAAATCGCTAACCGATTACTCGAAGAAGTCGAAAGTATGGATGTGCCAATTGATGAAAGCCGAACGCCACTCAAGGTGACCGCGTCGATTGGTATCTCCACCTTTCAACCCGGTGACACACTCTCATCATTGATTGAACGAGCGGACAGTGCGCTTTACCAAGCCAAAGCCGAAGGACGAAATTGTGTCCGTGCCTACCAACCGGGTCATCAAACCAGTGTTGATGCACGACATTCAGTGAGCCGCGACAACATTGATATGCCGACCGAAGCATCACTTTAAATCAGCCGCACGGTGAGTCGACGGCGTTCATGCCATAAGCCCATCGTACGGCAAGCTCATGGCTCAGTATGGTACGAGGCCGTGATCATGGAGCCGCCGTTTGCTGGTGTATTTTGCGAGCGCGGCTTCGATTCACCACCCGAGATAACCCAAACACTAAACCTAATAAAACCAGTCCCAACGCTAATGCGGCGATGACCACACCGAACCATGCATAATGCTGCCAAGCCGCGATGAGATAAAAGCCGCCAAGACTGCCACCGACATAATAATGTACCAAATACAAAGCCGTTGCGGTTGCTTTGCCTTGTGCAGCTTGGCGGCTCACCCAGCCATAAGCTAAAGAGTGAGTGAAAAAAGCCCCACCGCTAACCACTAACAACCCAATAACTATCCAAAGTATATCATGACTTAATGTCACTAATACGCCTAGCATCGCCACCAAGGTGCCAAAGGCCATGCCTCTGATTGCACCATACTTGAGCACCCACCGGCCACTGAGCCGTGATGTCACCGTACCGGCGAGATAACAAACAAATACCGATGACACCAAGCTTACCGGTAACTGATAAGGAGGCGCTACAAGTCGAAAGGCGGTGACCGAAAATAAGTTAACAAACAATGCAAAATTCACCCCACCAATAAGCATGGCTATCCACAAACTTGGCGTACGTAAATGCGACAAGACCCCACGTGAATGGGTGAGCAACGATGTTCTACCTGGGGAGAAATAGCGTTGACGAGGCAGCAATTTTGTCACGATCATCACTCCCGCCAGTGTGAAGGCCGCCATGGCGAGGACCGCACCATGCCAGCCCCACCAATCGGTCATTATACCACCAGCAACGCGACCAGAAATGCCACCCAGTGAATTAGCACTGATGTAACTGCCCACGGCGATCGCTAGCGCCTTGGGAGAAAACTCTTCGGCCATGTAAGCGACCGCCACCGCCGCAAATCCACCCAGTGACAAGCCCATCAACGCGCGCAGCAGAACAATCATCCAAAATGATGAGGTACTCGCCATCGCAAGCCCAACAAGGGGCAGCATCCATAAGCTGGTCAGCATCACAGGCCGACGCCCAATACGTTCAGAGAGCACCGCCCAAGGCACCAAGGAAAAGGATAACCCTAGCGTTGCCGCTGCAAGCAACCAGTTCGCACGCGTTTCACTGATCCCATCACTGGCCGCAAACACAGGCAACATCGGTTGGAACAAGTAAAGGTTACAAAAAATCAGAAAAGAGCCGAACGCAAGTGCAAATGCCGTCAGCCGATAACGTGATGAGCCAAGCTCAATCATGACAACCTCACCGTTTAGTCAGATGACCCTATACTAGCAACGGCAATGTGCGTAATAAAATAGATTCACGTTAAGTTAGTTTCATTGTCAGCTATTAGTGCGTCACAATGCCGAACATCACATATTGCCCCTATACTCTATGCAGGAATATCGCTAAAATCGCCGGCCAATTAATCGCCCGCTTTGGCGCATGACTGCAAATCATTTGCTCACACGCGCGGCAGACCAAGAGACAAAGACGTGACACCGACTGCTATATACGACTATACCCCTACTGGCTGCTTGCTTCGGGCCTGCGCCTTTTTGCCAACCAGCCGAGAAGAGATGGATATTCTTGGTTGGGACAGCTGTGACATCATCATTGTCACGGGCGATGCCTATGTCGATCACCCCAGTTTTGGTATGGCCGTGATTGGACGCACCTTAGAAGCACAAGGCTTTCGAGTCGGAATCATTTCGCAACCCAATTGGCACACTAAACAAGACTTTATGGCACTCGGTGAGCCTAACCTGTTTTTTGGTGTCACCGCGGGTAACATGGACTCGATGATCAATCGCTACACAGCGGATCGTAAACTGCGCCATGATGATGCTTACACCCCGAATAATGAGGGGGGTAAAAGACCTGATCGTGCTGTCTTGGTGTATTCTCAACGTTGTCGAGAAGCTTACAAACAGACACCCATCGTGCTCGGAGGCATTGAAGCAAGTTTACGCCGCCTGGCTCACTACGATTACTGGTCAGACAAAGTTCGTCGCTCTGTGTTGTGTGATGCAAAAGCCGATATCTTATTATTTGGTAACGCGGAACGTGCATTGATTGACGTTGCACACCGCTTGTCACGCGGAGATTCATTGGCCAATATGACGCGTATCGCGGGCACAGCCGTAATGATGAAGTCACCGCCTGAGGGAATGGCAGAAGTAGACTCAACCCGCATCGATAAGCCGGGTAAAGCAATGACGATGCCGAACCCTTATGCCACTGAGACCCAGTGTGAGACCCAGTGTGAGACCAGCAAAAAAACGGAACCTGACGCGGCGAAACCGATTAGTATTCGCCCTTCTCGCCACGATGCCAAAAACACCTTTGTTCGCTTACCCTCGTTTGAAAAACTCAAAAACGACCGGATTTTATATGCGCATGCCAGTCGAGTGATGCATTTAGAGGCGAATCCCTACTCTGCACGTGCGCTCGCGCAACAGCATGGTGACCAACTGCTTTGGATTAATCCCCCTCCGGTGCCGCTGACCACAGAAGAAATGGATTACGTTTTTGGCTTACCTTACGCCCGCGTGCCACATCCGCAATACGGCCAAGCTAAGATCCCGGCTTACGGTATGATTAAAACGTCGGTGAATATCATGCGCGGCTGTTTTGGTGGCTGTTCGTTCTGTTCAATTACCGAGCATGAAGGCCGGATTATTCAAAATCGCTCGCAAGCGTCGATCATTGAAGAGCTTAATGATATCCGCGATAAAGTGCCCGGCTTTACAGGTACCATTTCAGATTTAGGTGGACCGACAGCCAACATGTATCGCTTAGGCTGTGCCGATCCGAAAGCTGAGCGAAACTGTCGTCGCCCGTCCTGCGTTTTCCCAAAAATTTGTGACAAGCTCAATACCGATCACCGTCATACCATCGATCTCTATCGTAAAGCCCGTCAAGTCGAAGGGATTAAGAAGGTGCTGATCGCATCAGGCGTGCGTTACGACCTCGCGATCGAATCTCCAGAATATGTCAAAGAGCTGGTCACGCATCATGTCGGTGGATACCTCAAAATCGCGCCCGAGCACACCGAGAAAAACACCCTCGATCTGATGATGAAGCCTGGCATGGGGGCGTACGATCGATTTAAAGCCTTGTTTGAGAAATACAGTAAAGAAGCGGGGAAAAAGCAGTATTTAATTCCCTACTTTATTGCCGCTCATCCTGGCTGTACCGACGAGGATATGGTGCATCTGGCGTGCTGGTTGAAAGAGAATGACTTTGAGTGCGACCAAGTGCAAAACTTTTACCCATCGCCAATGTGTAACGCCACAGCGATGTATCACTCAGAGACCAATCCACTCAAAAAGGTACGTTATAAAAAACGCGAAGCACTGACCGTCGCCAAAGGAGAGCGCCAACGTCGCTTACATAAAGCCTTATTGCGTTATCACGATCCGGCGAACTGGCCACTGATCCGTGAGGCGTTGGTCTCGATGGGTAAAAAACATTTAATTGGTAACGGCCCGAAATGCTTAGTCCCCACAGAAGATAGCGTAGCGACAACAGGTCGCCAGCGTCGCTCAGGGCGTCACGGCACTCAGCGCTTTGCCACTAAGCATCCAAAGCAGCCCGATATCCGCCAGCCTAACAGGCACAAACCGAAGACACATAAACAAGCGGGTTCCAACGCTAAGCGTCGAGATAAACGGACTTAAGATTTGTAGTCAAACGTCACTATACGGCTCAAGGCTCAAGGACAAAAGACAAAGAACAGAAAATAGAAAGCAAAACGCCCCAACAATGGGGCGTTTACGATAACGTGTCGGCGTTAGGCCAATATAAGCGATGGTGATTACGGCCTTGGCTAACGGATAAGCTCCATAACGATGACGCCCAATGCCAGCACGCATGCAATGGCCCCAATGACCCAAGCAATTTTTTTCTGCGTGCTCTCTTCCAAGTATTGCGCAGCGGTAATACCGAGTAAAACTAGCAAGATAATAACAACTGTTTTAAGCATTTGTTTGCCTTAGCTTTTAGCTCTTTATTTTACTGTACGCGAAATAACCACAGGTGCAATCCTTTAATTTATACGTTGCCAGAGCACGCAAGATCAGTGCGCGTATGCGCAAGTCGCAATAATACCTGCAGTGGATGCAACAGCGGTGTCTCACTAAATCGCTTCACTTGGCTACGGCACGAATACCCAGTTGCGACAACCCGCTCTTTGGGTAAGTCAGCCAGTTTAGGTGACCAACTTAAATCATAGATGGCTTCTGAGGTATCGCGCTTATCGGCTTCATGGCCATAGGTACCCGCCATGCCACAGCATCCTACAGAAACGGGTTTAAGCTCTGCGCCAAAATGGGCGAATAAATCAACCCACTGTTGCTCTGCATGAGGTAACTGCGTTTTTTCTGTGCAATGACCAAATAAGTACCAAGGCTCGGACGTATGCTCAGCCTTTGCTGGTAGGCTAGGCACCACATTCGTTAACCACTCATGGCTCAGTAGGACGTTAAAATCACCACGATAACGGCCCAGCGCCTCTTGATATTCATCGCGGTAACACAGCACTAAAGCAGGATCGACACCCACCATCGGAATATTCAGCGCCGCTAGCTGATTTAAAAAGCCAGCGGTATTACGCGCGGTTTGGGCAAAACGTCGTAGAAAACCTTTTACGTGTTGTGCTTTACCGTTGGGCTTAAAGGGAATCAGCATCGGCACTTTTCCCAGTCGACGGACCAACTTGATCAAGTCGTGAATCAGTGGCGCTTCATAAAAACTGGTAAACGGGTCTTGCACGATCAACACATAGTTTTCACGCTCTTGCGTGGACAAGGCTTGTAGCCACTCGAGATCAAATTTGAGGGCATGATCGCCTGCCAATGCCTGGGCCAATGTCGGCACCGATAAAGCGGGTGTATCGGTGTAACCAATGAGTTTGGCTGTTAACCCTTGTGCCACTGGGGTTGGGTTGCGGCATTGACTAACCTAGGCGCTTTAGCCATTAATGGCAGCAAGCTTTCAATATTTGCGACCAGATGATCTTTGATCGGACGCGGATAACGGCTGTAGTACAACTGCATAAACCGGGAACGAAAGCTGGGGACATCGACTTTAATCGGACACTGACTGGCGCACGCTTTACACGCCAGGCAGCCACTCATCGCTTCCATGACCTCATGCTAAAGTCATCCGCCTCTTTTTGGCGGGTAAAGTAACGCCCGAATTTCGCCATCATTTCACGGACTGAGGGAGATTGCGTCATGAGTGCTTGCTCGACATCCAACGGATCAACGCCCTGCTCCGCGAGCAAACGTAACCACTCGCGCACAATCCCTGCCCGGCCTTTAGGTGAGTGCCGACGGTCATAACTGACTTTCATCGACGGACACATGGGTGACGACGTATCATAGTTAAAGCACAACCCGTTGCCATTGCATTCCATCGCGCCTTTAAAGCTATCTCTAACCTCAACCGGGATCTGGCGGTCATAAAAACCACGCTTGGTATCATCGACCTGCACCAAAGCATCGTCGCTGTGAATCGGGGTACAAATCTTTCCAGGATTCATCCGGTTTTGCGGATCAAAGGCCGCTTTTACCCGACGCAATTGCATGAACAAGGTCTCACCAAAAAAGGCGGGACCGTACTCAGAACGATAGCCTTTACCGTGTTCGCCCCACATCAATCCGCCGTATTTCGCCACCAGTGCCACGACCTGATCAGAAATGGTTTTCATCACCCGCTCTTGTTCTGGATCGCACAAGTCAAGCGCGGGGCGCACATGCAATACCCCTGCATCAACATGGCCAAACATGCCATAGTGCAGATGATGGCTATCGAGTAATGCGCGGAACTCACTGATAAAGTCCGCCAAATTTTCTGGTGGCACACAGGTGTCTTCGGTGAAGGCAACAGGTTTGGCCTTGCCTTTCGTCGCGCCCAGTAATCCAACCGATTTTTTGCGCATGGCATAGATTTTATTGATCGACGCCAGATCACGGCAGATCTGATAACCAATCACGCCTTTTTGCTGTTTCGCTATCAAGCGATCGAGTTGCTCACACAGGGTCGTAATTTGTGCCTCAATGTCGTCGGCATCATTGCCAGCAAACTCGACCATATTAATGCCGTGCATGACCTTACCCGGCACATCCTCCAGCAGATCACTGACGGTATGCCACACAATATCATTACGTGCTAAATCAAGGACTTTAGCATCAATGGTTTCAACTGAAAGCGCCTTGGCTTCTACCATCATGGGCGCATTACGCAACGCTGAATCGAAGCTGTCATATTTAATATTTACCAAGGTGCGTACACTTGGAATGGGCGTAATATTGAGCTTGGCTTCGGCGATGAAGGCTAAAGACCCCTCGGCGCCACAGAGCACACGGCCAATATCGAATTCCGTTACGGTTTGATCGTAAACATGTTTAAGATCATACCCAGTCAAAAATCGGTTGAGTGGCGGAAAGGTGTCAGTGATCAGATCACGATGTTCGCGACATACGGACGACACGGTTTCCAGAGCACGTCCGGCTAAATCACCTCGCGCCATCGCTTGCTTGAGCGGCTCCGGCTTAAGCGGTTGGGTCTCCAACACACTGCCATCAATCAATACAGCTTTTAAGCCGAGCACATGATCCGATGTTTTGCCGTAACGTAACGACCCCTGCCCCGATGCATCGGTATTGATCATCCCACCGATCGTGGCGCGATTACTGGTCGATAAATCCGGCGAGAAAAAGTAGCCATACGGACGCAACACATCATTGAGCTGATCTTTAATCACCCCGGCTTGAACACGCACCCACCCTTGTTCAGGGTTGACCTCTAAAACCTGGTTCATATGACGGGAGATATCCACCACCACATGTTGGGTCAGTGACTGACCATTTGTTCCTGTGCCGCCGCCGCGTGGCGAAAACTTAATGTCACTGAAAGGTGGGGCTTGAACGGTCTCACCAATGATGCGCAGATCATCAACCGACAACGGGAAAAGAACGGCTTGAGGCAGTGCTTGGTACACACTGTTATCCGTCGCTACCGCCAGACGGCTTGCGTAGGTCGATTCGATATCGCCCTGAAAACCCGCGTCTTGCAAAGCGGTAAGAAAATCAACGACGGCGGACGACAAGCCCGCCTGTGGTGTATTGCCGGTATCATTGCGGTTCCTGTGCGAGTATCACCATGCCTGGTGCAATTTTAGTTATGCGCCTACTTTACCTTAACTCTTGGCACAGCCAAAGCGATCACAGGGTAAATCCTTCGCAAGTCAATCCTTAAATCCTTATCACCATTCCCGCCAACCGAGCCTAGTGCTTGACCATCTCGCAAACTCTGGGCTCGCAATCAAAACCCAAGGCCCTAAACTCCACGCTGCCATGGATACAACGATCAATACAATCCAACTCATTCCCGTCACCTGCACCACGCCCCAAGCGGCCAGAAGCAGCCCAGCGACCCCCAAGAAAATCCAGGCCAAGGTCAATAGTTTTCCCATCATGCTCGCAGCCGGTTTATGACTGGGGAAAAGCTTGTGCCAGACCTGACCGGTATATATCCCAGCGCTTAATGCGGCTAAGTAGAGCAGATCGGGTAACTTTAATGCTAACGCCAATAATGCTAACAACACACAGACCAATAGCCACAGCCGGCCGGTGGTCAGTAGCGGCCGATCTTTCCCTATGGTCACTGCATCTATTTTCACGGTTATCCAGGCTAGGCTGCTTCCCACTAAGGCGCCAATCACCACATCACTAGCAAAGTGAACGCCCAAATACATGCGGTTGAGCCCCATCAAAATCATCACCGCCAAAGCAAGCACTAACGACCCATATGCCTGTCCATGCGTATCACGACGCTTTAGGTACCAGGCGGTGACAACGGCTGCCGCTAATAAGGTGTGACCGCTTGGCACCGTAAAGCCACTTGCCTTACCGATTTGCAAGTCAGGCCATAGGTAAAACGGTCTTGGCATCGCAAATCCTGTTTTTAACGTGATAGAGACAGTCGCCGCACTGATCAAAAGAAAAAGCAGCGACAGCGCCGATTTATGGCCACGAAAAATGAGAAATAGTGGTACCAAGGCAACGTAAAATGCAATTTCTCCTAAGATGTTGATCAGTCTGAATAAGTATTTAGTCATCGCGCTCGCGACATCGCCCGAGTGCGCGATCGCCGTTTGTAGGCCAGAGACGAGGCCATACTGACTTACGTAAAAGGCAGGCGCTAGGGCACTAAAATCCGCTAAAGCAGCGACATCACTGCTAGGCGTTTTTGCCGCCAGAGACCATAGCAACTCACCGCGATCTTTAAATCGATAGCGATAGTCGCCTGCCTTTGCAGGCGGTATTAACAAGGCTTTATCGATTTCAGATCCAAAGTGCAGCGCCTGCCAAACCGGCAACACGCCTGTGCCATTGGCGTTCGAGACAACCGGTAGCGGCGTTTGGCTTTGGCAAGCAAACAATACCCCACGTTTATCTTTGTGAGCGACCTTCCCCACATTGACGCGAAGAGCCGTTTCTTCAAACACTTCGCGCGCCAGGGCTCGGGTCGGTGATTCAGTCAAATTCACTCGTCCACCGGGTAAACCATATCGCCCGGTGACTCTATCTTTTATCAACAGTAGTCGCCCAGCAGGATCGGTAATCACACAGGCGACCCCTGCGATCCCTTGCTCCGTTGAAAACGTATCGTCACCTTGTGCTAAGGCATAACTCGACACCCACCAACTAAATACTGACAATAGTACAGCGATACTCCATTTCATTCGGCGGCTCCTGAATGCACCTGTCCTGATAAAAGATAAGGGAAAAGAATGACACAGCCAGACCCTCTCAGCCCCTATTATTACCATCATAACTTTCAAAGCTTGATCGGTTTAGTGTCTGAACGTGACTGGGATCTGCTCACAGGCAAAGAACGGGCTTGGCTTACCTGCTTTCAACAGCTTAGCTTCAAAGCCCAATGTTTGCTGGTCCGTTTATTGATGCGCCGCCATGATTACTTCTTAGCCGACAAACTGACCTATCCCGAGCTCGGAGACACCAGGCCACTGCTCCACAACTTGGCCGATAACGGATTTGTCAGCATCACCGATACTGCTCCCGCTGACGTCTTATTTAACCTACTGAGTAAGGCGCAATTGATCGATGCGTTTCCAGCGGTGGCCTTAGCGAAAAGTGCGAGTAAGACACAGTGGCAAACAGCGATCACTGACACCTATGACGATCCGCTCATCAGTCCCTACGCGCTAGTCGTCTGCCACCAACCGGACCTACTCCCCGTCTTGTTGTTATTGTATTTTGGTAATTCACGCCAAGATTTGAGCCAATTTGTCGTCGCCGAGCTCGGTATTCAGCAATTTGAATCGTATCCTGTTAGTCAGTCTGAGCGTTTGTTTCAACACCGCCAACACATTGATGATTGGCTGCACTTGTCTGCGCTTACCGACACGGTTTGGCAAGCAAAGAAAGCCAAGCGTCCAGCGTTGATTCTTGCGCTACAATCACGCCTTCCTCAGCCGTTTGAGTGGCCGCCACTTGAGCGCAAACGGCAACGGTTAGTTAATCGTATTGCACGTGAGTTTGAGCGCCACGATGACTTCCCTTGTGCCACATTGCTTTACCAAACCACCACGCAACCGCCAAGCCGGGAGCGACAAGCTCGCATGTTGATTAAACAAGGTTATATTGATGACGCATCACGCATCATTGCGGCCATGCTCGACGCGCCTCACGATGAGGAAGAATATGACGTCGCTTGTCGTATCGCCAAACAAAAGCCCCTCAGAGAGCATGCCCGTTTGGTGCCGACAAACTCAGTCAATCCTGCCATTGTGGATAGTGAGACATTGACACTCCCCCTTGAACATCGGGTGGAATGGGACGTTGCGGCGTATTATCGATGCCAAGGCTGGCAAGTATGGTATAGCGAAAACAGTTTGCTGAATGCGCTGTTCGGGCTCTTTTTTTGGGACATTCTATTTTTACCCATCAGTGGCGCCTTTGTGAATCCATTTCAACGTGGCCCGCGCGACCTGTATAGCGACGACTTTGTCACCAAAAGACAGCCCCAAATTCATGCGCGCTTGGCAAACATTAATCAAGCACGCGATTGGATAGCACGACACTATCAACAAAAACAGGGGCTCAGTAATGATTGGATCAACTGGTCTGTGATTGAATGGCCGCTGCTTGACGCCGCCTTACACGCCCTCAGCGACACACAGCTAAGCGCGTGTTTTAAGCGTATTTTGTTCGATCGACGCCATAATCGACGCGGTCACCCCGATTTGTTTATGTGTCGAGGCGACGCTTATCAATGGGTAGAAGTGAAAGGCCCAGGAGATGTGTTGCAGCCTCATCAAAGCCGCTGGCTTCAGTTTTTTCACCAGAATGGCATTTGTGCCAAAGTCGTCTATGTCACTTCAGCTACGTCAAACAGCTAGTCAGGTCTAATCGTCAATAGAAACGATCAATGTATGTGACGTTGTCACTTAGCGTCTTCAGTATGAGGATTAAAGATGTAGTGCGAGCCATCGTAAACAAGTCGTTTAATCAAGGCTTCACAGTGTTTAAGGCCACCGCGGTCAAACGATACGCCGTAGCGTTGCATTCCCCATTTTTGCTGACGGTTTTCCACTTGCCCGCTTAATACAAAGCAATCGTCGCTATCGGGCGCTTGGATTTGTATCGCGATTTGATGGTGCTTTTCAAAAACGGGCGCAATAGCATCAAAACTAAACCCACAGCCACCTGCAGAAATATCGGTAAGATTGACCGACAAACGACGACTACCTAGAGGAACTTCACCTTTCACATTTAATTCATAACGATTATCTTTGCGCTGTTGAATCAATTTGGCTTGCTGTGGTAGCTCAACCACCACCAAATTAACGGGCGCTTTGAGTACGGTGGAAATTTTGGATGCAAACCGTACTTTCGCGCCTTCACCCTCATCAGAAACGGCATCCACGGCGAGGCGATAACCTTCAATAAAAAATTGATTAACCTGATTGAGGTTTTCCGTGGGCAGAGAAAAGAACAACCGTTTTTCGCCATCAAAACCGATAAAGGTACAGTCAGAGCGATACGTTTGCCCCACCGGGGTTTTAATTTGTACCTGGGTGGTCGTTCCGTGTTTCATGAATGCCACGGCTCGCAGACCAATGACGGTGTCTTCTCTTACGGTTCTATATTTTTTGGCCTTAAGCTGAGGCAAAGACTGCATCATTCTAAATTCTTGCGGTTAAGAGAACAAAGGTAACGGCAAATTCAATCCCCGTTACCACTTGGAAGCCATGACGCGCACGTAATGCGTTATTGGCACGTCCAGCTGTTGACACATCAAGCTATTACACGTTAACGATAACAGCCGTTGGCTACAGCAGGTACATAACAAACTGCATTAAAGGTACCGTATTACCGCTCGATCCAACCACTTGATTACCTTCAATCCGGGCGGTAAGCGTGGTTGTTTTTTCCGACTGCGTGACAAACCCCGCACTGGATAAGTTACTGACTTTTTCTCGCCATGGCGACCGTGAAAGCAACACGTTTGGTACCACCACATCTAGATTGCCAGACAACTGACTCACCAGCTGATTCAGGCCAAACTCACCCGTGGCGTCGCCACCGCTTAGCTCAAGGCGCATATCAACGCTAACGTCCCCTTCTGGAAGCGTCAGGCTTGCCGGCGACAAATTAACCGATAACCCCGACTGCAACAAATCCACAACGGCTTGTTCCATCGCAGACGCACTTCCCGGCACCGGGCCCTCTTGCCACTGTGACGATAGCAATGCGATCTGAGACATAGCCGTATAATCAAGGTGGTTAGCATCTAACGCTACCACCAAGTTGCGCCAACGGGTTTGATCTGGCAACGTTATCTCACCAACGGTGAGTTGATTAGTATTATTCAACGACCGCGCTGACGCCGATTCAACCAGCTCATTGCCAATTTCAAGCTCAACCTGAGCAAGCTGGACCGATTGACCATTGCCGTTATCTAGCTGCGCTTGCTCAATCGAGAGCGACTGATTACCAATCCATAATCCCTCTTGCAGATAACCTTGGCCGCTCCCTGTGATGGTATCAACTTTCAACTGCTGGCCATTATCATCATTAAAGGCGAGAGCAGGCAGTGAGAAGGTTGCTTTACCGCGTCCTTTGCGGTCAATCTCGCCTTTAACACTCAGTTCACTTGCGGTTAGATTACTGTTTGACTCCGAAAGCGAGAAAGGCGCCACCGTCAGATGATAGTCAGAGGCGCCGGTCAGCAGCGTATCAAGGTCTAAGCGAACCGGTGTCGGATTACCTGGCCATACCTTTTGAGTAATTTGTTGTAGCTCTGGGGTCATTACCAAGGTATTGCTCGACGAGACCCCCAATACACCGTGAGATATCTCTGATGTGATCTCGTAGGCAACCGGTAACCCTGACTGCTCCAATAACACTTTACTCTCGCCCTTAAACTGGACACGCGTAACCGCTTGTGAGCTTAAGTAGCCTCGCTCATAGCTCTGTTCCTCGAGCGTAAAATCTGCGGTTGTGCGTTGATCCACTTCACGCTCATACATTGAGTGAGCAATTTGACCCGTTGCAAATGGCCAACATGCAACCACCGCAAGGCCGCCGGCAATGGCGCCATACTTTCCTAAAAACATGTCTTTTTTGCTCCAAGGACACGAAAACCATTAGTGTAACCAAAAATGGACGCTGACGATAATATACTAATAGATTGGGATACAGGTTTAAGTCAGTCAGCAAGCATCATTTGTCTATCCATCGAATAGGTCACGATGGGCGCGCGCATTAAGGTTGCGAGGTTTAGCAGGATATGTTCATGAATGTCGACTATTTCGCATCATTGAAGCGAATAAATGCCTATAATCAAAGCGAATTCGCGACAAATCGGCAGAGTGTATGAACCCTTATGTGATATTGTGCATTGACCAAGACCCTCTCGCGGTGGAAAAGCTCTCTCACGACCTCGCGCCGTTTCGCGATGTCTTTGATCTATGCAGTACTGACACCCCTGATGATGCCTATGCGTTGTTACATGATTTGAAAGCGAACGAGCAACAGGTGGCGTTATTGATTTGTCATAACGCGCCTGGGAACAATGATGGCATTGATTTATTAGTCAACGTTGACAACCATGCCGCCAGTAAAGGGGCGCGTACTATTTTGCTCAGCGAAGCGCCGCAGTACGATGTCATTTTGCAGGCAGTCAATGAGGGTCGGTTAAATTATTGCATGCACAAGCCGTGGCGAGCAGATGAATTACAGCGGGTTGCAGAGAAAGAACTCACAACCTATGTCTTGCGGCGTTGCCAACACGATCTATTGCGTTATAGCGAAGTGCTGGATCATCGCACCTTACTGGATGCGCAAGTCGAACGTGAGATAAACCAATTTCAGTCACAATTGCTCGCGCCAGCCGAAAGCAATAAAGCAGACATTGCCGACCGAGTGATTGCTGGCCTTTATGCCTTTTTTGACGGCAATGACGAAAGCCGTGCCTGCCGAACCTACAGCGCCAACCATGTACTCACGAAAGAAAACCAAGATAACGCATTTTTATGGTTTATTGCCGAAGGCGACGTTGGGCTCTATAAAACCGATGATAAAGGGCAAGTGCACCATGTCTCTACCCTCTCTGCCGGCAGTTTGATTGGTAGCATGTCGTTTGTCACTGGCGAGGCCTCTTTCTCGACTGGGCGCACACTCACTCGCACCCGGGTGATCAAAATCGACCATACGCTATTTAGCAAAATAATGACCAGCCGCTCAGAGCTGTTACCCCTGTTTATTCAATACCTACTATTGCATTTTAACCAACGCTTAAAGCGCAGCATTGATACCGAAATCCAGCTACAGCAAACACTCGCTTCGCTGGATGAGCCAATCGCCAGTTGTTAGAAAAAGAAAAAATGGCGCTCCTGGGCCAGCTGGTCGCCGGTGTCGCACATGAACTCAATAACCCTGTTTCCGCGATTTTACGCAATAGCGACGCACTTGCCGACGCTTTAGAGCACGTCGCAAAAACGCCCCTTGATGCTGCCAGCCGCGAACAAGCCCTTACCCTTTGCAAACAACCGCGACAGCACCCCGCTATCAACCGCCACCGCGCGAACACATACACGTACGTTAAGTGAAATGACCGGGAATAAACGCACGGCACGAGACCTGGTGAATATTGGCCTGTATCAACAAGATACGGTGACCAACTGGCAACAACGTTTGGGATCACATTTTGACACTGAATTGGCGACTTGGAAGCAATACGCCCGTTGTGGTCGCCTATTACGCTCTAATCATGTATGTGCAGGTCGGATCGCCGATCTCGTCAAAAGCTTACGCACCTATGCGCGCCAAGACAGCGAACAGCGCCAACGTACTCATATTATTGAAAGCATTGATGACACCCTGACGTTATTCGAACACCGACTCAAACCGCACCAATTAGAAAAGTACTATGACTGGGTGCCTGACATTATCACTCAGCCATCAGCTTTGGCACAGGTTTGGACCAACCTTATTGCCAACGCACTGGATGCGATGCCAGAGCCGGGCACACTTACCGTGACAGTTAAAACCCTTAACGACCAAGCATCTGGCATGATTCAAGTATCGGTGACGGATACGGGGATAGGAATGACGCAAGAACAGCAAGAAAAAATGTTCGCGTTAAACTACACCACCAAGCGCGAGGGGCATTTTGGTTTGGGTATTGGCCTGACCATGTGTCAAACCATTGTTCATCAGCAAGGGGGCGATATTCAGGTCCGCTCCCAACTCGGGAACGGCACCACGATGACAGTCACCTTGCCCATAGCACTCCCCGCCTCTGCCAATAAGGAGCCACAAACATGAGCCAATATTTAATTTTATGTGTGGATGATGAACGCGATGTCCTCGATAGCGTGATAGACGATTTGCAAGGTTTTACCGATCACTTTGAGGTCGAAGCCGCCGAGTCCGTTTCCGAGGCACGCGATGTGATTCGCGATATGGCCACGGAAGGAACACAACTGGCACTTATCTTGTGTGATCACATTATGCCAGATGAATTAGGCGTCGATTTTCTCATTGAGCTGGCTAATCAGCCTCAAACCGCTTCGGCACGCAAGGTCTTACTCACGGGTCAAGCAGGGCTGGAAGATACAGTATCAGCGGTGAATCATGCCAGTTTGCACTATTATCTCGCAAAACCGTGGCAGAAAGACACCTTAGTGAGCGTGGTGACCGATCAGTTAACCAGCTATGTGGTTGCTCACGAACCCAATTTGTTCCCTTGGGCTAGCGTACTCGATACCCCGCGTGTCGTGGAGGCGATTAACCGCAACAAATGGAATATGGACGGCGAATAGTCCCAATTTATTGCCATAACCGCGCATTGGGTCAGAAATGCGTAAAAAAGCCTAAATGACAGGCGGATGTGCTTGTTTCAGCGCGCAATCGTCTTATAGAATGATTTCAACACCAATAACAAGTGGAATTGATAATGCGTAAATCTCTTTTAGCTAGCGCGATTGTCGCGTTGGCTTCTTTCAGCGCCGTGGCCAATGAAGAAGACGCCAACCTCACCACCATGAGTAATTTTAGTTACGATTACTTGGAAGGACGTGTCGGTGTTAGCCCCCTCACCTATGGTGCAGGATTTAGCATGTCTATTCACCCTAATGCGCACATTCGTGTTGAAGCAGATACCGAGTTTGATTCGGATTGGGATACCGCTGCAGGGATTGGTTTTCATGCACCGATCAATAACTGGGCAGACTTGACCGGTGAATTGCTTGCGCGCGGCGTCAATAAAGAGAACTTCAACAGCGATGTGGGTTTAGAAATCAATCTTGGTATTCGCCAATGGTTGGGGCCACAAGTTGAAGTGGGCGGTGAAATCGGTCTACTCACCGTGGATGATGAAGAAGATACGTTTGGTTCTGCTTACGGTCGATTCCACGCAACCGAACTGTTCTCGTTAGGCGCGGCATACCGAGTTAACGAGTGGTATGGCGATCAGTTTATGTTCACGACACGCTTTAAGTACTGATAGCGATACAGCCAAGATCAAAAAAACCCGCTTTGATGCGGGTTTTTATTTTTCTGTCAGTGACGAAGGCTCGCTTCTGCCCAGCCCTCAGCGAATCAATAACATGGGTACCGTCGATTCAATCAGCAGCTTGGTGGTGTTACTTCCGACAAAGAACTGACGTAGTTTTGAATGCCCGTACGCCCCCATCACAATCATATCCACTTGATTTGACGCTTGATAATCTAAGATTGCTCGGTGTACTTCACCCGTGAGTTGCGCTTGCACAACATTGACGCCTGCCGCTTGCAATCGCTCAGCCGCCCGTTTAAAAGCAGCCAATTTCTCTTGCGAATCTTCTACCATCACTAAGTGACAAGTCATTCCCGCTAATAATGGGGTGACGAGCGCCTTCTCCACCAGCTTTTCGCTGATGTCACTGCCGTCAAATGCGAGCAAATAACTGTCAGGTGTCGAGAACTCACCATTAGCAATCAGCGTGTGTGCCTTAATTGAACGCACGACACTTTCAAGTTGTGAACCGATGGCTCTAGCATCACTTTGATGTACTTCACCAGATTTTCCCAGCACCAAGACACGCGTTTGCGCTTCCAGCTCAAGCAAGGTTTCAACCAGGTTGCCATGACGTTGCAAGGTGCTAACATCATTCAACCCCTTCGCTTTGGCGTCGTCTGCCAGCTCGGAAAGTAGCACTTTCCCATGCTTCATTTCGAGCTTAGCGCGCTGACCATCTAGCTCAACCAATTCTTGTAATAGTTGCTCTCGACTGCCTGCAGATAAGTTACCGGATAGTTCAGGCTCCGGCTGGCGAGACGATTTATCCAGTACATGGAGTAGTGTTAAGGGTACAGACAGACGGCTTGCCGCCCAAATACTCAACGCTGCCACTGGCTTTGAATAATGCGGGCCATCGACGCATGCTAGGATCCGTTGCTCCAAACCTTCTCTCCTCTTTGTTGAATATCGCTGCCCATTCACTCAATCATTTGCTGACAACGATCAACCTTTTATCATATTTGCTACTATGCCATTGATAGTGACAGACACACGCGTCTCGTAAAGCGTAAATCGGTAAAAAATTGATCCCGCCACTTTTATACTTAGATATCCGGTATCCTGACAGTAACAGGGCAAATCACACCTTGGTTCACCAAACTGACGATGTCTTTTTCTCACTGACGATGCCTTTTAACGCAGGTTGGTGAGGAATCAGGCGTTCATTCGAATTTTCACACCTGACTAACACACAAACGCCACGATCTGCGCTAGGCTTTGCAACTTCTTCATTTCGTCAGGATAAAAAGACAGCATGAATCCAGTTGCCGGGCCTTTCCCTCGAGATACCTATCGTTTCCCAAAGGGCCGCTTTTCGATAGTGAGTGTTTACAGCTTTACCAGTGCCGCGATTGTGGCCTCAACGATTTTCTCGCTCCTTTTATTTCTCTCGCTTGATGACAACCCGTTAATGCAGTGGTTGTTTGGCGCGCTTGCTGTCATTTTTGAAGCAGGTAAGTTTTATGCTTGGTATGAGTTTGGCGAACGTCGTGCCCACGGTAACTATACTGGCGCCGCCTCGGCACTCGGTTTTTATCTCATTTTGGCTCTAATCTCGATTGGCGGTAGCATCGGCGGCATTAACAGTGCCACGAATGCAGCACAGAGTGAGCAGCAACAAGGCCAAGCCAAGGTCGCGGCTTATGACCGCCAAATTGAAGCAATTGAGCAGCAAATTGCACTGAATAACGAGGCCGCTGAACGGTATATTGAGCTAGATAGAATTGCGACGGGTGTGGCACGGCTACAACAGGAAAACACCCAGTTGCGCAAAGAACAACAACAACTGGCATTAACGCGTGACAGTTTACCGGCGGTGGCTCAAGGCTCCGTTTTAGGACTCATCAGTAATCTCGCCAATACCTTAGGGGTGAGCACGGATCAGGCCCAATCTTGGCTGGTGATATTTCTTTCCGTCTTATTAGATTTATTCGCGGCTTTTTTTGTTGGCGTCATCGGTGAGGAACAACGCTTTCGCCACTGGTACCATCACCCACACAGCGGCCCTTTAAACGCGACTGCACCTGCAACATCGCGC
Source organism: Salinivibrio costicola subsp. costicola ATCC 33508 = LMG 11651 (assembly GCA_000565345.1). Taxonomy (GTDB): domain Bacteria; phylum Pseudomonadota; class Gammaproteobacteria; order Enterobacterales; family Vibrionaceae; genus Salinivibrio; species Salinivibrio costicola. Next base: position 24,156 of record AQOF01000025.1, on the reverse strand, counting down.
GAGACCCAGACGGCCTCAGGCCAGGCAACCTCCTTGCCTGAAACGCCTAACGATGAGACGCTTGGGTTCCCTTATACCGATATAAAAACCGCACTTGCTGCCAAAACGATACGCTGTAGTAAAAAAGCGGTAGGCACTGAGTATGCGCTAAGCCAAGACACTGTCGATGCACTTTTTACTCAATTGCAAAAAGAGGGGCTCGTCGCCAAAAAACCTAACCATCATTATCATTGGGTCGGTTAGACTAGACGGAAAACACAACAAGAAGGTGACCTATGCATAACGCTGCACAAGAGGTGCATGCTCCCAAAGCATCGCTATGGCGCGCATTAGGCGATGTTAGTCCGCTTTGCCTCGCCGTTCTCCCGTGGGGAATTTTATGTGGCTCATTAGGGCTGCAAATGGGCTTTAGTGCCTTGCAAACACAGGCGATGTCATTACTCGTTTTCGCGGGTGCAGTGCAGTTGTCCGGCACCATGATGGTCGGCAGTGCGGCTGGCCTACCCGCCGTGTTGGGTTCTACTTTGGTGATCAGCACACGCCACCTGTTATATGGCGCACACTTTCGTCAGTACATTACTCCTTTGCCTCTCAAGTGGCGCCTCGGCCTTGGCTTCTTATTGACTGACGAAATGTATGCACTTTCAACCGCACATACTCGCAAGCACGATAGGTTTTCTAAACATTATGCCCTTTATACCGGCGCGGCGTTTTACATCGGTTGGAATCTTGCCACCTTAGCGGGCATTTTGGCGGGGTCACAACTTAAAGCATTGGAGGCCATTGGGCTCGACTTTGCCATTGCGGCAACATTCATCGCGCTCACGGTACCCAGTATAAAAACACGGCCCGTTTTACTGTGCGCCTTAGCGAGCGGTTTAAGCATGTTGCTACTCACCTATTACCAGATCCCTCATGCGCTGATTATGGCAACCGGAATTGGTATGGCGTCGGGGTTGCTCGCTGAATCGCTACCCGCTAGGAGGATGACATCATGAACTACTGGTTAATGATCGTTGCCATGGCGTTGATCACCTTCTCCGTGCGCTACCTTCTGCTTGCACGCAGTGTACCTGTGCGTATCGGTCCTCGATTGCAACGGCTACTTACCTACTCAGCACCGGCGGTATTGACCGCGCTGTGGGTGCCGATTGTCTTCTTTCCCGAAGATAAACTGGCTATCTCTACTACCAACCCTTATTTGCTAGGCGCGATGGTTGCCATTGGCTTAGCATGCACCCGTTTATCAACGTTATTAGTCGTCGGGATATCGATTGGCTTCTTTGTTGCCCTTCAGCTACAGGTGTTCGGCTAACGCATAGAAAAACAAAAGGCGGGAGCATTTACCCGCCTTTTTCATCATCTTCAATATATCTGTGATTCACATATGAACATCAGTTATTTTGAACACGTTGCTTTTGAACACATTGCTTTTGAACACGTTGCTTTTGAACACGTTGCTTTTGAACACGTTGCTGCACGCGTGAGACGTGCACCAATCCTGTTAATTTGATACTCGGCTTGAGCAGAAGCTGCGCACTCCCGACGATAAAGAGCCAGGTGCCGCTTTCTATCAATGCATCATTGAGAAAAAAGAAGCTTCCAATCAAAAACCAGATCGCAATCAACAGGTCGTTAAATGCACCAAAGGCTTCATAACGACGCTGAATCGCAAAATGCTTATTACCAATATCAATATCCAGCTCTCGGCCATTACGCTGTATCATTTGCTTCCTCTGGACCTTGGTATTAATAATCGATGGCATTAACAGTCAATGTGTTGGCGTTTAATCCCCAGCATCGTCTGCACCATATTCAAGAAGAAGGTGACAGCACTCATGCCTAAAAACAACCATGCAAGAGGAATGAAGGCGAATAGCTCTTGTATCGAACTGTTTGCAGCTATTTGTGGTGTGGAAAGGTTGAAAGCGAGCAGGCAACCGATGCCGAGTAGAAAGAAGATAAAAGATGTACGAAAATGTCGCAGTAGGGTTAACATAAAACCTTTTTTAATTGCTTCAGTACCCTTTGTGACTGACTACTGTCTCAGAAGTTCCCTGTTTTTTGCATTTTTTTCAAAAAAAAGCGTTCACCATGTTGGCACCAAGGTGAACGCTGGCCTACGTGATTAGCTTAACACCAATAAATCATCGAACCTACAGCTTGTAGGTCGAGACTTTGTCGTTTAGTTTGGTGGCTTGATGACGCAGATTATCCGCCTCTTGTGAGGTATCGTTAGCGCTGTGTACTAAGTGCTCAGACACATCCTTGATTGAGGTAATATTCTGTGTAATTTCACTCGTGACATGAGTCTGCTCTTCCGCTGCCGTGGCAATTTGCGTCGCCATATCACTGATCTGATTTACCGCCGCATCAATTTCACTCAGCGCCGCAGTAGCTTTATCAACATCAGCAACCGAATCGCCCGCCAAGGATGAACTGCTTTCCATGGTCGATACAGCGCTAGCAGTCGTGGTTTGCAAGGTCTCGATCGTTGATTTGATTTCTTCTGTGGAGGCGTGTGTACGTTGCGATAAGATACGAACTTCGTCGGCTACCACCGCAAAGCCGCGACCTTGTTCACCCGCACGTGCCGCCTCGATCGCCGCATTCAATGCCAACAGATTGGTTTGCTCGGCAATACCTTGAATGGTCGATAATACGGTTGAAATCTCTTGCGAGTGTTTGTCCAACTCGGCAACGATGGTGCTCGCCTGCTTGAGTTCATCCGATAAGCGTGTGATCGATGTTTTGGTATTTTCAACCACCGCTCGCCCGTTATCGGTACTCTCCGTCGACGCTTGCGCTGTACTGGCCGTGTGCTCCGCGTGAGAAGCAATCTCTTGCGTGGCGGAGGCCAGTTCAGTAACCGCCGTGGCTACCATAGTGACTTCTTGTTGCTGTTGATTAATATCATCTACGTTACGACGAGCGCGTTCAGTACTGCTATCTGATTGCGAGGTCAACTGCTGCGCTTGTTCACGAATATGGCTGATGAGCTGATGCATACTGCCAACGAAAGTGTTGAAGTTTTTTGCCAACTGCCCCACTTCATCGTCGCTTTCTACCTCAATCCGTTGCGTAAGATCACGCTACCATGAGCAATTTGCTCCAACGCGTTAGAAACATTGGTTAACGGCCTAAACAGTATATTAACCAGTAAGTTAAATAACAGCGCACATGCAATAACAACCGCAATAGTGACCGCAATTTGTCCCCATACCGCATCAAACAGTGGTGCCACTAAGGAGTCGTAATTAATGACGGTCACTGTGATCAAGTCGGTATCTTTGATCGCTTTTGCGTAAACGACACTTTCAGCGCCGCCTACCTCAGCGGTGACACTCCCACCGGAATTCATCGCCGATGTTATCGTATTAAACGATAACCCTAGTTCACTGATGGATTGATTAAGCAGATCGGTGTTCGCATGCGTAAAAACATTGCCATCCTGGTTGGCAATAAACATATAACCACTACCAGGCAAAATAACTTTCTCCAAGCCCTCGATGATATCGCCAATCTCTACATCTGCGCCCAACACCAAGGTTTGCCCATTAAACTGCAATGCCTYAYCCAATSATGACAACATCGMCCCCDTGCTYGCCCCAGTGTMTCGTCGAGTTACTTCGATTAATCCACAATACGACTAGACGCAGTTGGCATTGGTGTACCAGCCCCATTTTCTAGGGTCGTCATTACCCGGCGGCAACACCACCCCATTGGCATTATCTTGGCTACCGTCCGGATACGCGAGAAAGACATTATCAAATCCGCCCGAATCGCGAACCTGTTTGAGGTGAGTAACCATGTTGTCTGGATCCGCTTCGCGGGTCAGTGATGTCATGGCTCGCTCTTTGGATGCCACCCAATCCGACACATACTGATTATACGACGCTGTTGTACTCTCTAGTCGTTGCGCCACTTCTGTATCGAGTCGCGACAAAGAGGCTCTAAAAGAAAGCGCCTCGACCAGAAAGCCACCGATAATAATGGCAAGCCCGGCAGAGACCGCCAGCTTGTGCTTGAGGGAAAGTTTTTTTAACATAACTGCCTTGTTAGTCCGTCATAATGTGTTAATTATAATTTCAGTAAAACAGTGTTCCTGACGCCCGGCAAAATGGGCGCCAAACAACTGATAGGTCCATCACAACATTTTTGTGAAAGGGTTACTCAGTCTGTTGTTAACTGGCTATAAAACAGACCACATACTGCAACAAACCTAAGCTTACGGTCACTGTTATTGTATCGCACTCACAGCTTAACAGGCATGGTAGCGGGTTGCCTGCGCCAGATCAGATAAATGTAACAAGCTAAAGAGTTGAATATTACGTTCAACATCCAAATCCTCATTCTCACCTCGCAACTTTTAATGACCTACACTACGCTTTAACTAATTGAGATAAACGCTAATAGGGGCGAATTGAATGGACTTGTTTGCAGATCAACGTGACGGCGCAGCGCCCAAGTCTACTGACACAAATACAGCGTCGGCGGCAACGCCATGGCGTATACTGCTGATTGATGACGATGACCTGATGCATGAAGTGACACGGCTAGCGCTGACAGGGTTCACTTTTCAAGGACGCCCGCTAGAGCTGCTTTCTGCCTTATCAGGTCAGGAAGCAAAAGAGATTTTACAGCGAGAGCAGGACATTGCCTTAGAGCTTGTCGATGTGGTGATGGAAACCGAACACGCTGGACTTGACCTGGTACGCTATATCCGTAACGAAATGAACGATCATGTTATTCGGCTAGTGCTACGCACAGGTCAAGCGGGACAGGCACCAGAAGATAGCGTAATTCGTGACTATGACATTGATGACTACAAAGAAAAAACCGAGCTGACGACACAAAAGCTGAAAACCTTACTCTACTCGATGCTCCGCTCGTATCGCGATCTATGTACGATAGAAGAACAAAAGCAAGGCCTTAAGCGCGTGATTGAGGCATCAGCCAATGTACAGAACACCACTAATCTGCAACATTACGCCACCGCGGTGTTAGAACAGCTTACCTCACTGCTTCATATTCACGATTCTGCCTTTTATTGCGTGGTACAACCACGCCCAGGCGCCGAAGAAACAAGAGCGTTAACCCTCGCCGCGACCGGTGAATATGTGGACTGCTATACCGAGTGCGCGTTTGAAAAACTGCCTCCTATTGTATCAGCTCGATGCAAACAAGCCCTCGAAACTCGGACGAGTATTCAGTTTGATGATGGGTTTGTTCTATTCCATCGTGATGATGAGGATGTCGAATTTCTGTTGTACGTCAACCACGCGAAAACTCTTTCGGAATTAGATCAGCATTTACTCAAAATATATATGCAGAACATTGGTTTAACCTTTGAGAATCTCAGCCTCATGGTGGATCTTCGCGAAACCTCCAAAGAGTTGGTGTACAACCTTGCCAATGCCGTTGAAGCGCGGAGTAAAGAAACCGGCGCTCATGTACAACGTGTGTCTTTATTTTGTGAAAAACTGGGCGAGCTGTATGGGCTGGATGAACAAAAAACGATGCTGATGAAACATAGCTCACCGCTGCATGATGTGGGTAAAGTCGCCATTCCTGACGCGATTTTACATAAACCCGGTAAGCTCAATGCAGAAGAGTGGGACATCATGAAAAAACACGTTGAATATGGCGTAGAAATACTGAGCCATTCAAAGCGACGATTAATCTTAGAAGCCAAGGAAATAGCAGCCACACAAAAAATCTATGACGTGTTACTACAACAATTTTTAGTCACGCTGCTTCTTAATGGCGTTAAAACACTGATTGTCTGCGCGTTAATCCTGTGGGTATTTCACCAAAGTGTCAGCCAGCGAGTATTCGCCATCGCCAAGCATTTACGTCAGTTTGATCCGTTAGCACCGACTCATGAGCCGCTAAACCTAAAACATCGCAAGTTTATCATGGAGAAAAATGACGAACTGGACTGGCTCGCTGACGAAACCAATAAAATCACCTTACGGATAAGTAACCTTTATCAAAATATTATCTTAGAGCAACAACGGTTAGCGGACTTTACTAACGCTGCGTCAGACTGGCTTTGGGAAACCGACGCGACACAGCGACTCACCTTTTGTTCAGAAGCAATGCAGTCTGCGTTGGCTATTTCGATTGAGTCCCCTACAAAAATAAAAGCGGTTCCAGCACTTATTCATTGCGCGTCGCTGCTAAACAAAATGGATGCCTGTGAAAGCTTCACCATGTGTGAGGAGCATATCACCCTCGACGGCAATACCCATTATTTTGTTTTCCAAGGCGTCGCGCATTTTAACGGTCAAGGCTTCGTCGGTTTTCGAGGGACAGCAATTGATATTACCGAGCTAAAGCAAACACAGTTTGAGCTAGAAAAACTGAATCAAACCTTGTAGGCTACCGTCGAAACGCGGACTCAAGATTTAGAACACAGTATGGCCCATCTCAAAGCGGCACAGAATCAGTTGGTCGAATCAGAAAAACTCGCGGCGCTCGGACGTTTAGTCGCCGGTGTCGCCCACGAGGTCAATACACCACTTGGGATAGCCGTAACCGCCAACTCAGTAATTAAAGAGGCCGTTTCACGCTTGAATACCGCGTTCGAGCAGCAAACGCTAACCAGCCAACAATACACAGAATGGATGCAACAAATCACAGACGGCACTGGCATGCTAGAAAATAACCTCAATCGTGCCGCCCGATTGATTCGAGATTTTAAACAAGCCGCAGTCAATTCCGCCCTGTACAAACCCTGGATGCGCTCGTAGGGAGCCTGCATCCTGAAACGAAAAAAGTCCCAGTAACACCTGTTGTCGAGGGCGATGCGGAACTACTGATGAGTAGCTTGCCGGGCGTATTAACGCAAGTCATTTCAAACTTAGTGATGAACAGCGTTCGTCATGCCTTTGAAGGGGTAAGCAATCCGAATATCCACATCAAAGTGATAGACCATAACGACGAGGTTGGCATCGTATATACTGACAATGGTGTGGGGGTGCCTCCCGACTTACATCAACGCATTTTTGAGCCCTTTTATACGAGCAAGCGCGGCAAAGGAGGGTCAGGATTGGGGCTGAACCTTGTTTTTAATTTGGTATATCAAAAGCTGCAAGGCCAGCTCAAATTTGACTCTGACGTTAACCAAGGCGTGGCGGTCACATTAACGTTACCCAAGTTTCTTCAAGCATCTCCCCATTTGGAAGACACAGAGACAAAAAATGGCGGGGCTTTAAACGAGTAAAGAGCCAGCATGGCTGGCTCTTGGTGATTAACGTCTAACGCAGACCGAATTTAAGCCAGCGCCGCGTCTTCTTCCGGTGCGGGGGCATGCTCAGGAAGATAGCGGTAGTATTCCGCATCTTTCGCCGGCGAAAGCGTGTGGCCCATGATCATATCAGCGGCCTTTTCAGCCACCATGATCGTCGGCGCATACAGGTTACCATTGGTAATCGCCGGGAAAACGGACGCATCAACGACACGTAAATTTTTCACCCCATGCACATTCAATGATTCATCCACCACGGCCATTTCGTCACTTTCAAGGCCCATCTTACATGTACAGCTTGGGTGATAGGCACTTTCCCCTTCTCGAGCCACAAAGTCGAGGATCTCCTGATCCGTCTGTGCCTCGCTGCCCGGCGAAAGCTCTTTGCCACGTAAATGATCAAAAGCCGGCTGGGCGATGATATCGCGAGAGACACGGATCGCTTCCACCCACTCTTTACGCTCTTGTGGCGTTGAAAGGTAGTTAAAGAAGATCTCTGGCTTCTCATCCGGGTTGGTACTACGAATTTTGACATGGCCACGCACATCGGTATTCATCGGCCCAACGTGTAACTGGAAACCATGTCCTTTGTTCGGCGCCGAACCATCATAACGGATCGCCAACGGCAAAAAGTGGAACTGCAAGTTCGGGTAGGCGACTTCGTCGTTACCGCGCACAAATCCACCCGCTTCAAAATGATTGGTCGCCGCCGCGCCCTTGCGACGGAAAAGCCAATCAAAACCAATTTTAGGCTGATTGTGATACTTCAAGGCCGGATACATACTCACAGGCTCTTTACATTCGTACTGCACATACAGCTCTAAGTGATCTTGTAAGTTTTCTCCCACGCCTGGTAAATGATGCACCGGTTTGATACCTAAGTTTTTCAGCGTATTCTCATCACCTACACCGGATAATTGTAAGAGCTTGGGTGAGTTAATCGCACCGCCGCAGCTGATAATTTCAGCCCCATAAGCGGTTTTTTTGCGGCCCCACTTACGGTATTCCACCCCAATCGCGGTTTTACCTTCAAATACGATCTTATCGGTCGTTGCCCCTGTCAGTACTGTCAGATTTTTACGGTTCATGACCGGGTGTAAATACGCCCGGGCAGCACTGTGACGACGGCCGCAATAGATATTTGATCAAAAATACCAAAGCCTTCTTGCTGATAACCATTCACGTCGTCGGTCAATGGATAGCCCGCTTGTTGCGTCGCGTCAAAGAACGCACTAAACAGAGGGTTATCACATTGTGCGGTTTCAATCGCCAGCGGACCATTGTTGCCATGATAGTCATCTTGGCCTTTTAATCGCGTCTCACACTTGCGGAAATACGGTAAGCAATGGGCATAATCCCATTTTTTCAGCCCGTGATCGTTGGCCCACTTTTCATAATCCAGCGCATTACCACGAATATAAATCATGCCATTAATGCTACTGCTACCACCTAGCACTTTACCGCGCGGCTGCGCAATGCGGCGATTATGCATATTCGGTTCGGGCTCGGATTCATAGAGCCAGTTATAGGTGCTATCTGTTAGCAGATAGGTTAACGCCGCAGGCATGTGAATACGAAAATCAATACGATAGTCAGGGCGTCCCGCCTCGAGTAACAGCACCTTGTTATCTGGATTGGCACTTAAACGATTCGCCAGTACGCAGCCTGCCGAGCCTGCACCAACAATGATGTAGTCGTAATTTTGTTGCTGTCCCATAAAACCTCCAGTTTTTGTCCTTCCCGCGCGCAAGGGCATAAGCCCGGAATAATCGCAACACGGGTGATGGGTATGATTGTGTAGAGGTTTCCTTTTTGATGATTTTTATAATTCGCTTGATACTTGTGCATCAATGCATTGTTGTAGCAACCGATAATGGTGGCTAATCGTTGCTTGTGCCTTAAACGGCTCCGCAGCGATAATGTGGTTAACGGTCTGTTGCCAGTTTTCCACTGTAAGACGACGGTAATCCGTCGCCTGGTAAAGCGCATAGTCGTGTGAGCTAAACCCTTGCTGTATCGCATGCATCACCCACTCAAAAATCGGATTTCCCGACATGGTAGCAATCAACAAGTTCAGTGCTCGGTCGAGCTCCCCTAAGCGAGCGAGATCGGGCTCATCATCTTTAGCAAGTGCCGCAAGCTCGGCGACCTTATCGTTTAACTGTTGCTTTTGTTCTATTGTTCCACGACTGATCGCGAGCAGTACTAAGCTGTGATCGACGGTTTCACGAAATTCCGCCACTTTGTCTGCTTTGACGTGACTTTGTTTTAAGAACAATGCCAGTGACTCGCTAATATTGTGCACGTCAACTTGGCGGACAACCGCTCCGCCTTTTTGCCCTTTACGAATTTCAATCAAGCCTTTTTGTTTGAGTGATTGAATCGCCTCGCGCACTACCCCACGCCCCGTCCCAAACTGTTGCTGTAGCTCACGTTCACTGGGCAACTTGTCTCCCGGCTTCAGCGCTTCCGATAAAATCGCAGATTCGATCTGCAAGGCAACGTCTTCACTGGCACGTCCCATTTGTACCGGATGAAACAGACTAGTTGTGGATGCTGTCATGATGGCCCCTCGCTTTTGGTCCTACCAAACTAGCAAAATAATCGTCATATCGTCAAATTTATCTTTAAAACCCTCTTTTGGTAGTACCTTATCGATGGGGTTGGCGATTAAACCTCGGTTTTTGGGATAGGGTCTTGAATAGAGAGTAGCCAGTGACTATCATCACGTTTTTTATTTATAAAGGAGAGTTGCCATGCGCATGACGCCGCCCTAGTCGTTCCCGCCTTATTTTTTCACCTTGTATAATCATATTCCTTTAAAAGACTGAGACTGTTCATGATTGAAACGATGAAACGTGATTGGTTCTCCAATCTGCGTGGTGACGTGCTGGCTGGCATTGTGGTAGCTCTAGCGTTAATTCCAGAAGCGATTGCTTTTTCTATTATTGCGGGTGTCGACCCAAAAGTGGGGCTGTATGCCTCATTCAGTATTGCAGTGATTATTGCCTTTGTCGGTGGCCGACCTGGGATGATCTCTGCGGCAACCGGCGCCATGGCGTTACTGATGGTGACACTGGTTAAAGAGCACGGCCTTGAATATTTATTGGCCGCCACCGTACTAACGGGTGTTTTGCAAATTCTGGCCGGTTACCTCAAGCTCGGCGATCTCATGCGCTTTGTATCACGCTCGGTGGTCACTGGGTTTGTTAACGCCCTTGCGATCCTCATTTTTATGGCCCAGTTACCCGAGCTCACTGACGTGACGTGGCACGTGTATGCCATGACGCTGGCAGGATTAGCCATTATCTATTTGTTCCCATACGTTCCTGTGGTCGGTAAATTATTGCCATCGCCCTTGGTATGTATTTTGGTCCTAACGACGCTTGCTATTAGCGTTGGGTTAGATATTCGGACTGTGGGTGATATGGCGAGTTGCCAGATACCTTACCGGTGTTTTTATGGCCCGATGTGCCGCTTAACCTTGAAACCTTGATGATTATTTTCCCGTACTCAGCGGGACTAGCGGTAGTCGGTTTGCTCGAATCGATGATGACCGCCACCATTGTGGACGATTTGACCGACACCGGCAGTGACAAAAACCGCGAGTGTAAAGGCCAAGGTATCGCGAATATTGCCACCGGCTTTATTGGTGGTATGGCCGGTTGTGCGATGATTGGTCAATCGATCATTAACATCAAATCCGGCGGTCGTTCACGCTTATCCACCTGTGTGCCGGTACACTTCTGTTGATCATGGTGGTGTTTTTAAGCGACTGGATAAAGTTGATTCCTATGGCGGCCCTGGTGGCGGTAATGATCATGGTCTCGATTGGGACATTCTCGTGGAGCTCTATCAAAGATCTTAAAACTCATCCTTTATCAACCAATATTGTGATGGTCACCACCGTGATTGTGGTGGTGGCAACCCATAACTTGGCCATTGGTGTTTTGGTCGGTGTGTTATTGGCATCCTTGTTCTTTGCCAACAAAATTGGTCGCTTTATGGTGGTTAAAAGCGAGCAAACCCAAGCTGACGAGCGTACCTATCGCGTTGTTGGGCAGGTCTTTTTTGCCTCTTCCGAGCAGTTCATTACATCGTTTGATTTTAAAGAAGCCGTTGAACGCGTCACCATTGATCTCTCTGATGCGCATTTTTGGGATGTTACTGCCGTCTCATCGCTCGACCGCGTGGTGATTAAATTCCGCCGTGAAGGCACCGAGGTAAATTTAGTGGGCATGAATGAAGCAACCGCCACCATTGTGGACAAGTTTGGCGTCCATGATAATCCGGAAGAAGTGGAAAAAATGATGGGCGGACACTAAGGAGCGCACGATGAATAAAATTATTGCTTGTATTGATGGTGCGTCGTACACCCAATCGGTGACAGATCTCAGCGTTTGGGCGGCTTCACGCCTGTCTGCACCGCTGACCTTTTTACATGTGTTGGAAAAACCCGCGAGTAGCGATTCTGAGTTATCAGGCAGTATTGGTTTAGGCAGTCGCGATCAGCTCATGAGTGAGCTGGTCGAGCTGGATGAAAAGCGTGCCAAACTGGCCTTGCAACATGGTAAGGCCCTATTGCATGAGTGCGAAGAAGTGGCGCTATCAAAGGGGCTGACCGAGGTCACGCGCTTGCAGCAACATGGCCACTTGCTTGAATCTTTGCTAGCGCTTGAATCGACCATGCGGGTGCTGGTGATTGGCCGGTCCGGTGATTTGCACCAGAACGATGCCAAAGCGATTGGATCGCAACTCGAAAGCGTCGTCCGCCGTATTCACAATCATATTTTGATTGCCACCGGGGATGTCACCCCACCTGATAGCTACCTTCTCGCGTTTGATGGCAGTGAGGTCAGTGAAAAACTGGTGGAGAAAGCCCTGAACACGCCCCTTCTCAAGGGCATGACCTGTCATTTGGTGATGGTGGATAACGACGCACATTCAAAGGCGTTTGAACGTGCAGCCCAACGCTTAACCGCCCAAGGTGTCGATGTTGTTCAAGCACGTTTATCGGGTGAGCCCGCTCAGGCTCTGTTGGCGTACCAAGCGCAACAAAATGTGGCTTAATCACCATGGGCGCTTACGGTCATTCCAAGCTGCGTCAGCTGTTTGTGGGTAGCACCACCACACGCATTGTGATTGATTCGCCCGTCCCTCTGTTATTGATTCGATAGCGGTTATCTATTGAATCATACGTAAACGCCATGAGCCTTGCTCGTGGCGTTTTTGTATCAAGCCAATTCATTTACTTTAACGCGTTCATACTTATCACTGGTATAACGAACAAGACACTGACATAACGAACAAGACAAACGTGGCCGTTAAGCTTCGTTAAGCACCTTGGTCATAAAGTGCAGTGCATGATCAACAGGATAGTCCGTCAATGTCATTTGGCACTGATAACCGTGCTTTTCATAGAAGGGTCTGGCTTGAAAGCTGAAGGTATCGACAAACGCCATTTTACAGCCTATGTCCTTGGCATATTCTTCCAGATTATCTAATAGATGGCTGCCGACATGACGATGGCGAAAAGCATCATCGACCCAAAGGTATTTAATCAATAGCCATTGGCCCCAGGTATTGGCAACAATGCCACCGATGCGCTCATCATTGTCATTATAGCGTAGCCGGCAAGCGTGCCCTCAGGGAGACCTGCCAAGAAGGGGGCGTTGCTTTGTTTTAGCCCCTGACGGATAGCGGTAATATCGTCATCACTCGGGCTTGCGTCCATGCGGTATTTCATTGTCGTCCATTTACTTACCAATCAGAAGATTGGGGTAGTATGCCCTTTGTGTTTTCGCCAATCTGTGCCAAGGCGCACTCTATTTGGCTTTACTCTTCATCAATCGGCTTGGCAGCGACTGAGCACTGGGTGGTCACGGTCAGTTTAGGCCAATGGGTTAACCATTGTTTTTCTTCAATACGCTGCTGAAAAACAGCCCATGGCCGTGCCGGGTTATGGCTCAGCTTCAACTCGAACAGCGACTGAACCCCAAACGCGGCAATGATCTCACAGCGCTGATTCATATCGAGACGGACCGCAATGGCCGTTTCTTTTTCAGGCCAAAATCGCATGGCGTCCAGGGTGCCAGCATACGCGGGGTCGTGATGCTTTTCGTGCATCCGTGCTTGGTTACGGACTTGCCAGGTAATCTCTGGCATGGTTTTTTGTAGTAACCCTTGAAGATATTGCTCACGCTCACGACTGGTATCGCTCGGATCATAGTAGATCACATCGATATCATTCAGCGCACTGGGCGGATATTTATGCATCGCATCCCAGACAAGGTTTCTCACAAATCCGGCGGCGATATAGCACTGAGGCAAATTGAGAGACTGAACACATCGTAATGCTCGCATCCTCATAGGATCTGCTTCAATTAAATCAATTAAGGCGCGACGATATGTCTTCTGGCATAAAAAGAATTGATGCTGGTGGCGTTTACGGATCCGACGGCGCTTCATGGATTAATCACCGTGGCGGACGTGTTCATAAATTGAGCGTGATACATGGTAGTTGTACTGCCTGGCAATTTTTGGGCCAAAAAAGCTGTGGTAATTCAAATAGCACTAAACCAACCAAAATCAGAGCGAAATACGGCTGGCTCATCACTAAGCCAATAATGGCGATTACCAATAACGTACATTCTACGATAAACAACCGGTACTTTCGCAAGTAAAGATGATGGAATCCGCCTAAGAAAGCCCAATTGAGTACCGCATAGGTGTCTGGATCTTTCAGTTGTCTGGTTTGCTCGGCAAAATAGCGTTTTTTCTGGCTTGGGGTTAAGCCATTCACTTGATCACGCAGCAAGGCTTCCTGTGTTTTCAGCTCTTGCCATGGTTGCGTTATCCGCATCTAAGGCACCTCGTCGTGAATTTTTTCAATCGCATTGGGATTATTACAGCGGCGAATGCGCGCCAATCCGAGTTGCCAGCCTCGGAGTGCGCCGTATCTTTCGATCGCTTGGCGCGTGTACTCCGAGCAGCTCGGCTCGAAATTACACTCAATATTGAACCGTTTCTTTGATCCACCTTTAGCTTGGTAACGATGGATCAACGTAAGCGACAAATACTTGAGCATTAGCGACCTAGGGTGACAATCACTGCCTCACGCTGCCAAAACAGCATGTAACGTTTCTTTTCGATCACTTGAAAAACAACCTGCCAACCATCTTGTGCGTATTGATTGAGTTCGGCTTCGAGGCGTTGCAGCGGCAAGCCACTTGAGCCCAGCAATAAGGTGCCGCAACCACCTTCAACAATATGAACGACTTTGTACTCGGTAAACTTGCTCATCAATATTCTCCCTCTCCGAAACAAAAATGCCGCCTTGAAGGCGGCATCAGAGATTACCAGATATTCACCCGCTGATCTTCGGGTAAATACATGCCATCACCTTCTTTAATATCAAAGGCTTCATAGAACGCAGGGACATTGCGCGGCGCTCCGAGCACGCGATATTGCGGTGGCGCATGCGGACCCAGCGACACGCGCTCACGCAGGGCATCTTCACGCATCTTCATTTTCCAAATCTGCCCCCAGCTGAGGAAGAATCGCTGCTCGCCGGTATACCCGTCCATCACTGGAGACGATTCACCCTGCAACGATTTTTGATAGGCGCGGAAGGCGGTGGTCAAGCCGACTAAATCACCAATGTTCTCACCCAAAGACACTTTGCCGTCAATGAACAAGTCCGGCAATGGCTCAAACTGGCTAAATTGCTCGGCCAGCTTTTGGGTGCGTGCATCAAAGCGCGCCCGATCCTCATCCGTCCACCAATTAGATAGGTTGCCATCGCCATCATAACGTGAGCCCTGATCATCAAAACCGTGCCCCATTTCGTGGCCAATCACCGCGCCGATACCGCCGTAGTTCACGGCATCATCCGCATTCATATCAAAAAACGGCGGTTGTAAGATCCCGGCGGGGAACACTATCTCGTTAGCGGTTGGGCTGTAATAGGCATTAACCGTTTGCGGGGTCATGCCCCACTCTTTGCGATCAACCGGCGCACCAATCCGCGACAACATATCTTGATAGCCCCAGCGTGCGGCACGTTTGCTGTTGCCAATCAAGTCATCGGCGTTGATGGTCAGCGCGCTGTAATCTTCCCATTGCTCTGGATAGCCGATTTTGGGCGTGAATTTACTCAACTTATCCAATGCTTTCGCTTTGGTTTCATCGCTCATCCAGGCTAAGGACTCAATCGAGTCTTTAAACGCGGCACGCAAGTTATCAATCAAGGTTTCCATACGCGCTTTGGCTTCTGGCGGGAAATAACGCGCGACATATTCTTGGCCAAGCGCTTCACCCAATACCCCTTCGGTGGCTTGCACGCCGCGCTTCCAGCGGTCACGCTGCTCAGGAATACCGTTGAGGGTTTTGGAATAGAACGCAAATTGACGTTCAACCAACTCATGATTTAGGCGCGGCGCAAACGCATTGAGCGTACGAATGGTGAGATAATCTTGCCACGCTTGCAGGCTAGTTTGCTCAAACACCTGCCCTAGCGCCTCAAAATAAGACGGCATGCGCACCACAACCTCATCGGCTTTATCGATACCCGCGCGCTTGGCAAAGCGAGCATAATCAAACCCGCCCATCGCTTGATTAAGCGATCCAAGACTCATTTTGTTATAGGTTGCTTGGGCATCACGGCGTTTAGCGCGTGTCCAATGATGCTCTGCCAGTGTTTGTTCCAGCTGATAAATCCGATCTGCGCGTTGTTTGGCCTGATCATAGCCCGCTAAGCGCAGCATATCTTCGAGATAACTTTTATACGCGGTGCGGATACGCTCAGCGTCCTCGGTATCACGAAAGTAATAGTCTCTATCCGGCAGGCCCAACCCACTTTGGCTTAGATACAGAGCGTTATAGTCAGGGTTTTTCGCATCGGCCCATGCATAAAAACTGAACGGGATCCCAACGCCAACTCGTCGCAAGTCGGCCATCGCGTAAATCAGCGCAGGCTTCGAGGAAATCGCCGCAATGCGATCGAGCTCAGGTTTGATTGGCGTGACCCCTAGGGCATCAATTTTATCTTGGCCCATATAGCTAAGATAAAAATCACGCAGCTTTTGCTCGTTGGAGCCGGGCTTGAGATCATCACGCGCCACCAGCTCATCAATGATGCCTTTCAGACGCTTTTCATTCTCTTCAGCTAAGATACGGAACGCACCATAGCTGGACATGTCACTGGGGATTTGGGTTTGGTCGTACCACGTGCCATTGACGTGACGGAACAAGTCATCTTGTGGACGAACCGATCGATCAAAATCTTGCAGATGCAGCCCAGACGCTCGCTGCTCCTGAACCTGTGCAGCGTCAGCCGCCTGCACCGTAGTTGATGAAACGCTAAGCCCCATGCCAAGTACAACACTCAGTGCGACACGCGTCAGTAACAGACGTTTTTTCGGTGTTTTTATCATTTTCCTTTCCTATATGACTCAGTCACTTTCCCTGTTCACTATCGTGATGGTGTCCTCACGTCTAAATCGCGATAGAGCACCAAACAGTGGTAGTCTCGTCCTTCATCTTGCTCGGGTTCAAAATGGGTAATACGACAAAACCCTTGCTGATACCAGAATCGAAACGCGCGAATGTTCTCGGCATAAACATTCACCCCCATGCGTCGATAGTCCCCATAAGCTTGCACGGTTTCAATCACGCTCGCAACCGCTTCGCTGCCATAGCCATGCTTTTGATATCTTGGAGAAATAGTGAGCATGGGCAGCCAAACACTCTGTGCATCCGGCGCATTGAGCGAGATTTGTAAGTAGCCGATATCTTTACCGTCATGGGTTTGAATGCGACGAAGGTAAAAGGCGTCTTCTACATCGGGCGCCTTTTTCTCCGCACTATCCGCTATCAATGCTTGATAGGTCGACAACGACCAAGGTTTAAACGTGGGATCTTGATATTGCAGATGCTGATTTTGCTCAAACAGTGCTTTAACCCGCTTTGCATCACTGTACTCAAACGCACTAAAACACAAACGCTTAGAGCGCCATGTTGCTGGGAACATGTTCAATTCCTATTTTATCAGCGCATACATTGATTGATATCGCGCTTAACGACCTAACCTCACAGCATATTACGCGTTTCGCTGCCAGTGGTAATCCATTTGCTTGGCAACGCGCAAAGCGAGAGCTTCACTGTGCAGATCATCCACCAGCTGCAAACTCATATCAATACCCGCAGATATGCCCGCGGAGGTAAGATATTTTCCATCTCTCACCCAGCGCTTACCTGATACCACGCTTAATGGCGGATAGGCACGGCTGAGGTCGTCCATATCTTCCCAATGTGTGATCACTTTTCGACCATCGAGTAATCCAGCCTCTGCCAGTATGAACGCCCCCGTACAGACAGAGGCCGTACATTGAGTGATCGCATCTTGTTGCTTCACCCAATCGATCACCGACGGGTTGGTGACTTGCTCATGGTGAACGCCGCCGACAACCAGCAGCACATCCAGTGTGGGATGGTTGGCGAGATGATAATCCGGCACGATACGCAAACCGCCGCGCGCGAGCAAAGGTGAGTCTTGTTCAGCAATCAGTCCAACCTGCCAACTGTCCGCGCCCAAACGTTTGCAGTGCTAAACACTTCAAAAGGTCCGGCAAAATCGAGCACCTCTGCGTGCTCATACACATAAATACCAATATTCATCGTGTTCTTACATTCATGTAGGGGCGGTTATTACGACGTGGCTGCGAGGCGTGTTTTCTCCCGCACCGATAATAAAAGCATACCGATGCTGGCACACACAGCCATAGCGATAACAAGCGACCAAGTCACCGAATAACCGAATAACCGAACGTGTCGATGACATAGCCAATCAATACAAAGCTTGGCATCAGCAATAAGCTACGCAACGTGATCAATACCCCTTGAATACGACCGCGATGACTCGCCGGTGAGTTGTTGGCAAGATACACGCCCTCTTTGGTGAGGACCAACACCTCGCCAGCGGAAAGGAAAAACCACGCTAAAAAGTGAACGGGGATCGTAGGTGACAACATCACAAGACCATAACCCAACACAAACAAGAGCCCTGCATAGGCCAACGCCATGGTCTCGGTGTGTCCAGATGTGGCACGTAGCAATAGCGGCGTGATGATCACCACCAACACGCACGCATACGTCATCAATTGACCAAAACGCACGGGCCCTTCTTGGCCAAATAAATGACTCAAATAAAGCGGGCTAGCCATTGTCATTTGATTCAATGCAAACCAAAGCATGCCACAAAACAAAGTGAACACAATGAGATAAGGACGTGATTTAAGCACCGACCAGACACTGCCTTCTACCGCGCGCTCAAGGTCAGACTCAGACTCGGGGACGGCTTGCTCGGTCACGTTGACCAAAAAGGCCACCACAAGAATACCCACCAAGACGGCAAGCCCGTTACCAAAGAAAATCCATTCAGTGTGCTGCCAAAACAAATAGCCCGCTAAGATGGGGCCAATCGCTGAACCCAAGTTATAGGCAAGGTAACTAAGCGACATCACCGCATCGCGATTGCCTGCGTGAGATAAATCGGCAACCAATGCATTACTGGCCGGCAACGCCACACCAATAAAAAAGTACGCAGCGAATAATAACGCCGGCACCATCACCGGGGCATCGGGTGCAAACCCGCACACCAGCAGCAAGATAGCGCCGACACATTCCCCCGCCACCATAGTGTTTTTATGGCCTATCCAGTCAGAAAGCTTGCCACCAATAAAACTCCCCAGCAGGTACAAGCCAGTAATACTCATCGCCAATGTACCCGCCAGCGACGCGGAGTAGCCGAGCTTATCGGTAAACAAAAGCACGAGGAAAGGAATAATAAAGTTGCCCATCCCGAGGATCATGCGGGCCAGTGCAACGTAGTAAATATTGCGGTGCAATCCTTTATACATTGCCACCGCAGAAAGAATCTTGTTGATTGTCGTAATCGTTAAACGTCCATGTTAAAAAAACAGTACATAACATACATGATTGATAAATTTATAAAAACTCGTTATTCACTAACGACCAATGGTGCGGCATGAGCTCGCGCACAGTTTTAAAAACTAGCTGGTTGTCTGGCGTAGAAATCGCGACTTTTGCGCGATTATTGTGCCCAAAAGAGGCAAATACGTGGCTTGCGCTTTTCTGTTTTTCGAAAAAATAAAGCCTTTAATATGGTGGCTACGTTTCGACCTCTCCAGAGACACACCGATGGATGATAACGCTCGGCAACTGCTTAACCATCTATGCCACGGCTATGACCAATTGGCCCAACGTCATCAGACGCGTGCTTTTCCAGAGCTCTCCACCGCTATCAAGCACCCACTCGGCTATTGTCTGGTTCACTGTCCGATCGGTAGTCAGCGATTATCGATTGTTTCGCTACAATTTGCTCCCGGCGTTCGCGGCCAAGGGGTGCTGACGGCGTTTATCGACTATATTCAAGCGCATCCGCATCACTACCGCGGCATTGAAGTTGCCACCATTCAAAATCAAAGCTTAGCGAAACGGCTACTGGCATTGGGTTGGCGATATAAGTCTGCCCTAACCAAGCTATTTCGCGCCAACACCCCCACCTTGGTGCATGATTTCTAGTCAAAATGCGGAAGTCTTCGCTAAGATGGGTTCCTATTATTGGCAACGTCTTATCATTCGCAAGGAATTACAAGTAAGCGTCAAACCCAGTTCGTCAAGCGACGGTTACTTAAAGCAGACTTCCGCCCAACGTGCTAAGCCTGCGGTGACTGAGCCAAAGTAGTCACCACTCACTACAGGAATGTTCGGCAACTCTGCTTGTACAGCCTCCCGTAAAAAGGGCGAGCGTGCCGAGCCACCTGTCATAAAAATCACGTCGGGCTTTACACCAGCTTGAGCGACCACATCGTGCACTAAGGCGATCATCTTACGTTTGGGCGCTTCAATCGCATCAATCATGTTATCGCGCGATATATCAACGTCCACGCGCTCGGAGAACAATTGAATACCCGCTCGGTATGTGGCTTGATCCGACAACGCAATCTTTGCCTCTTCCGCACGACGGACAATGTTGTGACCCAGTGACTCGTGATACACCTCAAGCAAACGGGTGAGTTTATGTGGCTCTTGCGCTTGCTTGTGCAGCCCTTTGAGTACCGCCAAATTTTCAAACGCATAGAAATCGTTTTGCGCTTGTACGTTGTTAATCGCGATAGGGTTGGAAAACTGCGTAATCGGCATCTCAATGCCAGACTCCATTTTGCTACCCATCCCAAACGGAAACATCATTTGTTTGAATGCCAATGCAATATCTAGATCATTGCCGCCAATACGCTGGCCTTTGTGCGCTAATAAACTGGCACTGCGATCGCTACTACCGCGCATGATGGCCCCATCTCAATCAATGAACAGTCTGTGGTGCCCCCACCGATATCGACCACTAGAACAATTTCGTCTTCGCTCAGTGTCGCTTCATAGTCCAGGCCAGCAGCGACTGGTTCAAACTGAAATTCAACCTGTTTAAAGCCCGCCCGCTTAGCCGCATTGAGCAAAATACCTTCGGCTTGGCGGTTTGCCACCTCGCCTCCACGGCCTTGAAAGTTGATCGGCCGACCGATCACCGCATCATGAATACTCTGTTGAGTTTGGTGTTCGGCTTGGGTTTTGATGTTATCCATCATTGCGCATACGAGGTCTTCAAAAAAGCGCAGTTGGGCATCACGTAAACCTGACGCGCCAAGGAAAGATTTAGGGGATTTCACGTAGTACATATCACGCGGATCATCGAGATAACGATCGAGCGCCGCTTGACCAAACGCCATGTCCTCCGCCTCAAGTTCAATGCTTTCCTCTCGGTTTACATGGATGGCGCGGCGCAACATCTGCTCGCCAATCGTATCTAGCGGCTTGATGCCCGATGACGAAACAGATACTCAGACACCGATTCGCGCGTAGGTGCGGCAAGGGAGGAAGGAATAAACGAGCTGTCCCCTTCTAGGCGTAACAGCGTCGGCTGACCGTTTTCAACCTTCGCCACCGAACAATTGGCTGTACCATAGTCAAAGCCGATATACATAACTCCCTCTCACCGCAGAAAAAGTCGGCAATGCTACCTCAACCGTCGCGGGATTTCTAACATCAGTGTACAGAGGCCAATCAATCGCGGCGTCGCTGCGAAACGCCACGCGTTGACAGTCCCTCTTGAGTCGTTTGTTGATCGTGAAAAGATCTTCGAGTTTCTCTATGACTTCAACCTGATGCGGCAGAAAAAACTGACAACCTCATTGAAGCAAAAGTAGAAAACTTGCTTGAACAATCTTTAATGGGTGCACAACGAGATGGCATCCGCGGTCGATTACTCATTATTCCTGAGATTTCGATGATTGTTTCTTACTGGGACGAGGGCGATATTATCCGAGTTATGCGTGTACTCCACCAGAAACAAAAATTCCCTACGGATTGATTGCTGCCTCTGGGGAACTAACGCTCGCCTAAGTGGTGAGCAACACAATACCGATGTTGCCGCAAACCACTGGGGCCCAAAAGGCCATGTAAGGGACAGAAATATAAGAGTTAGCGTACCAGAGTGCAGAATAGCTGTTTAGGCATATCGCCTAAAATGTTGGCGCAGTCAGGGTTTGGGGAGTTACGGGGGGGATAAACGCAAAAAAGCCGCTGACTGAGCAGCGGCTTTTTAGTATGTGGCGGAGAGATAGGGATTTGAACCTAGAAGGCTATTAACCCTTGCCGGTTTTCAAGACCGGTGCTTTCAACCACTCAGCCATCTCTCCGGAACGCGGCGTATACTATTGGCTTAGGCTTCGCTTGTAAAGTAAAAAGCAACGATTTTGGTTTGTTTGGTTAGCTTTCGTGCAATAAAAAAGAGGCCAGCGTTTGGCTGACCTCTTTCGTCTGTTTTCTAAACAGTTTTAGATGTTTTCGACATCAAATTCTACCAATGGCTCACGTCTGCGTCGTAGTCTACGCCGTCTACGCCAAAGCCAAATAGCTTCAAGAACTCGGCTTTGTATTCGTTGTAGTCGGTTAGCTCGGTGAGATTGTCAGTGGTGATTTGCGGCCACAAGTCGCGACAGTGCTGCTGAATGTCTTCGCGTAGCTCTAGGTCGTCTAAACGCAAGCGACGCTCGCTATCAACGGCAGGCTCGCTGCCATCGGCTTGATAGAGGCGTTGAGTAAACATGCGATGGATTTGCTCCATGCAGCCTTCATGGACCCCTTCTTCGCGCATCTTTTTGAACACCATGGCGATATAAAGCGGCATAACGGGAATAGCCGAGCTCGCTTGGGTCACGACGCTTTTCAATACGGCGACGTTGGCGCTACCGCCTTTGGCGGCAAGCGTCTGGTTTAGCTCGTTGGCGGCACGGTCTAAGTCCATTTTGGCTTTGCCTAGTGCCCCTTCCCAGTAAATTGGCCAAGTGAGCTCTGTGCCAATGTAGCTGTAGGCGACGGTTTTGCAGCCTTCGGCCAATACGCCGGCGTCATTGAGTGCGTTAATCCAAAGCTCCCAGTCTTCACCGCCCATGACAGTGACGGTGTCTTGGATCTCTTGCTCAGTAGCAGGCTCGACGCTCGCTTCGATAAGTTGATCTTTGTTGGTATCGACGGCGGTTGAGGTGTACGTCTCACCGATAGGTTTGAGTGATGAACGTACCAGTCGCCGCTGTCAGGTAGCTTACGGACTGGCGAGGCCAGTGAGTAAACCACCATGTCGATTTGACCCAAGTCTTGTTTGATCAAATCGATGGTTTTTTGCTTGGCCTCGTGCGAGAAAGCATCGCCGTTCAGGCTTTTTGAATACAGGCCTTCTTGCTTGGCAAACTTGTCGAACGCGGCTGAGTTATACCAGCCTGCGGTGCCTGGTTTTTTCTCGGTGCCTGGCTTTTCGAAGAACACGCCTATGGTTGCTGCGCCGCCACCAAAGGCGGCTGCAATGCGTGAGGACAAGCCATAGCCGCTGGATGCACCCACGACCAACACACGTTTTGGCGCGTTGGCAATCGGGCCTTGCGCTTTAGTGTAGTCAATTTGTTCTTTTACGTTCGCTTCACACCCCACTGGATGGGTGGTTGTACAGATAAATCCGCGAATTTTAGGTTTGATGATCATATTCAACGTCCCTCACAAAATTGAGCTAGGATAAATACTAACGCCTGCCTATGCATCCCCTTTTATGGAAAAAGGGCAAAAATACCCAGTGGTTGGAGGTGTTGCAGGCAAAAATAGTGGGCAAGATCGCAGTGTTAATCGGTTCCATGAGCGAGCCAACAAAAAAGCGTCTGCTCATCACAGACGCTTTTCATTAGCGTAATCACAGCGTTTAAGCGGCTTTATTTGGGTTGGCTTTGTCGATAGCGCCCCCTTGTAACTGGTTTGAGGTAAACCAATCGGCCTCAAAATCATCCACTTGTACGGCGTAAGCACGCAACGCATCGGCCTCAAGCAATTTTTCACGCGCATCGGCGGTGATAATATTTTGCTCTACCGCTTGTTGTGAGCGGTCGGCCAGGCTGGCTTTACCATTGATTTTCTTGGCTTTTACTGCCTTGATCAGGCTTTTTCGGTATCACGACACGCCCACATGGCTGTGAAGGCGCGTTCCATTACCGCCACCGGATCGTCGGCTTTTTCCCCAACATAGCAAAGATGCGTCCAACGGTCGCGCTCTGCACTTGGGGTCATTAACTGCTCGGCGATTTGGTTAAGCAGTTTGTCGGACGGCATCGTATAACGCATGCCTAATGGGAACAATAGCACCCGTAAACTACGACCACGCCTTTGGCCGGGTAAGTTGTTAAAGGACGCCATCAAAGGCTTTGGACACACTTGGGCTAAGCAGTATTGCAGCGCATAGTGCACCATTGGCAGATCTTGCTTGGACGCTCATCTTCATAGCTGCT
>AQOF01000024.1 GCA_000565345.1 Salinivibrio costicola subsp. costicola ATCC 33508 = LMG 11651 | reverse complement strand
CTACAGAAGCTCCAAAGACCGCTCTAAACCGGCAAGTACGTCAAAAATGCTTTATCAATTCAGGATTTTACGACCAAAACGGGATTCGCCACCGTCCGGCCCTGACACCCTGGACCTAGGGTAGGCGAAACCCAAATCGGGCAGGTCCTAATGCGCTCGATTACCCCCAACATCTCGGCGCAAGGCTCAAGCAAGTTCTCGATACACTCACCGACAGCCAAAGCGGACACTTTTTCGATTATCAAGGCAACACCATTGCGTGGTAGCCGGTAGCGGTGGCGTTCAAATCGGGAAAAAGGTCATAGAGGCCATACTGTGTACCACTTGATTGATATTACGATTGGTACTGTCCGCCACCATCAGTGCCATCATATCTTGGATCAAGATCATCTGACTCAGTAAGCGCTCATAACTATAATTGGGGACACCATTTGCATTCATGCCGTTACTGAGTAGCAGCAAATGACCTTGATCATCACGACGGTTATTTAACAGCCACGCAATTTTTTCAAGGTTACGTGCACAGTTGTAAAGCTTTTGCTGATCAATATCATCGAGTAAGAAGAACTCAGTCTGGTGATTATAGCTAGCGCTTATCATCCCAGTGACACCGGCCATCAGTGCGAATACACGATCACCCTCGAACTCAGTAGAAAATGCCAGCGGCAACAATGCAATGCCGTCCATTCCACCCAGCTCACGGAATCCATTCTGGGGACGCTGCTCCGCCATTAGCTGGTGAACGCGTTGGTCGATGGTCATTCCGGGCACTTTTTTTAGCTCTCTGGGATTACGTTTATAGAGCTTGATCAATAGTCGTTCGGTGATCTGACGAATTTCGGCGATATGAATATCGGTAATCAAATCCATATCTGATTTCGCAAGATTTTTTATATCAAACGACCGTCCCAGCTTTTGTGCACATCCTGTTAGGCTGAGTATCAATAACCCCACCCAAAACCCGCGCATCATAGTGTTATCCTTACATCCTTTGTCGGCGCTAAGGATACGCATTTCACGCCCAGTCGTGGACTGAAAGAGATAACTTTGTATGGAATATCACATTTTTAGCTTTTTCGAGCATTCCCTTTTCGACTGCAGCATCACGCGTCAGAAGAACAAGATTGAGAAAATCGTTTTCTTGCCTCTGAATAGCCTAGTGTCAACGCAATAAATCAAGGCAATCCATCGCGATCACGCGTTCTTCATCGGTCGGGATCACCCAAACGCCCACCTCACTGTCAGCGGCTGAGATACAGATTTGGTTCAGTTGATTCGCCGATGCATCTAACCTGATGCCAAGCCAACCACATTGGCGCACGACACTGTCTCGTACGGGTGCTGCATGCTCGCCAACACCCGCCGTAAACACCAAATGATCGAGTCCTCCCAAGGCGGCAGTCAAACTCCCGATCTCTCGGGCGATACGATAACAATAATGGTCGATCGCCTGCTGGGCTCTGGGTTTATCACTACGTAATAATGTTTGCATATCACTGCTGATCCCAGACAAGCCTAACAGGCCAGACTCCTTGTAAAGGAGTTTGCTTACCTCAGCGACCGTCATTCCTTCTTCACCGATGAGGTGTAAAACCAATCCGGCATCAATTGCGCCACAGCGCGTCCCCATGGGTAACCCTTCTAGCGCTGTAAACCCCATGGTCGATGCAATACTCTGTCCTGCTTGGATCGCACATAAGCTGGCACCGTTACCCAAGTGAGCCACAATCACACGTGCTTGGGGATCATAATTAGGAATCATGGAAGGTAAGCAACGGCAAATATAATCATAGGAAAGCCCATGAAAACCGTACCGTTGAAAGCCGCGATCGTACATCGCATAAGGCAACGCAAATTGGCGAGCCTCTAAAGGCTGCTTCGCATGAAAGGCGGTATCGAAGCAGGCAATTTGAGGCGTACCTGGCAATCGCTCGTCTAGCGCTCGAATGGGTGCGAGGCTATAAGGTTGATGCAATGGCGCCAAAGACGTCAATGCGCCCAGTAGCGTCACTTTATCCGGATCCAGGCGGGTGGCACAATCATAGTGCATCCCCCCATGAACCACACGATGTCCGACCGCAATGAGGCGTTTGAGCACATTATGCTGCCCTAACCAATCGAGTAACGACATAATAGCCGCCTGATGATCGTTGGCCTCAGCCGGAGCAGTGGCATAGGCATGATTCCCGGCATGCATGATCACCGCGGTTCGTTCTGTCCCTAGTCCAGAGAACTGCCCCCGAAATACACAGACTTGCTGATCCGTGTTGTCAGAATTAGACATTGCGCCAGCGTCGAACAACGCAAACTTTAGGCTCGACGAACCACTATTGATTACGAGTATATTTTTCATCATCCACTAGACACGCGACTTATCGAGCGATTTTCGTTGATAGTCCGCCAGTAATAACGCTAGCGCGCTTGACGCTATTCGCGTTAAAGCGTCATCGGCTCGACTGGTTAACATAATGGGCACTCTTGCGCCCACCACGACACCAGCGCCTTTGGCATCGGCAAGATAGCTGAGTTGTTTCATCAGCATATTGGCCGCTTCTAGGTCGGGAGCCATCAAGATATCAGCACGCCCTGCCACTGGCGACTCAATACCTTTTGTTGCACGCGAGTCCTCAGAAACGGCACTATCAAAGGCCAGTGGGCCATCAAGGATCCCACCCGTGATCTGACCACGTTCAGCCATTTTGCACAGCGCGGCAGCATCAATCGTCGCATTCAACTTCGGATTAATCGTTTCAACGGCTGACAATATGGCCACTCGCGGATGGGCGTTCCCGATCGCATGCGCCAGCTCAATCGCGTTTTGAATAATATCGCGCTTTTGCGCGAGCCCTGGGTAAATATTGATCGCAGCATCGGTAATAAATAACGATCTTGGATAGGTCGGAACATCGAATGCCATTACATGGCTTAAACAACGTTCAGTACGCAATCCTCCCTCACGTTTGACAACCTCGTGCAACAGTTCGTCAGTATGCAACGCGCCTTTCATTAATGCTTCAATTTGACCCGCTCGTGCCATTTGCACGGCGCGCTCTGCAGCCGCGTGACTATGCGGAGTATCGACAATTTCGAAGTCCTGAATATCCACTTCGGCGGTGTCTGCAGCGGCGAGAATTTTATCTCTTGGCCCCACCAGCGTTGGAATGATTAGTTGCTGTTTTGCCGACGCAACCGCGCCACGAATAGAACTGTCATCAACGGGGTGGACAACCGCCGTATGCATGGGATCAGGATGATCCGCTGCGGTAAGAATCGCGTGTAACTGCCCGCGCTCAGACAAGCGCACTTCTGGCATGACTGTCCGTTGACGGCTTACTTTTTTAGTGGGGGCTAATACGCGTGCTTCGCCTTCGATGACGGTATCGCCGCGTTGATTTTCGCAGCGACAGGCAAACACAATATGATGGCGTTTATCGTCCATTTGGTCGACGCGTACGATTACTCGAAGTACGTCGCCAAGCATGACCGGTGCTTTAAAGGCTAACGTTTGGCCTAAATAAACCGTCCCAGGCCCGGGTAACTTGGTACCGAGCACCGTTGATATCAATGCGCCGCCCCACATGCCATGGGCAATAATCTCTTGGAAACGGCTGCTTTTGGCAAAGTCATCATCCACATGAGCAGGATTGACATCACCGGACATTATCGCAAAAAGCTTAATGTCCTCCATGGTTAAACGTTTTTCTAAAAACGCCTCATCACCGATTGAAATTTCATCGTACGTCTTATTCTCGATGACCTCCTCGTTATGTGTCCCTGTCATAGTAAGCTCCTTAATCGTCTATAACGTCGAAAAATACGCTGATTTAAAAACGAAGATGATGACCGGCGTCGACGTAGTGCGTTAGCCCTGTCAGTACACACCCTGCATCAGCGGTAAGGTAAACAACCGCATTCCCCACATCCTGTACCGTTGCCAGTCGACGTAACGGCGATCGCGTTTCACCGTCTACCGCCAACGCTTCAAATTCTTTTAATCCAGAGGCGGCACGCGTACGAATTGGGCCTGGAGAAATGGCATGAACACGGATACCTTGCGGCCCAAGTTCAGCGGCGAGATAGCGCGTGGTCGATTCGAGCGCGGCTTTAACCGGTCCCATCAAGTTGTAATTATCCACGGCTTTTTCTGCGCCATAGTACGACATGTTAAATAGTGTGCCCCCAGCTGACATAAGAGGCTCTGCCCGCTTAGCCATGCGAATGAACGAGTGGCAGGAAATATCCATCGCGAGCGAAAAGCCTTCTCGAGAGCAATCCACCACCCGACCGTGTAAATCATCTAACGGCGCAAACGCGATCGAGTGAACAACAAAATCAATCCGCCCCCATTTTTCTTTGGCACGCGCAAATAGCGCATCCAATTGGTGGTCATCTTGCACATCACACAACATCATTTCAGGATCCCCCATTGACGGCTTCAGGGGGGTGACAAAGCGCTCTGCCTTAGGTGACCCATACGTCACCAGTACGTCTGCGCCTGCTTGGTGTAACGCTTGGGCGCAGCCAAAGGCAATGCTATTTTCATTCGCCAGGCCCGCCACAATGCCGACTTTACCTTCAAGTGAGAAAGGATGTTCCACGATGTTCTCCCTAGATTTATAACGAAAGCGTGAGCCGCTCCACGTGAGGCGTTCAACACATAGAGCAGTTACACTAAAAAATGTGCTGCCTACTTTAGAGGACTCACAAGCTTTTAACTTAGACCCAAATCAGGACTAAAGGCAAAATTATAGATGAAATGAGAAGCAATCTTTGTAAGAAAACAAGACACTTTTGCAAAACTTTAATGACAAGCCTGCACAATAGGCTCAATGGAGAGCTTTTACTCAATTTAAGTAGGCGTGTGATAAATGAGCTCTGAGCCCATGACGAAAAAACGCCGCTTTTTATAGAAAAAGCGGCGTTATGCTAGCGTATATCGCGTGAATTTAAGCCAATTCGGCCATTACACATTTTGCAAGATCTGCTGGGCGATAGTACACGGACTTCATGACCTTGCCTTGACGAATCAATTTACCGTCAACCGTCACATCTGTTGCGCATTTGGCAATAATCCCGTCATCTTTGGGGCTTGCCACAACCTCAATGCCTTTTTTCTCATAGTAGGCTTGGGTGTCCGCGAACGCCTGCGCATCGCGGCAAACTTTACTCATATTACTGCTATGCACTTCGTCCCAACAGGTTATGAAATCGATCCCGAGTCGATTAGCAATTTGCAATAAAATATCAACCATATAACTGACTTCAAGTTGATCACGATACCCGCGCGACCCCATCTGTACGGCGCGTCCCATGAGGACATAAACACTGTCGACGATAGCATCAACTTGTTCAACCAGTGAGTCAGCCTCAGCCAGTTCGGTCATCTCCTCAACCGCCAATGCCGTATGAAGATCATCTGCTTTGTCGTCTAATGAGGTTGGATCGTTACAAGGCAAGTCAAACGTGATTCGAAAGGCTTCAATATCACGGTAAAGGTGGTCGTAAATCGCTTGATCGAGAACTGCAAATTTCATGTTTAAAGCCCTTTGAGAAACAAACACGCATGGCGTCATGCTGGTACACAAGGGGCAATACAATAGCACTGCTGGCGGGGAGTTAAAATCAATTGCGCAGATTCTTTAATATGACCTAGCGCTACAGCGCAAATATTACTCAAGCTTGGTGTCTGCTCGCCGTTACCGTTTTATAATGAGAAAACACGTCAGGCGAATCTCGGCCAAAAGGATTGTTATTATGACCAAACGCTTATCGCTTGCTACGCTTTGTGCGGGCATGTTACTCGCCACAGCAGCACAGGCCCAAACATCGCCACTCAGTATCGGCGCTAGCGCCAGTGTTACCGATGTTAAATACGGATCTCAAACAGAGACAGGTCACACCTGGGAAGTGAATGGCACGTGGCGGCTGACCGATTATACCAGCCTGTATTCAGGGTATGGTGAAACCAGTGCCGACTTTGATAACGCCAATGGTACAGAAACAACGTTGACGTCCACCTATATTCCCGTTGGCGTACAAGTTAACTTCCCTATGACGATCGGCAGTGTCTACCTGCGTGGTGGGGGAAACTACTATCAAACCGAATTTGGGACGGATAAAGACATCGGTTGGGGCGCCAGCGGAACGGTTGGCTTTGAGTTACAACCGACCGTCGGACCTAAAATGAACTTTGAGCTCACCTATGCCGATCGCGGCGATGCCGAAACGAGCTCCGTGAGTGTCGGTACCAGTATCGGCTTTTAACCGCTCATAGCAGGGTGCCAAACAACGGTCGTTACGATATAGATTACCACCGCGCGACATAACGCGCGGTGGTATCATCGAAATACGGCAGACTACATGCCACCAGCAACATCAAATAAACTACCCGTCGAATAAGATGCATTATCTGACAGCAGCCAAGCAATCATTTCTGCTACTTCCAGCGTCGACCCCCCACGACCAAGCGGGATATTATCAGCCACACGCGCGACACGATCAGGCTCTCCTCCTGCCGCATGCATATTGGTATCAATTGGACCTGGGCGCACTGCGTTGACACGAATCCCTTCACGGCCCACTTCTTTCGCTAGCCCCATAGTCAGTGTGTCTAATGCGGCTTTGGTCGCGGCATAATCAACGTATTCATTGGGTGATCCGGTTTTAACCGCTGCGGAGGAAACATTAACGATAGCGCCGCCGTTACCACCACGAGATTGCGCCATGCGATGCACCGCCTCTCGGCAGCACAAAAAGGCACTGGTAACATTGGCTTGAAACATCGCGTTGATCCGCTCCGCATCCATACCGCTGACAGACGATTGCGGCAACATGATACCGGCATTATTCACCAATGCGGTGATATTCCCTAAGCGGTTATCCGCTTCACTGAACAACCGCTTGACACCTTCTTCACTCGACACATCGGCCTGAACGGCGATCGCGTTTACTCCAATCGCTTGAAGTTCATCAACAAGCGCAAAAGCAGATTCACTGTTGCTCAAATAGTTGATGCAAATGGCATAACCACGCTGTGCCAATAACTTCGCCGTCTCGCGGCCAATGCCGCCACTTGCCCCGGTTACAATCGCAACTGGATTCATTGCTACTCCTTTTCGCTCATTCTGCTGATACCGGTGGGTAGTATCCCATTCTCACTGCGCCCCAATGTTTACCTGCAACAAAGAGCGGGACAGAAAGGTCATGCATGACTTCACCGGTATCGCGCTTATAGGTTTGCAGCAGCATGGTATCAGTATGTTGCCCACAACGCCTACCTGTACGGTCATCAAATAAGCGTTTAGTCCGGTTACCGGTGATATCTTGCGCATAATCACCGGTTAATGGCTGACAAAAACGTTGATTATGCGTGGGAACATAACCGTTCGTGTCATTGGCTATCACGTAAACAATATTGTCATCGATGTCCAAAATAGGCTCTTGAATCGGCGGTAATAATCGATCACAAAACGTATCGAAACGGGTGGTGTATTTTTGTGGATGCGTATTGGCAATGGGTTGATAGTGGCGGTCAAACAAATCGGAAGGACTAATCTCGCCCTTCGCAAGGGCCTGTTCAAAAGCCGCTTCAATCCGATCTCGACATACACTCGCCGCTTTGAAAAAACGCTGATGAGGGCTAGCATCGGAGAGCTCAGCAAAAACCGCATTGGTTTTTTCTGCGGTATCCATTAATCCCTCGGCTTCTTTACTCAAGACCGTGACTTGCTCATCACTGATTTCAAGTCCAGATCGGACCTGTACCAGCGCGGATGCAATTTGCTCTAAACTGGCGCTATTCTGTGATGACCCATGGGCTATCTCTTTTACCGCTTCTTCAACCTGATCGGCTCCCGAAGAAAGCTCGGTTAAAATGTGCCCGACACGCTCAACATTTTCAGTGCCTGACTCGACATCGGATGACAAGGCTTGAATATGTGCCATCACATTACTCGACTCTGCCATAATGTGTTTTATGATTGTCGCGACTTCACTTGTGCTCTGTGAAGTCCGCTGCGCAAGCTGTCGTACTTCATCAGCCACCACCGCAAAACCACGCCCCTGCTCACCAGCTCGAGCGGCTTCTATTGCGGCATTTAATGCCAGCAAGTTTGTTTGTTCGGCGATATCATCAATAACTTGTGCGACGGCACTGACTTTATTGACGTTGGCGTCCAGAGCTTCAATTCGCGCAACCGTTTCGGCGGTTTTTTGGTTAATATCTCGCATCTCAGCAATGGATGCGGTCAGTTCATTTACACCCTGCTGACTAAGATCCCGCATACGAGTCACTTGCTCAACCGATTCAGTCTCGACTTGGCAAGCACGCGAAAGAGTTTGCTCAATATGTTGCGCTTTATCGGTAATCTCTACCACCGCAGAAAACTGCTCTGTCAAACGAGCCGTTAAAATGTCAGAGCGATGCGAGACTTCTGCGGCCGTCATCGCGTTCATTGTGGCACGCGTTGCTAATCGTCCAACGGTTTCAGTAGGAATGTCTAGTGTAGCGTTTTCAACTGCAGATTCTTGCTCGTGTCGCGGGAACAGATAGAGCTTTACGGCAAGACCTATGCCCACAGCTTGACAGGCCAATATCAACACAACCCATGTAAATTGCGCCGATACTACAACCCATCCTCCAAATATAGACAGCGCACAAACGACGCCAAATGCGACCCAAAATCCCATTTTGTTATCCACTACGATCCTTGTCATTTTCCACCTATAATCCTTATCTTTGGAACGGATTAGCACACTCAGTACGCTAAAAACCTAACGGTTACAGACACCTGCTAATACCGAGAGACTTTCAGCCTTGGTCCATTACAGATGCCATATTTTTTGGGTCATCGCGGTGAACACGATCAAATTTAGACTAAAGCCGTATGTCTAACATCTTGGGGATTAACTGTTGCGACGCAGTTGCGATACAAAAATAAATGCGACTCATAAACATCGAGAGTGTCTTTGTATGATAATTACCACAAACGTGATTAAATCCCACGCAAAATGCGCTAAGCTCTCCCTAGATTATTGTTATTAATGAGAGAACCATGATCCCCCATCGACGAATTCGCCAATCGATTCAGGCCTTTTTTATTTTAGTCACGATGAGCTTTTCGCTGGTATGGTTCTCATTAGCGGTGCTGCCAGAAAGCGAACAATTCGCCGTGATTTGGTACGTATCGGCTGCCGGCGCATTCGGGTTTAGCTGCTTTTCAGGCTACGTGAGGCTTGTCGCAGCCGCAGGCTTTTTCACCGGCGTCTTTTATGCCGATACCATGATGGGGATTCCCGCTTCACTCAGTGCCAGCATGGCGGCTGTCAACACTGCAACCGCCGGATTAGGTTGCACCATTTACCGATTAACGTACAAACGTTACGGTAACCCGTTCGAGAGTATGTGGCCCTTTATTCGAGGTTTAGCGCCCACACTTATCATCAGCCCTCTATTTGGTGCGACACTCGGTGCCAGTGTTCAGTCAATAGGAACCCATCAACCGTTCGATTACTTAGTACTTCGGTGGTTTATTAGCGAATTTGTCGGTTTTGTCGCCCTATTTCCTCTCTTGTTAGTCGTCAAAGAGAACCTCAGCGAACGACCTAATGATCGACTTGCGAAATCGAGCACGTTTTGGATCGCCTTGATAGCCCTGTGCTTGGCCGCGATCAGTACAATCAGCCTGTTGTTATATCTTTCACCTCACCCGTTTTTGGCGCTCACAGCGCTGTTTTTGTTGGCGGCAACACTGCAAAGTCGTCTGATTGGTTTAGGCTGTATCGCGTTAACATTACTAAGCTTTGACATTTTATCCGCCCTCGGTGCACTGACATTTCAAGTAGAAGCGGATCAAAAAGCCTCACTGTCTCGCATGGCGATGGCTGGCGCCGCCATGATGGTCGGGGTGGTAATGACACAATTCGCATATAGCTATCGACGTCATCAAAAGCATCATCTGGAGCAACATGCGTTATTAACCCAAGCGATGCATAACTCCCTTATTGGTATGGCCATACTCGACCCTCGCGGCATCGTTCAAGACGCTAACGCGAGCCTTGCGCAGTTTTTTGCCTGTGAACCGCGTGTATTGCTTGGCTCCCATGTTTCTATTTTTACCCGCGAGCAAGATCAAGCGGCATTAAAAGACTATTGTAATGAACTGGTCATGGGTCATACCGATAATAAACGGCTGGAGAAGCGCTTCCTGCGCGCGGATGGGGAGCAAGTATGGGGAAGGCTCTCTGTCACTGCGGTCCGTGATAAACATGCCGGCCATGTGACGCATCTCATCAGTCAAGTCGAAGACATTAATGCACTGAAAGCGGCACAGAGAGAGCAAAAACGCTGGCTAGAACGTTGGCGTTTTGCTTTAGATATCAACAAACTCGCCGTATTTGAATTGAACGTTCATACTGGCGTTATTCTGTTTTCAGGTTGGTCAGCGCCACTATTGGGGATCAGTGCAAAAAGCATCCAAACCTACCAACCCTGGACCGCCCGAATCCATCCAGACGATTTACACGGCTGGGAGCAAGCCATGCGCCTGCTGGTTGAAGGGCGTACTGATCGTATGATCGAAGTATTTCGCTTTCAAAATGATCAGGGAGATTACCGATATCTACGGCAAGCGTCGGCGCGACAAACCGGTGAAGAGACAGAAACCGTGCTAAGTACGGTAATCGATGTCACCGAACAGCACCTAGCCAACCAACAAACCGATACCTTACGCCGCCGCCTTGAAGCCGCGACCAAAGCGGCTAACATTGGTATTTGGGAGTACAACGTCGCAGACGACACGCTCGAATGGGATGCGCAGATGTATGCGCTCTACGATATACCCGTCTCTGACGGTAAAGAAACATTGGCCACTTGGCAACATCGCCTCCATCCAGATGATGCCGATAGGGTCAAGCGTATACTCGGCAAAGCCCTCAAATATCAACAATGTATCGATACCCAATTCCGGATTCTCGATACTCACGGTCGAACGCGTTACCTGCGTGCCCTTGCCAGTGTACAAATCGATGATAGCGGCAATACCATACGATTGATTGGCGCCAACTGGGACAATACTGAAATCAATGAACTCAACCAAACCCTTGCCCAAGAGCGCGAACAATTAAACGTAGTGATGAATTCCATCAACGATGCCGTAATCACCACCGACGACCAGGGTCATTTGGCCTATCTCAACCATACGGCGCAGCGACTGACTCTCAATGGTGAGGCTCGACCCCTTGGACAAACCATCGACGACATTTTCCAACTGTATCGTCAACAACAGCGCGTGTTGCTTTCGAGTTTACATAACAATCAAACCGCGACCTTTTTTGAAACACAGATAAAAGATGCCTACCAGCTTGTGTTAGCCAATGAGGAGCGCGTCTATGTCTCCGTGGCAGTATCGCCGTTAACCAGTCATCAAGGCTATGTGTATATTTTACGTGATGTGTCTGAAGAACATGCGTTAATGGCGCAACTCGACTACAACGCTAACCACGATCCACTGACACATTTACCGAACCGCCGGGCCTTTGAAACCATCATGGAAAGGCACCTTACACAACACCATGACGATACCCCGTCGGTACTTGCCTTTGTCGATCTCGACCTGTTCAAAATCATCAACGATTCTGTCGGCCACCATGCGGGCGACGATGTTCTCTGCCAAGTGTCTCAAGCATTGGCTGATAACATTCGCAGTGATGACACCGTTGCACGACTCGGCGGCGACGAATTTGCAGTCCTCCTCACACACTGCAATATGCGGGATGCCAAACAGACAATTGCCGATTTAATCAGTCGCCTCGAGAATCTATCTTTTTCTTATGAAGAGCGGATTTTCGCCATCAGTGCCAGTGTCGGCTTAGTCAATATCGGTGATGACGCCTTAACTCTGTCCGACTTAATGAGCCGCGCTGACGTTGCCATGTATGAAGCGAAGTCAGCGGGCCGTGGACAAATCGTCGACTATAACGATATATCAGGCTTCGCCCAAGGCCGCCACAACGATATGCAAATGGTCGGAAAAATTACCCGCGCATTGGCTGAGGATCGATTTACCCTGTATGGTCAACAAGTCGCTCCCGCGAAAGGACCAACCATTGAACACTGGTATGAACTATTAGTGCGGATGATTGACACGGATGGCAATATCATGAATCCGGGGCAATTTATCCCCGCCGCAGAGACCTTTGGTTACATTCGTGACATTGATGCGTGGGTGGCCAACTATGTGCTCAATACTCGCGCCCAAGAATTGGCCGACTCTGGCCTTAAATTTAATCTCAACCTCTCCGCGCACTCAATCAGCGATCCCAAGTTCCAAACACATTTGAAAGCCCTGTTAGCCTCATCCGTCTTTCCCGCTGAGCGCTTGTGCTTCGAGATCACAGAGTCAGCCTTAATTAGCCACTTAAATACCGCCGTTTCATTTATCGATGAGTTACGCGCCTATGGGGCTCACATCGCACTAGATGATTTTGGCGCCGGCCTATGTTCTTTCCATTACTTGAAACTCTTTAACGTTGATGTCGTGAAAGTGGATGGCCAGTTCGTTGCCAACCTCACCGATAACGAAAACGACATTGACCGAGTGATCCTCGAATCTATCGTCAGTATCTGTGACACCATGGGGTATAAAACTGTCGCGGAGTGGGTGTCTGATGAAGAAAAACTCGCGCGCGTACAAGAGATCGGCATTCATTATGTGCAAGGGTTTTTAATCGACTATCCCACGCCACTTGATACCTTGCTTGCCAACAAAGTATCGAACAAACAAAAAGATGCTGAATAGGGTTGCGAGACGCCGAAAAGATAGGCAATTTAAGCTTTTTGCTTGGACTGCCTGTTATGAATCAATACACGCTTGCAGGGTGTGGTGCAATCCTACTGTGGAGCAGCAATGTCGCATTGATCCGCCACGTGACCGAATTACTTGGCCCTGTAGGTGGCGCTGCCGCCATTTATACTATCGCGGCGCTCTGCTTAGTGGTTTTTGTCGGTACGCCCAAACTCAGCGATTTTCCACGTCGCTACTTAATTGTCGGCGGCGTGTTATTCGTGGTCTACGAATTATGCTTGTCGTTATCCCTAGCATGGCTAATACGCGCACACAAGCGATCGAAATGGGCGTCATTAACTATTTGTGGCCGTGCTTAACCGTCTTCTTTTCCGTGCTTATTACTCGCCAAAAAGTCAGCCTTTGGCTTTATCCTGCCTTAATGATCGCATTTTTAGGCGTTATCTGGACAGTAGGCGGCAAACAGGGGGTTTCTTGGCATCATTTAGTCGCCAATATTCACTCAAACCCATTGAGCTATATCCTGGCTTTCAGTGGCGCCGTCATTTGGGCCATATATTGTAATCTGACCCGCATGAGTGCGCAGGGAAAAAACGGCATCACGTGGTTCTTTATAGCAACGGCCATCACACTCTGGGTCGGTTTTGCACTCTCTGATGCGCCTGCGCTTTCCGGTTCTTGGTCGGAGGCAGTTTATGTGCTCGTGGCCGGTGCGGCAATGGGAGGAGGTTACGGGCTGTGGAACCTTGGTATTCTTAAGGGCAATTTGGTGTTCTTAGCAACCTTGTCTTATTTTATCCCGATCCTATCAACGTTTTTATCAGCGATTCTCTTGTCGACCGAGCTGACGCTCTCCTTCTGGCAAGGCGTGGCGATGGTGACACTCGGCTCATTGGCAAGCTGGTGGCTGACGCGAGCGCCGACCACCAGCAACAAGACCTCGAGTACCGCTAAATCACACTAGTGACGGATGTATCCAGCCGCTCTTGCGGCTGGATACAGTTTACTGTGCCAAGCTACGCGGCGGTGTTGCCGCGCCATAATAGAGGCAAATACGCTGACCATTGATTTGTTCAACCTCAAACTCAATCTCGTAAATACGCTCCATCACTGGCTTGGTCACCACCTCATCAACGGGACCGCTCGATACCACTTCGCCGTCTTTCATCGCGACCATATTGTCCGCATAACAAGCGCTAAAGTTAATATCGTGCATCACGACCACCACGGCCTTGTTATATCGATGTGCCAGGTCTCTGACCGTCTTCATGATCGCCACCGAGTGACGAATATCGAGATTATTAAGCGGTTCATCGAGAAAGATATAATCGGTGTTTTGTGCCACCACCATCGCGATGAATGCCATCTGCCGTTGGCCCCCACTTAATTGATCAATAAAGCGGTCTTGTAACTCCGTTAACCCTAATTGAGCTAACGCTTCATCAATCACCGTATCATCATCTGCAGTCAGTCGCCCTTTAGAGTGGGGAAAACGACCAAATGCCACGAGCTCACGAACACGAAAGCGCATATTGACATTATTCGCCTGCCGCAACACCGCCAGCCTTTTTGCTAATGCCTCATTGCTCCATTCACTGAGCGGTTTATCGCCAATCAAGACTTCACCTGCATCACTGTCAGTGAGTCGACTCGCCATAGAGAGCAGCGTACTTTTCCCCGCACCATTTGGACCAATTATCGCGGTCACGTTACCCGGTGGGAACAACGCACTGGCCTGATTTACCACCTGGGTTTGCCCGTAGGCTTTCGACAATCCAATTAATTCAATCATAATGGTTAAAACTTGTTTTTCGTTAGCAGGTACAAGAAATAGCTTCCACCAACAAAGTTAATAATCACACTGACAGTGGTTTCAAACCCGAACCACTGCTCAACAACATACTGACCGGTTAACAACAAAAAAACTGCCAATACACTGGTCGCAAGAATCAAAAAACGATGCTGATAGCTCACAAACATTTGCCGAGCAAGGCTGACCACAATCAAACCAAAGAACAATACAGGCCCGACCAAAGCCGTCGATACCGCAATCATGATGGCGATGATCACCATCACCTTCAGTGTGAGTCCGCGCATATCGACGCCTAAACTGGTGGCATTATCTTCACCAAGTAAGCAAACATCCAGCTGATTGGCATAGCGGTAAAGCGCCAACAAACACAGCCCTAACACCGGCACACTGATATACACCAGATCGCGATTCGCATTGTTGAAACTGGCAAACATGGCATCTTGAAGTACCGCAAATTCACTGGGGTCAACTAATAAGGTAAAAAACTGGCTAACACTGCCAAACACACTCCCGAGTACGATACCAATTAACAGCAAGGTATAGACGTTAGCGCGATGCCGACGAAAATAAAGCGTAAATAGCACGCTTGCCGTCACCGTCATCAATGCCACACTCACCGCAAAGTTTAAATAGGCATTCACCAAAAACAGACTGGTTGAACCGAAGATCACCAGTAACAGGGTTTGCAATAAGACGTACAAACTATCAAAACCAAGAATTGAGGGCGTCAATATTCGATTATTGGTGATGGTTTGAAACACTAATGAAGAGGCCGATATTGCGATCGCTGCCAGCGCAATCGAAAGCACCTTCGGCGTACGCTAGAAAGAAAGTAAGCATAATTATCCGCGGTAAGGCCATGCCCTAAGAAATAACCGGCGACCAGTAAAACGCCCACCGCAACAAGAGAAAGTTTGAGTCCATCACGCATTGGCTTTATCCCTCATCACTAAGTAGATAAAGACCACACCACCCAAAATCGAAATGATCATGGCAATAGGGACTTCATAAGGGAAGATAATTACGCGGCCTAAAATATCGCAACTTAAGACCAGTACCACCCCCCAAAAGGCGGTCCAAGGCAAATTACGCTTAATGTTATCGCCCATGAACAATGAGACGACATTCGGCACAATCAGGCCAAGAAAAGGGATCACACCGACGATCATCACCACGGCCGACGACAACAAGGCAACCACCATAACACCAAACAGCACCACTTTTTGGTAATCCAAACCAATATTCTTGGCGAAGCTTTCTCCAATACTGGCGGCGCTAAATTGGCTCGCATAGGCATAGGCCACGGCACATACAGGCATGGCAACAAACAAGATTTCATAGTTCCCCGCCAACACCGATGAAAAATTGGCCACCGTCCACGCTTGTAAGGTTTGAATCAAATCGTATTTGTAAGCCAGGAACTGAGTAAGAGACGAGACCACGTTGCCGTACATAATCCCGATCAAAGGAACAAGCACGGTATTTTTAAATTTGAGGCGCTGT
The DNA here is from genome assembly GCA_000565345.1 of Salinivibrio costicola subsp. costicola ATCC 33508 = LMG 11651. GTDB lineage: Bacteria > Pseudomonadota > Gammaproteobacteria > Enterobacterales > Vibrionaceae > Salinivibrio > Salinivibrio costicola. The sequence continues at coordinate 40,334 of AQOF01000024.1, read as the reverse complement.
AAGAAACGGACAAATAGCCAAGTACCTGCCATCGCCGTACCGACAATCACGGTCAGGTCAAGCCATTGGTTTGCACCACTAAAAACCACGAGCGTAACCACATAGCCAAGCAGCGCGCAATCAATGGTGCCCGTGGTATCTGGGGAGGCGAAGCGGTTTTGACAAATCTGCTGCATAATCAGGCCGGCCACACTCAGCCCAGCCCCGGCAAGACAAATAGCCAGCAGGCGCGGAATACGACTGGTGGTAAAAATGGTCCAGGCTTCTGAATCACCGGCCCACAAACTATCCAAAGAAACGTGGGCGACACCGATAGATATCGACAATAGCGCCAGCACCATAAGGATAGGAATAGAAAGATACTTCACAACACGACTACCGTTGGGTCTGAAACCACAAAGACCCGGGAGAAGCCCGGGTCAACTTTTATCTGTAAAAAAGCAATCTATACAGAAAGCGATGCGTCATCAAAAACGATTAAAGTACGCGATTGACATCGTCGATCATTTTATCCATCGCCGTCATCCCAGCCATGGTGATATACCAAGCAGTTGGATCTAAGTAGCTGATACGTTGATTTTGGTGCGCCGGTGTCTTATTTACCAACGGGTTATCGAAACGCGCTTTAGCTTTTCCCTGTCCCTCACCAATCGCTTGCTCACGATCAAGCACCAGCAACACATCTGGATTGGCATCGGCAATGTATTCAAAAGAAATCAGGTTGCCGTGAGAGCCAGCCACTTCTACGTCATCACTTTTCGCAGGTTTTAGTCCCAGCTCGTCAAAAACCAGACCAAAGCGGCTTTTCTCACCAAACATCGCCACTTTACTGCCGTTGCTCATCACCATAAGCGCGTTGAAGTTATCTGCCACCGCTTTTTCATGTGTTTGTGCAATTTTGGTATTTACCTGGTCGATAATGGCTTCCACTTTTTCTTGTTTGTCGAAGACATTACCCAGCATGCGCCAGTTTTGCTGAACACTCTGCCAATAATGGTCATAATCGGCTTGGAACATAATGGTTGGCGCAATTTCTTCTAATTCACTCATCAGCGACGCCATACGCGCCTCTGCGATGATCAAATCCGGTTTCGCCGTAAAGATTGCCTCATAATCAGGCTCTTTAACGGTCCCTACCGCTACATACTTATCATCTTGGTAAGTTTTTGCTAAGTAATCTGGCATCAATGATTTCACCACGCCTACAGGTTCAACCCCCAGGCGGTCAAGCACATCGAGGCTGCCTTGCCCAAGCACAACCACACGTTGCGGCACACCGTCAATCTCAACGGTGCCCATGGCATGGTGGATGGTTTTTGCAGCAGCGTGACCACTTAATACCAAAGAAACGGTTAAAAGAATGAATTGGAAAAATGAACGAAAAGCTTGCATAGCCCTTTCCTCGCAAAAATTGATGGCAGCATGCTAACGCAGTTAAAACGCCAAGTCACGAATAGAAGTGAGAATTATTCATATTCATAACTCTATTGATAAAGCCGGATCAACACACCATCACGATAAGGCGTCAGTTACTAAAACTGTTTTGATCTTGCGCAAAATAAAGACAGATATCAGCCAGTGTTGTGTCTATTTCCCGTTTTTATCCGCGAATAAACCATCGAATCGGACCTATTTGGTTACAACGCAAGCGATTGCACCGACACTATCAACATATTTAGTAATCATTGGCCGGTTTACGGGTTAACATGGATATAGTTGTGATCAAGATCGCGCGGATATATGCGCTGGTTACATACACTAGACTCATCTCGAGCGGTATGACTGAAACGATAATTAAAGACAGCTAAGACTGTCGCAAATTCGGTACCGGATTGAGCTGAACTGCATCTAACGAGTTGTTTGAGGGTTATAATGAACGAAATTTTACTTGCGGTCGTCGCTGGCGCCATTGTTGGCTTTTTCTTCAGCGCGATCAAGTTACCATTGCCTGCTCCCCCGGTGATTTCTGGGATCATGGGCATCGTTGGTATCTACCTTGGCGGCATGGCTTATCAAGCGTGATCGAACGCTTTTTCTCTTAACTTTAGATAATTGGAGCACACTATGGCTACCCCACATATTAACGCTGCAGACGGCGCATTTGCTGAAACAGTCCTGATGCCAGGTGATCCACTGCGCGCGCAGTACATTGCCGAAAACTTTCTAGAAAACGCGGAACTGGTCACTGACGTCCGTAATATGTTCGGTTACACCGGCACTTACAAAGGCAAAAAAGTATCGGTAATGGGTCACGGTATGGGTATCCCATCGTGCTCCATCTACGTCCATGAGCTGATCAAAGATTACGGTGTTAAAAACGTCATTCGCGTCGGCAGCTGTGGCGCAGTAAAAGATGATGTCAAACTGATGGACGTGATCGTTGCACAAGGCGCTTCCACCGACTCAAAAGTAAACCGCACCCGTTTTGCCGATCATGACTTCGCCGCTATTTGTGATTTCCATCTTATGGAACTGCCGTTGGTGAAGCGCGTAAACAAAACGTCTCTGTGCGCGTTGGTAACATATTCTCTGCGGATCTCTTTTACAGCCCAGAAGCCGATCTGTTCAACAAAATGGACAAACTTGGCATTCTTGCCGTTGATATGGAAGCAGCGGGTATCTACGGTGTCGCTGCAGAGCTAAACGCGCGTGCTCTCACCATCCTGACCGTGTCTGACCACATTATTCGTGGTGAAGCACTGAGCTCAGATGAGCGTCAAAAGTCGTTTAATGAAATGATGACTGTCTCGCTCGAGACCGCGATCAACCTGTAAATGTGGGTTGGAGGAAACGTGCCAAGCGGTAAATTGCCACCCGCTGCCGGTCAATTGCAGTTGAATTTTTGTAAAACCTTGACCTGTCCTAACTTCGGGTCAATGGATGAGCAAGATTATTTGGTTCAGCGCTCTAATCCGGCCCGCCCAACGTTAGTATGCCGAGAATGCGGGGCGTTTCCTCCTCTACTCAACAACCAGCAAGTTCATGCCGAGTTGATAGCCCAACGTCAACTCCATGCAGATGGGCTATGTGCCTGTACCAATCCCGCCTGTGAGCACTTAGGTAAGCCAGTCTTAACCTACCGCCACTGTTACCATGCCTTTGGCTACAGCGGCGATAGACAACGTTATCGGTGTAAAGGCTGTCAAAGTACCTTTGTCGACCGTTGGTCTGGGATTAACAAAAAGAGCGAGCTGCAACAAAAATTGCTGGCCTTCCTTTTCACGGGCCATACCGTGCGAGAGATCTGTCGTCGGCTTTCTCTCAACCCAAAGACCTTTTATGATCACCTGAATCAAATAGCTGCGCGTTGTCGACAAAAACTTGCCGCGTACGACACACGCTTTTTATCTGATACCTCAACAGGCCACCTCGCGAGTGTTCATGCACCGCTGCAACCTAACAGTGAAAATGGCGTACAATGGCTAGCGACCGGAGAGGCGCATAGCGGCTATATTTTGCTTCAAGATGTCAACTATCATTCGTATGATCATGACCATCTCACCGAGCATCATGATCCGTATCAAGACGCTTGCCGCTTTATGGCGACCACCAATGCAGGCCAGCGCTCGGAGCCAACACCACGCCCTGACGGCTTGTTGGGTCGCGTTGACGCAAAATACCGAGAGGTGTTTTCACGCTCAAATGTGGAAGACCCTTACACCCAGCCGTTGCACTTTATTTACCCTAATCGTGGTACGCTGATTCGTCCTCAGTACACCACCTATGCCCATTATTTAAACCTCAAGCCTTTTATTGATCATTGGCAACACATTGTGGTGTTTTCTCCGCAGGAGCCTTATTGCGCTCGGCTTGTTTATCCGTTTTCGAAGCCGATATTCGTGACAAACGGGTAAGCCATGTTTACGTCGAGCAAGATCCTTATTGGCAACCCGGCTCAGAGCCAGAAAAAATTGATATTGTGTTACTCAGTTGGTGGCGCGATCGCTGGGCGTTTACGCGCAGCGGTGCAGGGAGCAAAGCCATTTGCGATCATGGGCAAAATAAGGGCAGAGAAGCCTATTGGTTAACCCATGCAAGCTGTGATGCGATGAAGAAATATCAACAACACTTCCATCAGCAATTTGCACTGTTGGTTAATGAGCCACGACGCCGTTTACGCCCTGGAGGGTTACTGCCGTTACTTGATATTTACCGTGCCTGGCACAATTTGTGTTGGCAAGATCACGCCCACGTCACGCCTGCTCAGCGTCTTGGATTAACCGATCGCCCGCTCACACTCGCGGACCTCATGCTTTAACGTCTCACCGCCCGATTGTTATCGATAGTTCAACCTAACGCCCGCGTCGTCTCCCTTGACGATATCGCTGTTTCGCGTTATTTATCTCGATACTAAAAATCCAGTCACGAGGGTATAAGTATTGGATATTCAACTGCTGCGTACATTTATTGAAGTCAGCAAGACCCGCCATTTCGGTCATGCGGCGGATAATCTTTATCTGACCCAATCCGCAGTCAGCTTTCGTATTCGCCAACTCGAAACCCAGTTAGGCACCGCACTGTTTATTCGTCAGCGCAATAATGTTCGCCTGACAGAAGCAGGTGAGCGTTTATTTCCCTATGCAGAAACCATGCTGCAAACTTGGCAACGCGCGCAACACGATGTCAGTGCCATACAAGCCGCCAGTGCCAATTAACATTTGGGGCGTCACCGATGTTATGGGAGCTTGATGGCGTAAGCGCATGGATAAATCAGATAGGTGCAGACCATACCGACTGGCTACTCCGTGCTGAGTCAACGCCAAGGCAATTACTCGCTCGCCATTTAATTGAGAAGCGCATCGACGCGGGCCTAACGTCAGAATTACCAAAACTTGAAGGGCTGCAGTCTCATCACCTTGGCAATTATCAATTACAGTTGGTCAGCCACGTCGCTCATCTTCATCTGGATAAGAGTGATGAACTACCGCTTATCTATCTTGACTGGGGCACACAATTTGCGAGTGCACAAAGCCAAATAGCGCAGTTACAGCGCCCACCGGTGTTACACACCCAGTCGTGCCACCTAGCGTTAAACTATTTGCTCACACATGGCGGCATCGCATTTCTGCCTTCCTTGGCGATTCAACAGTACCTAGACAGCAAACGACTTCATTTAGTTGATAAAGTACAAGCGCTTACCCATCCTCTTCACCTTATCTGGCTGACGAACAACGATAAAAGCAATTTAATCAGTCAGTTAATAGAATCAAACGGTCAGCTTTACGCCGGTTAAAAAAACGGTCGTTTGCGGCGAATTTCACTAGTCGGTGGGGCATTTTTCGGCTATCTTAAAATTGTTAGGCAACAACATACTGCCTAATCATCCGGCTACACGTAGCCTTAAAAATCAACAAGCGTTAGGAAAGCACCACCATGGCACAGTGGGATCAATGGTTAAAACACGGCTCTCAACAAAAAGAGAAGTTTAAATCTCGCCACCACGACGATTTTGATGACGATATGTCACACGGCAAAAAAGCAAAAAACGTCAAAGCAAACGCGCGCACCGACCTCAGCAAGAGGACAGCTACTTCGGTGATGACCGCTAACTGCGTTGATACGTTTGTCGTCAAAATTAAAAAAGGCAATGCGTCGGCGTTGCCTTTTTGTTGCCACTTATCACCGAGACGGTGTTAGGCTTGCATCGTTCGCCAATGGGTATCGAACGCCGTTAATACGGCATGTGTCGTTTGCCACAATGGATTTTGCTTAAGTGTCTGCCAATCAATCGGCGTCCGTACGCGGAGTGCATCTGCCATTGGCACGGATTGAATCGGTAATGCATCTAAAACCGACACCGCACTTGCGCGATCATTGCAGATCAGCGTCATATCACACCCTGCATCCAGTGCTGCCTTAGCACGAGAAGGGGCATCACCAAACACATGCGCCCCACCCATGCTTAAGTCATCCGAGAAGATAATCCCTTTAAATCCGAGTTGCTGACGCAAAATATGAGTTAGCCAATAGCGTGAGCCACTGGCAGGCTGTGTATCATGCTGCGGATAGACCACATGCGCAGGCATAACCGCATCCAATAAGCCTTGTTCAATAAACGCTTTAAAAATAGCGAAATCAGACGACTGCAGAATATCACGCGGATCTTCAGGGGTAACTAAATGAGAGTCTTCTAACACAGCACCATGCCCCGGAAAATGCTTCCCGGTCGTTGCCATGCCGGCACGGCGCATACCCATTGAAAAGGCGCTGGCGTATTGCGTCACCACCTGTTGTTCTTCACCGAACGCGCGATCTTTAATGGCGGCACACGCAAAGCCGCGATCAAGCACAGGTGCAAAGCTCAAATCAATCCCATGCGCAATTAACTCGGCGGCCATCAACCATCCGGCTTGCTCAGCCATCTCTGTGGCTGCACCAAGTGCATGATAAGACTGTGCGGCCGGGATCGGCGTAAACGCTTCTCGAAAGCGTTGAACGCGTCCACCTTCTTGATCCACACCAATCAAGATATCTCGGCCTGCCGCCGCACGAATAGACTGTGTCAGTGCGCGAAGCTGCGCGGAATCGTAATAGTTGCGGGCAAACAAAATCACGCCACCGACGCTCGGATGCGCGAGAATTTCTTTCTCTTCATTATCGATTTGCTCTGCGTGCACATCGAGCCAAACGGGTCCCATTATGTCTCCTTCATCCTGCGTTTATCACAGACGAATAATCAAGCACTTTGCGAGATATCGCAATCTGTTTATACTCGCTGTTTGTGTATACCCATTGCGCATTACTGCTATCGTACCGTCGTCATTATGCAAGGAACAGCCACATGTCATACTCTGGAGCCGATATCTATATTGGTGTCATGTCAGGAACCAGTTTAGATAATATCGATGCCGTCGCTGTCAGGTTTACCCAAGCCGGTCAGGTCGAGTCAATTGCGCGATACAGTGATCCGATACCGCAAGACATTAAAGCCACGGTGATTACGTTAAGCCGAGGTCAGCCTGTGTCAGTGACAACGCTCGGTGAGCTCGATCGTCGCTTAGGCGAATGTTATGCCGCGGCGATTAATTCCTTGCTCGAACACGCCGCCTTATTGCCTAAGCATGTCGCCGCGATAGGCTGTCATGGACAAACGGTGTATCACCAGCCAAGTGGGGATTACCCGTTTACCATGCAACTTGGCGACGCCAATGTGATTGCCGCTCGAACCGGTATTACCACTGTTGCCGATTTTCGTCGCAAAGATATGGCGTATGGTGGCCAAGGTGCACCACTGGTGCCCGCATTTCATAACGATTACTTTTCCGATAGCGAACAACCGACTGCGGTGGTCAATATCGGCGGCATCGCCAATGTCTCAATGATATGCCTGATCGCCCGTTATATGGCTACGACACCGGACCCGGTAACATGCTAATGGATGCGTGGACACAACGACATCGCCATCAAGCCTATGATCGAGATGGTGAATGGGCGGCAAGCTGTGCGCCTTATCAGCCCCTGCTCCACCGGCTACTGTCGGATGCTTACTTTTCTCGCCCTGCGCCCAAAAGCACAGGTCGAGAATATTTTAACCTCGACTGGCTCGACCGTCAGTTGCTCGCGTTTTCGCTCTCCCCCGATCAGGTACAAGCAACACTTTTGGCACTCACCGTTGAGAGTATCGCCATGGCCATACGACCGCTAAAGCGCGGACGCATCTTTGTTTGTGGTGGGGGAGCACATAATCAAACGTTAATGCTCGCGCTGCAACAAGCCATGCCCAACTGGGCAATCGCTCAAACCGATGAAGTCGGGATCCGTTGTGACGATATGGAAGCCATTGCCTTTGCATGGCTTGCTAAACAAACACTCAACCACCAGCCTGGCAACGTCCCTGCCGTGACCGGCGCCAGCCAAGCGTGTTGCTTAGGTGCCATCTATCTACCCTATTAAGGAACATCAATGACAGCCCCCAGCGTCGAGCAACTCAAGCATTTATTATCCGAAACGCGTAATCCCAACACTTACGGACTCGATCAGCAAGATACACTTGGCTTGGTGACCATGATTAATGCCGAAGACCAAGGCGTCGCACTTGCAGTCCAATCACAACTTCCCGCTATCGCTGACGCTGTCGACCACATCGTAGCCGGGTTTAACGCGGGAGGCCGGCTTATCTATATTGGCGCGGGCACCAGTGGACGCCTGGGTGTATTAGATGCCGTTGAGTGCCCGCCTACTTTCGGGGTCGGACATGAACAGGTAATTGGCCTTATTGCCGGAGGCGAAAAAGCGATGTTTATCGCCCAAGAGGGAGCGGAAGATGATCCAAAGGCAGGTGTCGCGGATCTAGACGCCCAACACCTCAGTTCGAAAGATGTTGTCGTCGGTATTGCCGCCAGTGGCCGAACGCCGTATGTGGTTGGCGCGCTTGAATTTGCTAAGCAACAAGGTGCTGTCACCATCGCCTTATCATGTAACCCCAACGCCACGATCAATGCGCATGCTGATATCGCGATAACGCCCGAGGTCGGCCCAGAAGCGCTCACCGGCTCAACCCGTATGAAGTCTGGCACCGCGCAAAAGTTAGTACTGAACCTATTAACCACTGCCGCTATGGTCAAAATCGGTAAGTGTTATCAAAACTTAATGGTCGATGTAAAAGCCACCAATCAAAAACTGGTGACACGCTCATCCCTGATCGTGATGGAAGCGACAGGTTGTGATGAAGCGACCGCGGTTCAGGCTCTGTCCTATGCCGACGGTGAGGTTAAGGTAGCCATTTTTATGGTGTTAACCGGGCAGGATCCGCATTTAGCAAGAAAGCATATTGAGCAAGCTAAAGGACATTTACGCGATGCACTCGCGATGACGCCACAACGCTGATCCTCATAATATCCGTCGCTCTTGCGAACGATAGCTCATACAAACGATAGTTCTTACAAACAATAGCGCTTACAAACGATAGCTCTTACAAACGATAGCTTTGCGAACGACAGCTCTTACGAACAACAGCGCTTGCAAATGACAGCGCTAGTAAACGACAGCCTCGCGAACGGTTTACACTTTTTGAGATCCACCTATCCAGATGAAGAGCGCCGATTTCGTTCGCGTATCACTGTACTCGGCTGCGCACTGTCCATACGTTCCACGTACGCTTGGTATTGGCTAAACGGTAAGGGGCGTGAATAGTAGTAGCCCTGCGAAACGTCCACACCATAACGCCGAAGCAAGCTCTCAGCCTCTTCACTCTCAACCCCTTCGGCAACCACCATCACCCCTAACGATCGCGCCATATCGGTGGTTGCACGAACAATACTTTGGTGGCGGCTACTTTTGGGAAGATCTCGCACAAAGCTGCGGTCAATCTTAAGCTCAGTAAAAGGCAATTGAGATAGAAAGTACAAAGACGAATACCCTGTCCCGTAATCATCGATAGAGACTTCAATACCGTTTGCCGATAGATCTGCAATCAACTGCTTGAGCCAATTGTAATCTTCCACCATGATCGATTCGGTCAGTTCGAGTGAAATTAAATTCGTGGGTATATGGTACTCTCGAGCCAGTTCAACCACACGATTGGCTAAATCAGGGATATAGATATAGACAAGCTCGTCATCATGCTATTTTTCTACGTAGCCGCGAGTCTCTTCTACACAGCCGCTAGTAGTTTTGTTTGAACGAGCACTAATAAACTTAGAATAGCGAATGGCTTACTTTTTCAAACAGAGCCACACCACGCATTTCTCGTTTGCTTCGACGATTTCAACGATATTCTCGACCAATCGATAACCGAGCACCGTGACAGCTTATGAACATTGGTATCACGATAGAACATTTGTTCGTTTTGTATAACAGGCGTATACTGGTAAGCATTGCATTCATCGTGCCTTTAAACGCAACCTAAGGTACCGTTCAGTCGCGAGACCATCGAGCATGAGCATATCAACGCCCCCTGATCACTATCACGAAGACACCGACTTATTAACTGAAATCGCCATTTTGTACTATCAACAAAGCGCGACTCAGGAAGAAATTGCCCGCAAATATAAAATCAGCCGCCCCAAAGTAAGCCGTCTTTTACGTAAAGCACGTGAAGAAGGTATTGTGGAAATCACGGTCAAATTCCATCCCGTACACAGTGCCCAGCTCGAACAGCGATTGATGGCCAGGTTTAACCTTAAACGCGCCTTAATTTCACTCGACCAACCGAGCGCCGAAGAACAACGTACACAAGTCGCGACCTTGGTATCCTCTTATCTTGACGGTAACCTTAACGATGGCATGGTGGTTGCGGTGGGCCAAGGTCAAAATGTCGCAGCGGTCGCCGATCACCCGGGGATTGTCTCGCATCGTCAAGCCCGGTTTGTTTGCGCAATAGGCGGCACACACCGCAGCGGTGACGCGTTTAATGCCGATCATATCTGTCGACGATTAGCCAAAAAGTTTGGGGGGAGCAGTGAAACCCTATACGCCCCAGCGTATGTGGATAATGAGTCGATTCAACAGGTGTTCGTGTCCCATCCGAATATCAGTGAAACCTTGAACCAGGCCAGAAAAGCAGAGTTTGCACTGGTCGGCATTGGCGATATGGATGAGAATAGTCATATGGTCAAATTGGGTTGCTTTACCGCACGCGAGTTTGTTGAAGCACGGGTGAATCATGGTATTGTCGGAGACATCGGCGGTTTTGATTTCTTCCGACTTGACGGACAACCCACGGATAACCTGATGCGTGGTCGTGTGGTTGGACTGGCGATGCCAGATTTGGCACGTATTCCGAGTGTTATTGCCATGGCGAGCGAGAGTCGCAAAGCCTTATCGATACTCGGTGCGCTGAGAACGGGCGTTATCGATGTACTCGCGACCAGTGCAAGCTGCGCAATGGCCCTGCTGAATATGTCGGAGCCTGCACCTGATGAAAGCGTGTTCACATTTCAACAGGATGAGTAAATTCGTAACAAAAGAGTGAGACGTAACTCTCTTTATATCGCAATACAATTGACAAGTGGCGTAAAAAACTCAAAGATCGTCACATCATTTGCTCAGACGCGTTGCATCTGTTCATATTCAGATCAAGCGTTAGCACGTAACTCGGCGTCTGGGCCTACCACGTAAAGAAGGTGAGTGAAGATGAGCAACAAACTGGACCAACTCCGAGCCCTAACCACCGTTGTCGCAGACACAGGCGATATCGAAGCGATTAAAAAGTACCAACCGCAAGACGCAACCACTAACCCTTCGCTGATCCTGAAAGCCGCGCAAATCAAAGAGTATGCGCCATTGATTGATGAAGCGATTGCATATGCGAAATCACACAGCAGTGATGCCGACCAACAAGTCGCCGATACCTGTGACCGCCTCGCAGTGAATATCGGTAAAGAAATTCTTAATGTCATTCCGGGTCGCATCTCCACAGAAGTCGATGCCCGTTTATCCTATGACACCGACGCAAGCGTTGCTAAAGCACGTAAACTGATCAGCATGTACAACGAAGCGGGGATCAGCAACGATCGTATCCTGATCAAACTGGCTTCAACCTGGGAAGGCATTCGTGCCGCTGAAATCCTGGAAAAAGAAGGGATCAATTGTAACCTGACGCTATTATTCTCGTTCGCACAAGCACGTGCCTGCGCAGAAGCCGGCGCTTACCTGATTTCACCGTTTGTTGGCCGTATTATGGATTGGTACAAAGCCAAAGAAGGCCGTGATTTTGAGCCTGCAGAAGACCCAGGCGTGAAGTCCGTTACCACCATTTATAACTACTACAAAGCACACGGCTACGACACCGTTGTGATGGGCGCAAGCTTCCGCAATGCCGGTGAGATCCTAGAATTAGCCGGCTGTGACCGCCTCACGATCAGCCCACAATTGTTGCAAGAGCTAAGCGATGCTGAAGGCGATATTCCTGTGAAGCTAAAAGACACAGGCGCCACCGAAAAACGCCCAGCAGCAATGACCCATGCGGAATTCTTGTGGGAACACAACCAAGATCCGATGGCCATCGAAAAACTTGCTGAAGGCATCCGAAACTTCGCGGTCGATCAAGGTAAACTTGAAGACATGATTCGCGAACAACTGTGATCCAACCCAAAGCGTGATTTAACACAATAAAAGCGGTTTAGGCCGCTTTTATGATATCGTTTTCTCTTATTTCACCTGTTCAACCTGTAGGTAAACACATGGAACGCAAAATGTTAGCCAACGCCATCCGCGCCCTTGCGATGGACGGTGTTCAAAAAGCCAAATCTGGTCACCCAGGCGCCCCAATGGGCATGGCCGATATCGCCGAAGTATTGTGGCGTGACCACATGAATCACAACCCGCAAAACCCAGATTGGGCTAACCGTGATCGCTTTGTGCTCTCAAACGGCCACGGCTCAATGCTGATCTATTCATTGTTGCACCTGACTGGCTACGATCTTGCTATCGACGATCTGAAGCAGTTCCGTCAATTGCACTCGAATACCCCAGGCCACCCTGAATATGGCTATGCACCGGGTATTGAAACCACCACTGGCCCACTCGGCCAAGGGATTACCAACGCCGTCGGTATGGCCGTTGCTGAAAAAGCACTAGCAGCACAATTTAACCGTGACGGTCACAACATCGTCGATCACCACACCTACGCATTCTTGGGTGATGGCTGCTTGATGGAAGGCATCTCTCACGAATCGTGCTCACTGGCGGGCACGCTAGGTCTCGGTAAATTGATCGCATTCTGGGATGACAACGGCATCTCAATCGACGGTCACGTTGAGGGTTGGTTCTCTGACGACACCGCTAAGCGTTTTGAATCTTACGGTTGGCATGTGATCCCCGCTGTCGATGGCCACGATGCGGATGCGATTCAAGCTGCATTGAGCGCTGCGAAAGCCGAAACCGGCAAACCGACGCTGATCTGCACCAAAACCACCATCGGTTATGGCTCGCCAAATAAATCAGGCAGCCACGATTGTCACGGCGCGCCGCTGGGTGATGACGAAGTACAAGCCGCACGTGAATTCCTAGGTTGGGAACACGCGCCTTTCGAGATCCCACAAGACATCTATGCACAGTGGGACGCCAAAGAAGCCGGCGCAGCTAAAGAAGCAGCTTGGAACGAGCAGTTTGCCGCATATCAAGCACAATACCCTGAGCTTGCCGCCGAGTTTACCCGTCGTATGAACGGTGAACTGCCAAGCAACTGGGACAGCGAAACTCAAAAACTGATTGCGGATCTGCAAGCCAATCCAGCTAAGATCGCATCACGTAAAGCGTCGCAAAACGTCTTAGAAGCGTTCGGCAAACTGCTACCAGAACTGCTCGGTGGCTCAGCCGACTTGGCACCGTCTAACTTGACCATGTGGTCAGGCTCGAAAGCGATCACCGCAGACGACGCGAGCGGCAACTACCTGCACTATGGTGTGCGCGAGTTCGGGATGACCGCCATCATCAACGGTATTGCCCTGCACGGCGGGTTTGTTCCTTACGGGGCGACCTTCCTGATTTTCATGGAGTATGCACGTAATGCCATGCGCATGGCGGCACTGATGAAAACGCAGAACATTCAGGTTTACACCCACGACTCAATTGGCTTGGGTGAAGATGGCCCAACTCACCAGCCGGTCGAGCAAATGGCTAACCTGCGCCAAACGCCGAACATGAGCACCTGGCGCCCTTGTGACCAAGTCGAATCGGCAGTAGCGTGGAAAGCCGCGGTAGAGCGTAAAGACGGCCCAAGTGCGCTGATCTTCTCGCGTCAAGGCCTGGCTCAGCAAGAGCGCGACGAGACCCAATTGGCGAACGTTGCCAAAGGCGGTTATATCCTCAAAGACTGTGCAGGCAAACCTGAGCTTATCTTTATTGCGACTGGCTCTGAAGTAGAGCTGGCTGTTGAATCAGCTGCTCAGCTAAGCGAAGCAGGCAAACAAGTCCGTGTGGTCTCTATGCCAAGCACTGACTTGTTTGATAAGCAAGACGCCGCTTATCGCGAGTCGGTATTGCCATCAGACGTCACCGCCCGTATTGCCATTGAAGCGGGTATTGCTGACTACTGGTACAAGTACGTTGGCCTAGACGGTCGCGTCGTCGGGATGACCACCTTCGGTGAATCCGCGCCCGCTGACGAGCTGTTCAAAATGTTCGGCTTCACGGTTGAAAACGTGGTTAACACTGCAGAAGAGCTGCTGTCTTAACAGCACACTGATTGCACGTTAACCCTGCTAAGGCCAGTCAACGATGACTGGCCTTTTTTTGTCCAAATGAACATCATCGCTTTACAAGTGAACAGATTGCTGTACGGTGGTCACAGCTCTGGAACACGGAGCGTCAATGATTCATCAAGTAAAAGGCAACATAAGCTGCACTATTATCTGTATTATAGAGTTTCTAACGTTACCCGCTTTCGCTTCTAGACATGTCATCGACTCCGTTCAAAGCTATCCTAATTTTTGTAATTTAAGAGAGAATGATTATGTCTAATCAAGCAACTGGTATCGTCAAATGGTTTAACGAAGAAAAAGGCTTTGGCTTTATTACCCGCGAAAATGGCGAAAAGGACGTGTTTGTTCACTTCCGCGCTATCGTTGGTGAAGGCTTTAAGACCCTGACTGAAGGTCAACAGGTTGACTTTACCGTTGAACAAGGCCAAAAAGGCCCACAGGCTTCTGAAGTTTCTGTCGCATAAGAAATCAGACCTGATTGATAAGGGGCGCTTAGGCGTCCTTTTTTTTCATCTCAATTTGGCTATCCTACCGAATCACAAGCAAAAATCGCTTTGTTTTCCCCGCAAACATAGAGCACCTGAAAATTAAATATCATAAAGGCTTTACATGTGGTGGATTGCTGTATTGTGGTGTCAGCTCTGGAACACGGAGCGTCAATGATTCATCAAGTAAAAGTCAACATAAGCTGCGCTATTATCAATATTATAGAGTTTCTAACGTTACCTACTTTCGCTTCTAGACATGTCATCGACTCCGTTCAAAGCTATCCTATTTTTAGTAATTTAAGAGAGAATGATTATGTCTAATCAAGCAACTGGTATCGTAAAGTGGTTTAACGAAGAGAAAGGTTTCGGTTTCATTACTCGTGACAACGGTGAAAAGGACGTGTTTGTACACTTCCGTGCTATCGTTGGTGACGGTTTCAAAACCCTAACTGAAGGCCAACGTGTGAACTTCACCGTTGAGCAAGGCCAAAAAGGCCCACAGGCGTCTGACGTTTCTGTAGCATAAGAAACCGAGTCTGATTGATAAAGGGCGCCTAGGCGTCCTTTTTTTGTGTCTATGATTCGGGAATAGCCCGTATATCGACACAAAACCAAAAAGCCCCAGCCATTTGGCATACTGCCTGGCTGGGGCTTTTTGTTAGTTAGTTTTTGTTAGCTCTTCTGCATTTGTTGACGCTTTTTCAAAAAGGTCAGCCAGCTTTCTACTGCATCATCCGGCGCAATCTGTTTGGCAAGACGCGCTTGTTTCAGTGCCTGCTCATACTGCTTCAGTTTGTAGTGAGCTTGGACTTTAGCCAACGCAATATCTTTGTCCGAAGCGCCTTTATCAGCATGCTCAAGCGAAGTAAGCGCTTGCTGATACTCACCTTGCTGGATCTGCATTAACGCGAGTTGCCAGTGGTATTGGCTGTCTTTTTTCACCGCCTGTTTCCATGCCCCGATCGCTTGTGGCCATTCCCGAGCCTGCTGCCAAAGGCTTGCCTGTTGCGCCAGCGTTTGCGCATCTTGCTCTGAGGCGGGTAAACGTTTTAGCCATTGCGCCGCACGCTCTGGTACGCCCTCATTGGCATAGAGCTGGGCAACCGTACGCTGTTCGCTTGGCTCAAGGGTAATACCTTGGCGCTGCGCCAGTAAGTAAGTGCTAATTGCCTCTTTTGGCTGTTGCAATCGCACATAGTTTCCGGCCAGTTGCCGCCACCACTGCTTATTGTCAGGCTCACGCTTAATCAACGCTTTCAGCGTCGGTGTGGCACCACGCCATTGCTCAAGCTGAAGCTGAGCCCCTAATTTAAGTGATAAGGCCGATACACTGGCAGTGCTTGTGACCACATCTTGATAATCGGGATACGCCTTTAATACCTGGCTCCACTGTTCACGCTGATAATGTGCCTGCATAATGCGCAGCCACACATCTTCACTTTGATCCGCCTTTTCTTTGGGGATCGCGCGAGCCAACGGGTAGTAATATTGCAGCGCCGACGCATACTGGCCATCGATCAGCAATAAATCGGCTAACATGCGCTTGGTTTGCCACGCTTGTGCATCTTGCAGCTGCTCACTGTCCACCGCACGCTGAATATGCACAATGGCTTGGTCATTATTGCCATATTGCCAATAAAACACCCCTAATGAGCGATCCACAAACGCTTTGTCATACGCCCGACTGACACTCAAATTATCGAGCAGCGCAATGGCTTCACCCAGTTTTGCATCTTGCTCAAGGGTTTGTGCTTTTTCAATCGCGCGTGCCACCGATGGCGAAAGCTGCGCGGCAGCAGGCACCGACATCAATAGCAACGCGCCAATAAATAGTCTTTTCCACATCAGCGTAAATTAAACTCCAATTTGACCTGTTGCCCGGGTTGCGCCACCGCATTACCGTCGACCACTCTCGGCTCGTATTTCCACTTCCGTAGGGCACGTAATGCCTCACGTTCAAACACACGCGGTGGATTGGCATCAACACTGTTAAATCTTGCGGGCGACCCGATGGAGCAATGGTAAAACGCACCACCACATAGCCTTCTAAGTTTCGGCGCATCGCACGCGGCGGGTAATTGGGCTCCACCCGGAACAATGGCATCGCTTGTTGGTTATTGGGGCCGGTATTCAGATTTAGCTCACCCAATGAAGGCGCTTGTACCATCACCCCTTGGATCCCACTTTGCAGATCCAAATTAGGCATATCAGGCTGTGGTGATGAGGTAGACTGCGATTGCGTCTGCGTCACCGGCGTGGGTGTGTCAGGCACTTCGGGCGGTTTAGGCCGCTCTGGCACAGTCCGCTGGCGACGCTGCACCTTGGTATCCGGCTCTTGCATAAAAATATCGATGCGCGTTGACGACGATGTTTCCTGCGGACGTTGACTGCTATGGCCTACCATCAATGCCATCAACATAAAAAGCCCTAAAGTAAACACCAACGCCACCGGCATTGAAATCAACCATCGCTTCATTGCGGTGACTCCGTTGCCAACGCAATACTACCAATACCCGCCCCTTTTGCCGCATCCATCACCTTGACGACCGTGCCATTATACGCCAGTTCATCAGCCTGAATCACCAAAGACGCATCCGGTTTATCCAGCAATAAGTGCTCTAGCGTGGCTTCAACACGCTCAACATCCACGAGACGTTTATCGATATAGATCTCGTTAGAGGCCGTCACCGCAATAAATATACCGGCCTCTTTCTGGCTGGTGGCGTGACTCGCTTCTGGACGGTTCACTTCAACGCCTGACTCGCGCACAAATGAGCTGGTGACAATAAAAAAGATCAACATGATGAACACAATGTCCAACATGGAGGTTAAATCAACTTGCGCTTCTTCGCGCTGTTTTTGGGCTCGAATCAATCGCATTACTGACTCCGAAGCGCCTGCTCGAGCGCAATTTCGCGGCGCTGACAGGCTTTAACTAAACGAGCATGGGCAAACATCCCAGCTAAGGCCGCCACCATTCCCGCCATGGTGGGTAAGGTTGCCATGGAGATCCCTGATGCCATCAAACGTGGGTCGCTAGTGCCTTGACTTGCCATCACATCAAACACAGAGATCATACCGGTCACCGTGCCAAGCAATCCGAGCATCGGACAAATCGCCACCAAGGCTTTAATAAATCCTAAATAGCGCCCCAACTCTTGCTGGGCTTGAAACAAGACCCCTTGACGAATGGCTCGGGCATACCAAGAACGCTGATCGGCGCGCGCCTGCCAAGCACGCACCCATGCATCACGCTGTGCGGGAAAGCGAGAGAACAAATACAACAGCCGTTCAATCACCAGCAACCAACACACAAACACGACCGCCCCGAGCCACCACAACACCGGGCCACCTTCCGCCATAAAGTGGCGCAAGGTGTTCCCCAAGTCTTGCTGATTCAGCTGTGAGAATAACTCGACGTCTATCATGCCGTTGGTCCGATTGCCGCCTGATTGTCTGTGGTTTCCGCTTGCTCGGCGACTAAACTAATGCTTTGTTTTTCGAGCATGCCGCGAATATGGTCCGCCTGCCCGCTGAGAATATTATGCGCCAACAGCAAGGGAATCGCCGCAATCAGACCCAATACCGTGGTCACCAGGCCATTGAGATCCCATCGGCCATGACTTTCGGATCACCATTACCAAACTGGGTGATCACCTGGAAGGTTTCGATCATCCCTGTCACCGTCCCCAACAGGCCTAGCATAGGGCAAGCGCCGCCAAGAGTTTGAGCATCGACAGGCCTTTTTCACAGCCGTGCTGCTCATCGACCACCGCTTCAAGTAAGCGTAACTCGAGCGATTCGACATCACGCTGGGGCGCATCGTGATAGACCTTAAGCACACGGCCAAGCGGGTTATCTTCGGGGGTGTCTGGGTGCTTCAATTGGCGATGCATTTTGGCATGAATCGACAGCAACACTGCCCCGCGGTATAGCGCAATGAGCAAGCCGACGGCCAACAAGGTGGCAATCACTTTGGCAACAAAGCCGCCTTGTGCGAAGCGATCGCCCAGGCTCGGCGCGTTTTCTAGCTGGCCGAGCAACGTGCCACGGGCCGGATCAATCAGTACCGTCTCACCCACTGAAGACACCGCTTGCTCAAGGGTTGACGTGGTTAACGTATTGTCCGGTTGAGCACGATACGGCACGGCGACTTGGCGATCGGTTTGCCAATTTAGGTAACCTTGATCATTCACTAAGCCGACGTTGCCCACACGCACCACCGCTTGCTCCGATGCCACACCTTGCGCATTTACCACCGGTAACGACACGGTTTGCAGCTCACCGCTGGTTTGCATTTGGGTCAGCATCCCTTGCCATAGGGCATTGAGCTGCTTGAGTGATGGCAATGTATCGGCCGCGACAATATCCGAGACAGTTTGATTAAATGCCGGCTGAGTGATCGCCACATAGCTAGAAACGCCATCGGTTTGAATAGTTTTACTCGCTTGGCGCACCACGCCAAATAGCTCACCTAAACTGCCCGACTCTAAGCGAAGTTTGTCTTCCAACGACGCCAATTGCTGCTCGTTGTCACTAAAAGTATCACTGAGTTTTTCGGTTTCCGTCTCCAGCGCATTCCGAGTTGCCTTGAGCTGATCACGCTTTTGGCGCAGCTCACGTTCCGTCATCGCAAATTGTGCTTCACGCGCTTGGTTGTGCTCACGTGCCTGCTGCTGAGCTTGCTCGGTTTGTCCGACCAAATCATCGGCGTGAGTCAAAGGGGCAACCGCGATCAAACAGGCGGCGGCAATCAGGGTTTTCCAACTCATGATTTCACCCCTTGGTTGGCACTTAATGGCAAAGATAACAACGACGGGGCACTTGTTTTTGTGCCACCGCAAAGGCCTTATCCACCGCTTCACCGGCGCTAGCATCTAGCTCGACCCAGGTTTCATCACGAGTGCTCCACACCCAATGCTGCTGACCATCGAGGCGACGCGCCACCAGCGACACACGGCCCAGGTGCAAGACATCCACTTGATGATCGCGACCGTTAAGCGCAATGGTATCTTGGTAGGCATCGAGTTTGCTGCCGTAATCACGCTCTATCTGATATGCCTCAAGAATACGACGGAATTTTTCTGAGTCCGCCACATCGGCGCGGCCCATCATCGCCTTCAGTTTTTCAACACGTGCTTGGCGTTGATCGGCTTTGAGCGGAATGTCGTTAGCAAGCCACTGCTCAAGCCCGCCGAGCATGCGATACATCAACGGCACAATGCCTTGACGCGTCTCTTTGATCTCGGTGATTTGATCGCGCAGGCTTTGTGCTTCTGCCTGTTGGTTGCTGACTAAGTTTTGTAAGTGATCGCGGTAGATTTCGAGGTTACTGATTTGCGCCTGGATTTGTTCAATTTCTTGGCGCATGGCTAAACTGCTGTCCGCGCGGAGGTTAATACGAGATTGCGACTGAGCCGCTTCTTGGGTGGTGTTACCCTCGATGGCTTGCGCCTGTTCGAGCTGATCCGCACTGGCAACGGGCGTCAGGGCCAAACAAGCGGCCACTCCCCAAGCAAGGCGAAAAGAAGACGATTTTATCATGGTGATATCTGCAAACATGCTTAATGACAGGCTTTCGCCCCAAACAAAAGTGAGAATAGTTTCTATTTGCGTGTAATGTACCGAGTTTGGCGGAAAAGATCTAGCCTAGCAGTAAAGGAGCTCGGAGAATATTGCGGCTTATCCGTAAATGACAACGTATATCTATTGACTATATACAAAAACCATTTAGAGTGTATATTAAATAGATACACAGGATGGTGTTATGGCTACAAAAACAGCGCCAATCAACATGCGGGTACAGCCATCGGTAAGAGACATTATCGATGCTGCGGCAAGTTTGAAAAAAGTCGATAGAACCGTATTCATTCAGCAAGCAGCGCTTAATGAAGCGCATAGCATACTGGCCGAACAACGGGATTTTGTCCTTGAAGCAAAGGCGTTTGAAGCTTTCGACAACGAACTTCGTGCAGAGCCGCGAGCGCTTGAAGGTGTGAAGGATCTGTTCAATAGGAAAGCGCCTTGGGAATAAGTGCCCCCACACTACTGACTGATGAGCACCAGATTAATGCCTTTCAATGTGGTATTGAAGCACTCGATACATGGTTAAGAAAACAGGCGTTAAAGAGCCAAAAGCGCGGAACCGCGAGAGTGTATGTTGCCAATGACACAGCAGCCCACCAAGTGATTGGGTACTATGCCATTGCCATGGGTTCAGTATCGAGAGAGCACGCATTTAGCTCACTACGGAGAAATAGCCCTGACCCGATTCCTATGGTGATTTTAGCAAGGCTTGGGGTGGATAACGCCTATCAAGGTCAAGGCATTGCAGCCGGTCTTTTAAAAGATTGTATCATTCGCTCAATACAAGCAATGAACGCTGTTGGTGGCGCGGGCATTTTAGTTCATGCCATTGATACCAGTGCGCAAACGTTCTACAAAAAATTTGGCTTCAAAGAGTCAACGTTTGACCCTTTAGTACTCATGGCAC
The DNA here is from genome assembly GCA_000565345.1 of Salinivibrio costicola subsp. costicola ATCC 33508 = LMG 11651. Taxonomy (GTDB): domain Bacteria; phylum Pseudomonadota; class Gammaproteobacteria; order Enterobacterales; family Vibrionaceae; genus Salinivibrio; species Salinivibrio costicola. The sequence goes on along the minus strand of AQOF01000024.1, from coordinate 19,209 downwards.
GCATCTGTGATATCGAAAAATCATTGTCCATAGACTGAGGTGATGACTCGCTGCCATGATTCAAACTCCTTATGCATTGTCACGCCAGAGAGTAGGAACGAGTGATCAATACGCTGTTTTTTCCGAGGTGTTTTCTCTCGTTCCCACGCTCCTGCCAAAACTGATAAGCGCGGTCACCTTTGTGGGCTTTTTTATAAAACGCCAATTGATCCAGAATTTGTTTAACATTGCGCTCAGCAAGGTATTGAATCAGATTTCTCGCCGTCCATGATTTAAGTCGAGCAAGATATTGACAGTGACCGGGCGCGTGAATACCGGGATCCAGTGCAGCACAGTCAAGGTGACGAAGTGCGGTAAGTGAGGCTCGGTGATTTTGTAGCGGCTTCTCCCCATGATTCACACTCCATATGCATTACCACGCCGGAGCGTGGGAACGAGGTAAAAGATCTAGCCTAGCAGTAAAGGAGATGACCACGCACGCTATTGTCCTCACCATCGCGTGCGCTGTTTTACTATCAATACGTTGTTTTTTCTGAGGTGTTTTTATAGATTTTGCCGTCTTTCATGATCACCACCAAGTGCGCGTCAGGCTCGGCAATCAGGTCAAGATTTTCTAGCGGATTGCCGTCCACGAGGAGAATATCGGCCAATGCGTCTTGCTCAATCACGCCCAATTTGCCTTGATATGGGCTGCGGTTTCCCGATAAAGCCAGTAGTTCAGCATTGTCCGCCGTTGCCATCGACAACACCTCAGCTGGCGAGTACCACTTTGTCATCGTGGTTAAGATCGCACCTTGATGTTTGGTCATCGCGGGGGTAAATAAAATATCGGTTCCCCAAGCCACCTTGAGCCATATTGCTTGGCCAGTTTAAAGGCGTTGTCGGTGCCTTTTGCAACTTTGTTGTTGCTTTACTTTCGCCTCACCCTGCACCGGGTTCGAGTACTCATTGGCAAGAAAGGCTTGGCCGCTCAGCCACACTCCTTTTTCCGCCATTAATTGCGCAGTTTCCTCATCCATTAACTGACCATGGTCAATCACCTTAACACCGCCTTTAATCGCGGTTTGAATGGCTTTGGGCGTGTAGGCGTGCACCGTGACATACGTACCCCAGTTTTCCGCCGCATCTACCGCCGCGCGAAACTCTTCTTCCGAGTACTGGGCCACATCAATCGGATCATACGCAGAGGCTACCCCACCCCCCGCGGCGAGTTTAATTTGCGAGGCGCCTAACATCAGTTGCTCGCGGACACGTTTTCTTACCTCTGCTACACCATCCGCTATCACACCCCCATTGGTTGCCTCACCACGGCTTAACCCTGCATTGTTCGCCGCAGGCACCTCGTAGCGCATGCGAAAACCGGCCAAGATAATTGACGCTACATAACCATGCCCGCCGGTTTGAGAGATCATCGCACCCGATGGCCAAATACGCGGCCCAGCTACTATGCCCTCATCAATGGCTTGCTTAAGACCAAAAACCGGCCCACTGAGATCACGCACGCTGGTGAAGCCACGCATTAAGGTGCGTTCCGCCTCGTGCCCTGCACGCAGGTTAATATACCCGGTGTCAGCGGTGAGCAACTGAGGCACCGAAACCGTCGCCAGCATCGCATGCCAATGTGCATCAATCAGCCCCGGCATTAAAGTACGCCCCGCCCCTTTGATCACCTTTGTGTTCGACGATGGCGTCACATTAATAGGCTCATGCGAGATCTGGGTAATCTTGTTTCCCTCAACCAAGACATGGGCAGGAGCAGAAAGCTGCGCGGATTTACCATCAAAAATACGCACATTTTCAAATAAAACATGACTTTTGGGTGGCTCTGACTGCGCCATCACAGATGTCACGACGAGCAAGCTTGCCACCGCCAAATATCGCATTAATCCCACCATCCCACACTCCTTGTTATTCCTTGATAAATTGCGTTTGATCGCACTGTCTATCAAGTTAGTCAACCAGGCTAAAAAGGCCAAACTTTAGGGAGTTATCGCCTTATGCGCTATCTCACGTGGATTGCGGGGGAAGGGGTTTTAACTCGTTCCCACGCTCCTGCGTGGGAATGCACACCAAAGTTATCTCCTAGCAATCATACTTTTCCGCCAACGCCTTTAAACTTATCGACAAACGCAGCAATTGTGTCACGATTGAACCTCCCAATGGCCGGCTTTATCAGAGCCGACCCGTTTAATCCTTTGCGCTTGCTGTAACTTGGCCAACGCGCGACCAATGGTGCGAATGTCTTTGCCGATCCGCTCGGCCAGCTGCGGCCGCGTGAGCGTTTTATCGGCCGCTAGCAGGGCGATGATAGCCTCCAGCGTCTTCAATCCTTTAATATCCACCGCATTAATATCATTTACAGGGGCGTTTTGTGTTCTCGTTCCCACGCTCCTGTGTGGGAGTGCATACCTCGCTACCACTCACGACAAACTTCCAGTAACCCCGACGCTCCCATGTAATCTCTGGCACTCGAATAACGTAAGCGGCCATTTCTCCCCATGATTCACACTCCATATGCATTCCCACGCCGGAGCGTGGGAATGAGTGAAAAGCGCCCAAACACAGGGCGCTTCATTTTGAATGTATTCTTAACTAGCTTACGACTTCCATCAATTTCGAGTAACTCGTCACGACATCGTATTTGACGTTCTCAGTAGTAACCTCTGTATTAATCTTTTCAAAGAACTTCCTCGCACATTCAATCTTGCGATCTTCTATGCCACGCAATTTAAGTGATGACATATCTCCTTTAGTCTCAGCAATAAAGTAAATGTGTTTAACACTTCCCTCTTTGAAAGAAATAGCCCAATCTGGATTATAGTCGCCAACGGGTGTCGGTATCAGAAAACCACGAGGGAGTTTTGCATAAACTAAGACTTCTTTGCTTGTATCAAGTTCGGTAACAAAGTTCCGCTCAATGTCTTTTGAATCAACGACAACATAATCATAAATATGCTTATTAACGCCACTAACGGCTTTTGTCATATCTGTAATTTTTTGCTCTGCCGTGAATATATCGACATCATAAGATTCGTTCGTTGGATCATATGATAGCTTCTCGATAATTACAGATGCCTTTTGTTCTTTCACGAGACGTGAAGCTTCAGCTAGAAAATGCTCAGGGTTCTGCTTAAATTGTGCAAATACTACAGGCTCTATCCCCATCAGAACTTCGGCGACTGTTTTTCGAGTCAGTACGCAATTTTCAGCCAACTTACCAACTAAGTCATATTGAACAGAGGAACGAACTGATGATTGGTAAGTTTGTACTTCAGTATCTCTTACTTTAAAGCTATGCCCAGACTTTAACTGGTCGTCGGTAATACCCTCTAATTGAATACCACCCTGAATAGTGTACTGAAGAGGCGTGACCTTAAGCTCTTTGTTGAGTACCCGAATACAGTTTTTAATCAACTCAGATGAATCAAAATCAACCTTATAAACCGCTTTGCGATTGATTTTTTGCCAAAGTTCCTGAAACTCTTTCTTATCAAAGTTAGCATTCAACGGATTGTTTTTAGGTTTACGATCATCACCAACACCAGGAAGTTGCGCTTCACTATAAACACCATCAATCAGGGTTAATATCTGTTCTTGGTACGGCTCTAACTCAGCAGGCATTGGCGCTAACTGTCCACTATCTTTAGCCTGGTGGAATGATGGCGCTATTGAGTCGTCAGCTTCATTGGTATAATCATTTTTAAGCAAATACTTATAAATTTGCTTAGCCATGACAGGTGTTACTTCTACAGGCCCATCAGCCGTTGTAATTGTCTTACCTGTAAAATAAGCTTCATCTGCTTTTCTAGGTCTCGCTGAGAGAGACTCGCTGATTTCTTTTTGTAGATTCGTGACAAAGTCTTTATAGCTTTCACTTGCAATCACCGACAAAACATTAATTTCATGCACAGTTGCCGGATGGTCTTGTCTGTCACCATATTTATTGACGGCCAGACGTAAACCACGCCCAACTTCTTGACGACGAGAGATAGTGTTGTCGCTGTGTTTTAACATACACATGACAAATACGTTTGGATTATCCCACCCCTCGCGCAAGGCCGAGTGTGAAAAGATGAATCGAGTAGGCTCTTCAAACGAAAGTAATTTTTCCTTATCTTTTAAAATCAAATCATAGGCATCTACATCATCTGATATACCTGCCTCTTCGCCCCGTTTCTTTACTCCTGGATTTTTAAGCTGCTTTGACTTTTTGTCTATCGAGAAGTAACCATTATGCGTTCTAGAGCCTTCAATAGCTGATAGATAGGCTTTATAGGCATCATTCTGCTCACTCGGTAAAAGGGTCAACTCATCAAGATATTCCTGGACAAGCAAGGAGTACTCTTCTTCAAAGACACGAGCATAATCACCTTTTTCATCGGCTTGAGAGTAATCTCTATACTTTGCGACTTCGTCAATAAAAAAGAGAGAAAGAACCTTTATACCCTGACTAAACAGTGTTTTTTCTTTTTCAAGGTGCGCTTTAATTGTCTCGCGTATCTGTATTCGGCGAATAGTCTCTTCGGTCACGTCTCCCGTGGCATCGCCCGCAGTTAAAACATGGCCATTTTTGAATTCAACCGTGTCGTTAATCGCGTTGACATCAGTAACCACAAAATCACGATACTGCTCCAAACCATTACTAAGATCAAAAAGATTATCGCCCTTAGTAACTTTCTTGGGTATGCGTTTGATGCCATTTTGTTGTTTAACCTCGATCTCTATACGAGCCACTGGCATTTTTTTCGAGATCTCGATGGATTCCAGATATAGATAGGCTGTCGTACCCGCTAAGCCTTTTACTGAGATACCACGAACTGCAATTTTCTTAACCAGCTTATTGTTATAAGCGTCAAGCGCATCCAGGCGATGCACCTTATTATGTGTTGTTTTATGCGTGGCCGAATATCGAAGTACCATCAGTGGTTTGAATTTTGCTAAGGCATCCAATGTCTTCTTGCCTTCCATCTTCTGCGGCTCATCTAGAATCAGGATCGGACGGTTTGCACTAATAACATCAATAGGACGCCTAGACTGAAAGTCATCCAACTCTTCATAAATACGTCGATTGTCTTTTCCTGCCGCATTAAAGGCTTGAATATTGATGACCATCACATTGATGCCACTGTCAGAAGAAAAACTCTCTAACTGGTGCAATTGTTTTGAGTTATAGATAAAAAACCGTGCCTTTTTACCATCGTAATTCTGGGCAAAATGCTCACTCGTAACTTGCAGCGATTTATAGACACCTTCGCGAATGGCGATGCTAGGCACTACGATAATAAATTTGCTCCAGCCATAGCGCTTATTCATCTCAAAGATGGTTTTGATGTAGCAATAGGTCTTACCTGTACCGGTTTCCATTTCAACATCGAGATTAATCTTAGCGCTAGCATTGCTGACTAACGCTTCTGAAACAGGGAGATTCTGTCTACTTTGAACACCATGGATATTCTGCAATAACTGCGATTCAGTGATCGCGAGGTCAGCATTTTTAAAACCGTCTTGATCAACCATATTCCAGCCAGATTGGCCATGTTTATCAACAGATAAACCTGGATCAATACGGTAACTAATACCTCCAGCATTAGGTTGGCCTGCAAAGCAGTCAACAACCGACTCTACGGCAACAGTTTGATAAGGCTGGACTTTGAACTTGAACTTCATACTCCCTCCTTATATCGCTTTAACTTCAGTATGCGGCAACACTTGCTTGAAAATCTGCTCGGCATTAATTTTTACTGCATCACTCTCAAAGCCGTCATCACGGAACACCACGCGAAGTGGCTCTTTTGTAGCTAACTCTTTAATCAAAGCTTCATTTATGCGCAGATCAAAACAGGCCACCAGTGCATCATCATCGACAAAGAATACCGATTTACCTTGAATCGTTTCTTTTCTAATTGGCAAGGTTAAATCGACGCCCAATCAAGTAGAACCTGGAAAAGTAAATCTTCATCAGTGCGGCCTGATTTAATATTATCCACCAATAAGTCTAACGAACCCTGAGAAACCTGATCTGGCGAGTAGTACACATCCGCCATATTGGAGGTATCCACTTTAAGCACTCGGAAACCAACGTCTTTATTCCAGTCTTTGTGACAATCGCCTGCTAAAGTTTTTTCGCCAGCTCGGCGAATGCGTTCTTTACAAAGTTCAGCAATCGTTTTATAGCCAGCTTTGTATGCAGAGCTAGATTTTGAGGTTTCCTGCCCAAGTTGTATCATAATATTTTTAAGGTTAACCCCCTCTAAGGCACAATACTCAAACACCGCATGCGCTGTTGTTCCAGAACCAGCAAAGAAATCTACTACAATATCATTATCATGCGTTGTTTGAGATAACAAAATCTTAATTAAGGATACTGGTTTCGGATAATCGAATAACTTTTCATTATTAAAAAGACTATTTGCAACTTTAGTACCTTCTGTATTATAACCAATACAAAATGTATCTTTTTGTAACCAAGTGCTAATTGGTTTAAAGCTAGTTTTCAACTCGTTAAAGAATTTTTTCAGCCCTGGTTTTGACTTGCCATTTTTATCAAATAATATTTTATTTTCATTTATTAGCTTCTGCATAGTAGAAGGGGAAAATGCCCATACTCGATTGGGGTTAGCTTCATAAGTTATACCTGTGTCAGGATCCACTAAGTTGTAAAAGCAATTAGGCCTCTCTTCTCTAGTTGATCCAACATCTAGAGGGTGTTTAGCCCAAGGCCCACGAGGATCGTTATCAGGATTTTTGTATGACGAGGGGTCACGCGGTATACCTTTTAGAGAAGCATTAGAAGATTTGCCATACATAACTAAATACTCATGCTCAAAGGAAACATTAGAAGCTGCTACTTGCTTTCCGCTTGCTTGTCTTGTTTTCCAAACAAAAGTAGCGATTTGACTATCGTTTCCATAAATCTCGTCCATTACTTTCAATAAATTTGAGTACTCTGACTCATCAATTGAAACAACAATAAATCCTGAATCTGACAATAATTTCCTTGAAAGTTTTAGTCTTGGATAGATCATAGTTAACCAATCAGAATGAAAACGTCCATTTGATTCTGAATTAGCGAAAAGACGATTACCATATTCGTCGATTTGACTAGATCGTTTTAGAAAATCATCAACGCCTTCCGAAAAATTATCAGAATAAATAAAGTCATTACCTGTGTTATAAGGCGGGTCGATATAGATCATCTTGACCTTGCTAAATAGGTTTCTTGCAGCATCTTTAGCGCATCAAGGTTATCGCCTTCAATAAAGAGGTTTTCAGTGGTGTCAAAATTGACACTTTCTTCTCGACAAGGTCTTAAAGTCTTGGCAATGGGTGCATTCGCTGTTAGTAGTGCTTCTCGCTTACCAGGCCAGTTCAACTGATAGCGCTCTTGTGGGCCTTCAACGATTGAATTTGATAGCTCTTGTTTAAGTTGGTCAAAGTCAATGGCTAACTTTAGCTCTCCGTCAGCCCCTTTTGACTCCGTCACGCAGTTCGGAAACAACGCCTGAATTTTCTCTATGTTTTGCTGCGTCGTGTCGGGGCTGTACATCTTTAATTTATCCATGTGTTCACCTTTTGCGTGATGCCTTGCATAAAAAGCAAGTGGCACTATTTAACTGATAAAATTTTTTATCTATGTATTCTTTATGCGAGTAACTCTTCAAGCTCGCCTTTTAAATATTTTAACTGCTTATTGAGCTCAACCTTGCGGTTAAACTGTTTCTCAGCATGAACCTTTTTCTTATACTGAGAGATTTGCTTTTCCAATGCCTGAATTGCCATCAAGCGTTCAATGACCTCTTCAATACTCTCAGCGGCTCGTTGGGGTATGGGTAACAAGCGAGTAAGAAGTTTTTGATACAGCTCGGCCATATCGATGGCGGTAGGCAAACCCAACACTTCTGAAGTCACTGTTAATGAATCACCTGAATAGAAGGTTTCTGAGCGTAAATAGCGGCTACAAAACCATTTTGACTGATCATTTTCTGCCTTACGTTTATAGCAAGCGGCGTAGTAGCCTTGTTCACCACTAGCAACCCATACCTCAAATAGAATGGGAAAGGGTATCGCCAAATCAATCGCTTTTAGTACGCTGTCGTCTATCGAGCCACCTTTAAGCTTCACATTGAAAACCTGTATTTCACTGACCTCATTAGTTTGTGGAATATTCAGCGTGTTGGGCGATAGCTTGTAAGCCCAAAGTATCTGTTCGACTTGCTCTACAAAAAGTGACTTCAACCCAGCGCTTGCCGCACTGTGTTCGTATATTTTGTTCTTCGGCACGACACGACCGAACTTTACTTTGTCAGGAAATATCCAAGGTGAGTTCATAGATTAAACAACCTCATCCTGAGCACTGTTTTCTATGAGCTGCTTTTGCTGGATCACAATAAATGCCAACAATTCAAAGTCATCAAGCCCGGCAAATGTATTCACTAACGCTGAGGTAGCGCCACCGCAAAACAAACTATCAACATCTTTTTCTTCCTTAACTTCAATCATGCTTTTTATGGCATCTGTTAGAAGGTGAGAGTAACGCTGCATATCTCGACCGTCTTGTGTTAGGCGATTAAATAACGCACAAATCTCACTGAGCGGCTCTGTTTGCCCTTTACAGCTACTGCGGATTAAATCTAATAGTCTCTTTACCTCAAAATGATTAGCGACGATGTGCCTTCATTCGATACATAGACAAGGTAATAAGGGTGGAGCCTGTTTTGCAGATCGCTATCGATACTGTTATTGACGTTTTTCAGCGCAAACACCACGCCAGGCAATAACCCTAGTTCAGGCTTAGCTTCAACCACCGCATGCATGCCACTTGGTGCATTTCTTGGTTCGCCGTAGAGTTTCATTAAGTTAAGTAGGTCCATCCGAAATTCGTTTAGACCTAAATCGGTAATAGAAACCCCCGTTTTTAAATCTTCAAGCTCGATAACTTCTTCTTGCAGTTTCTTTAACTGCTCTTTACGGTAAGACACATCGTTAGCTTGACTACTTAGGACGTTATCATCACCGGTCGCTGTCACGTCAACTATTGTCATACGACTTTCAACACGTTCTTTTAAGTTGATGTACTCATCCAGCGATATATCAGGCCAGTAGTTAACTAACTGAATACATTTATTCGGCGAGCCAATACGGTCAACTCGCCCAAAGCGCTGAACAATCCGAACTGGATTCCAGTGAATATCAAAGTTAATTAAGTAATCACAGTCCTGTAAGTTCTGCCCTTCAGAGATACAGTCTGTAGCAATCAACAAATCGATTTCAGCGGGTTCATCAGGTAATACACTGGCTTTCGATTTGGCAGCTGGAGAAAATAAGGTGAGCACTTCTTGTGTGTCATAGCTCTTAGTACGATGAGCGTCTTTTCGTCCGGTTTTTAAGGTGGTCTTAGGTAAACTGGCACCACCAGTGATCATCGCAGTATGGATTCTATGTTCACTTAACATCACAGGTGACAACTGCTCGTACAGATATTGAGCGGTGTCAGCAAACGCCGTGAACACGATGATTTTTCTGTTTCCAGGATTTATAGGGTTGTTTATTTTTTCAGCAATATGTGAATTGAGATGCTGCAACTTAGCATCTTCTTCTGGCTTAATTTTGCTAACAGAATCTAGCAACCCTTTGATCAGCTCCAAATCTCCATTTAAATCCTGCTGCCATGATGGAAGATCCATATCCATCAGCTTGATTTTGATCTTGTTACCAATTTCCATATCGTGATAAGAAGGCATGTCGTCTTCATCTGCTTCAATAGACTCAAGCGCTTCAACCAGACTGCTGACTTCAGTTTGCCCGTCTCGCTTATAAAACTCGTCGATAATGCCAAGAACACGAACATGGTTATCATGGAGTGATTGCAAGGTGCTTCTGAACGAGTATACGGAGCTCTCAAGACGCTTTAGAAGGTTCGTTGTCATTAATGCGACCAAGCTTTTTTCACGGTCGCTTTGCTTTAACTTACCTTTTCCGCCTTCAACTTGCGTGTCATACATCTCCTCGTATTTCTTCAATCTACTCGGGAGGATATAACTCACTGGCGCATAGACGGAAAGCTTGAGTCGCTTAAGCTGTTCAAAGATCTCATTCAGGCTTACTACATCCGAACGAGTAGTAAGCGGACAATGAAACGAGATTGGTTTGTTACGTTCAGGAAAATGGCCAATATCTGTCGTATCGTAGAATGTTGTGATGTGCTTTCGTGAGCGAGCGATAGTGACGCTATCAAGCAGTTCAAAAAAGTCAAAATCCAAGGCATCGAGTATGGCTTTAGCTGTTCGCGTCTCAGGGTCTAGTTTGGACCAAGCGTTAAATGCGGCTTGTGCTTGGTTGAATATCTGTTCTACGCTTTTTGTGGTTTTAAGGTGCTTTGTGAGATTGCTCGACTCGCCTTCATAAGCTAGCGCAAGCTGGTTTCTTAGGTCAGTAAATCTGTTATTCACTGGTGTCGCTGATAGCATCAGGACTTTAGTTTTCACGCCAGCGCGAATCACTTTATTCATCAGTTTCTGATATCGAGTTTCTCGATCTTTCACTGCATCGTTGTTTCTAAAGTTATGAGACTCATCAATGACGACCAGGTCGTAGTTACCCCAGTTGATTCTATTCAACGGAGTACCGAAGGATTCGCCAGTGGTTCGGCTCAAATCTGTATGGCACAAAACATCGTAACTGAAACGGTCTTTAGCAAAGATATTTGTTTTTAGGTTTCGATTAAAGTTGAGCCAGTTATCCGCTAACTTTTTCGGACATAGAAGCAGCACAGATTTGTTTCTGAGCTCGTAATACTTGATGACAGCTAACGCTGTAAATGTTTTACCAAGACCAACACTATCAGCCAGAATGCAGCCGTTATAGGTCTCTAACTTATTGATAATCCCAGTCGCGGCGTCTTTTTGGTAGTTAAATAACTTGTTCCAAATCAAGGTGTCCTGATAGCCGGTTCGATCATTTGGTAATACATCCTCTGTAATATCATCAAGGAATTCATTAAAAATGTTATACAAAATGATGAAATAGACTTTTTCAGGCGAGTTTTCTTGATAGACAGACTCTATATGCTCGCAAATGGTTTTAGTTACATCTTGAAGCTTCGCAGGGTCTTTCCAAATTTGGTCAAATAACTGTAAATACTGGGCTGTGAAATTTGGCTCATCGATTTTTTGCACAAAATTCGAAATAGCGTTGCCTCGCTGATACCCCAAATCAACCGCCGTAAAACCGCTAACCGGAGCAAAAACTGCACTCATGGCTTCTGTTTGCTGCCTAGATGCTTCCGTCACAACAAACGACTGCATTGGGGAATCAGTTTTGTTTGATTTGAATGTCGCTTTCTTTCTGATCCAGTTTGCACACTCTTTAGCGATCGCTTTTTGAGTGAGCTTATTCTTTAACTGTATTTCAAAGTCAGTTCCGTAGAGGCTACGTTCACGCCCAGCTTGGGGGATAAAGAACTCTCGTTTTTCTTTTTTGAATTTATCGGTAACTTCATCTGCGACAAAAGTAGGTGATGTGAAGATGAACTCAAGTGAGTCTATCTTCGCTAACTCCTTTTTGAGAGCCTCATACGCATAAATTGAAAAGCAAGACGCAGCAATCTTTAACTTTGTGTTCGGTGTCAGCGTCTGTTGAAGCTCGTCACCTAATAGGTTGTTAAGATTATCGATTATTTTCATCAAAATTTATACCCTGCGCCAAGTTCATTTTTGTGCATTAGTTACCAAGTTCTTTTTCGTCAAAACTCGGTGCCAGTTTTAGGTTCGCAACACCATACAACGCTTGTTTATTTCTTAAAAAAAGCTGGTATTCAGCCCCAGATAGCGACTCATCCAAGGAACAATCCACGTTCCATTGTCTGAGCAAATACCCCGCAGTTGCCGCTCTAATCTCAACCTTTAGAACGCCACCCGTCATACCATAATCCAATTCAATCGCTTCGCTGTGCTCTATGCGTGGGTGCGGTACTAACTCCAGCTCAACAAAGCGGTTCCATTGCCGGTCTTGGCTTTCGAGCTCACTTTCTTTGATAACAGAAGGCGACAAAGTGGAATCCTCAAGCACAACCGCTGCTTTAATTCGGGTCAGTACAAAGTCACGGAATCCATTTGGCGCTCCGCTTGGGCCATGCTTACGGTCAAAACCACGAACGTGCCAACGCAGGCCATTGTCCACCAACGTATGCGGCACAATGTCACGCGTTGTTTCACCGCTCGATAACGACACATAGGTGATACGCAAGGCTTTGCCTTTGTGTATAGCCTCGGTGACTTTCGCCACTATCGATAGATTCGGTTTGTTAAGGTGATAAGGCGCTTCACAAGCCAGCGGCGGTTTTACCTTGCCAGTGAAACCATCTCCGTAGCCCTGGCTAATAGTTGCCAGTGTTCGTACCGCATCGTAGTCAAACAAAGGGGTAAAATGCGTTCCACGTTTGTGGAGCCGCTGCTTTGGATCATACGTGATGTTATTAGGCGCGAGCTCCCGGTATAGGTTGAAGTCTTTGGTGGCTTGTGTCGCCGCAATATTAAAGCGATCGACTAAATCGGCTCGCACCGCTTCCCCTTTAAACATGAGGGTAAAATCGATGTGTGCGATCCTATCTCTGGCTGCTTGTGACAATTGAGCGAGCTGTATTGGGTTATCATTATCCCGATTGAACACGGAGTAGGCTCTTACCTGATTAATTTTATTAGGTAAAACCTTATCATAAAAAATGCGAGACAAAAGACATTGTAGTGTTTTTTTAGGCAAGAATGTGACTGTTGAACAGGTATTGAACGGTGACTTTTGCCTAGTTCGCGCCATGATAGCGAGTGTGCATTCCCGCGCAGGAGCGTGGGAACGAGTGGTGCATCGGCTACGGTATGCATTCCCACGCCGGCGCGTGGGAACGCGTTAAAGCCTTAACCCCTCAACTGCGAAAACTTGATGATCTCGTGGGACTGCTCAAGGGTTTGCGCGAGGTGTTGGATGTGCGCGGGGGTGATTTCACAGCAGCCGCCGACCACCAGGCGCCGTCGGCAATCCATTGTTGTACACGTTCGGTGTGGACTAAGGGTGAAAGATCTTCACGCGCTTCTAGGGCATCGGCTTTGCTGCCTTTGGCCATGTCTTCTACCGATTTAAAGGCGTTGGCATAGCCACCGACAATGTTGGCTTGGGTCGCCATTTGCGGCATGGCGGTGGTCAGCACGGCAGGATCGCAACAGTTTAGCATTACCGCGGTTGGGGCATACTCGGCCACGGCGTGCATTGCTTGTTCAAGTGACTCGCCCGAGCGCAAGGTGCCTGCTGCCTCTAACCGAAACGCGACGCCATAGGGTTTGCCTTGCTCTTGGGCCGCAGCACAGGCCGCGCGCGCTTCGAGGGTGTTGGTCATGGTTTCGATTAAAAACACATCCACATGAGGCTGCAAGTGGGCAATATGCAAAAACTCGGCTTTCATGTCATCAAAACTGCGTTGCGGCTGGCCGAGGTAGCTGCCCACCAGCGGTGGCAAACAACCGGCAATATCGACATCGGCGCCTGTCTCATCCACGGCTTGCTGCAGCGCTTCGAAGGCTTTTTGATAAATGGTGTTGATTTTATCGCTCAACCCCGCTTTGGCCAGACGTGTGGGTGTCGCAGGATAGGTATTTAAGGTATGTGTTTTCGCGCCGGCACGGATAAAATCTTTGTGCACGTCTTTGACAATATTGGCATGTTTTAACATCACCGCGACCGACCAAAGCTTAGAGCTCACATCGGGGCCACGTTGATAAATTTCTTGCCCTAGGCCACCATCGAGTAGTGCAATCGACGTCATGGTTACTTCAGCCTCCTTCGGCCATCTTTCCTTAGTTTGACTTGAGATTACCATGAGCTCGTCGATTTAACACCCCGTTGTTACGCCACCTCTTCACTCCCTTCTATTGCGAGATGTTCAAGCTTATCAATCACCGTCATGCTGGCGTTTTCCATCTCTTTTAATGCGGTGACCATTTGATCCGGTTGTTGAGCATGAAACGCCGCCACCGCAGCCTTGGCATGGGTATGCACTTGCTCGTGAGGCCCGGAAATGGCTTTAAACGTTTGCAACTGACCAAAATATTGCTGCCCTTCACCATGGTTATACCACTGGCCGAGTCGGCATTGGGTGTGATCGGTGACATCGTCCGCCATCATGCTGTCTTCGCCCAATACCACGCGGTATATCGCAAATTTAAAGCTGATGTGATCAAGTTTTGCCAGTTCACAAAAGGCGCGCAGTGCAGAGGCTTTAATGGTGGTGCGGCTGTGCTGTGCTTGCTCACTTTGGGTGGCCATGGCATCGGCAACCTGTTGGCCTTGTTCGCTGTATTGAATGGCTTCAGTGGCAAGGGTATCGGTGAGCGTGCACGCATGGCTGCTGCCCGCACGAATTTTTTCCACCAGCTGGGTAATATCTTGGGTGGCAGTGGACGTGCGCTCGGCAAGGTTGCGTACTTCATCAGCGACCACCGCAAACCCTCGGCCCTGCTCACCGGCGCGTGCCGCTTCAATGGCTGCGTTTAACGCCAGCAGGTTGGTTTGATCGGCGACATCACGAATCAAATTGACAATGCCACTCACCTCTTGGGCGTGTTGATCGAGCGAGCGAATCGCTTCCGACGATTGCTGACATTGCGAAGATAACGACTGCACATGGCGCGCAAGGTCATTGACTTGCTCGGCACATGATGCCGCTTGGTGGCTCACTTCGGTCACACGCTCTTTTTCACCGTTAATGGTGTCCGCCAAAGTAGCCAGAGAGGATTGGGTGGCGTTGATCGAATCACCAAAGTGGCATAAGTTGGTGTCGATCGCTTTGCCGGTTTGGCGTTTTTTCGCGACGGTATCCAGCTCTGCCTGCAATGCGCCTTTCTCTGCATTCAGCGCGTCGATAGTATGATTAATTTGCTCAATTTTTTGCTGCAGAGCAAGCTGCTTTTGCTGCTCTTGTTCAAGTTGACGCCGAGATATAAACACGCTGACTCCTAATGATGTAATTAAGCTTTTTATAATATTTTAACGCTTTAAATTGGCTTTAGTAGGATTATCCAAGCAAAGTGTGATCGCATTGACGCCAAGCGCCTGATTTACACTGTAAACCTGACGCAAATCACTTCATACTGCGATCACTGAAGTGAATGAGCGAAAATTTATGACCTTTTGGTTGCTTTTTAAACGTTGGATTATCAGCCGCTTCGCCCATTTGAACGGGCGTATGCTCGGCTTGGTGGTACTCGCCTATGGCGTGATTGGCTGGCTACTTTTATATGGGGCGGGCGAGACCGCGATGACCCAGTCGCTGAGCCGCTATGTGTATTACTTGATTGTGACGGCCTCGACCGTTGGCTACGGCGATTATTCCCCCGTTACTGAGTGGGGGCAATGGATCACGTCTTTTTGGATTATTCCCGGCGGTTTAGGGTTGTTTGCGGTGGTGATTGGGCATATCACAGGATCACTGGTGGATTATTGGCGACGCGGGTTACAAGGAAAACGGAGTATTAGTGTGAAAAATCATCTTCTTATCTTAGGCTGGAACGGACAACGTACGATACAGCTTATTCGTTTATTGCAAAGCGGAGTGCATGGTGAGCGCCCAATTGTGCTTTGTGCACGCGCAGAAATCGAAAACCCACTGCCTGGTGAGGTGGAATTTGTGCGCGTGACAAGTTTTACCGATGCTGAAGGTATTGCCCGCGCCAAGGTCGAGCATGCCTCGAGTATTATTATTGATAACCCAGAAGATGATATTACTTTGTCAGCGGCTCTGTTCTGCGCACATAAAAATCCGTCAGCGCATTTATTGGCGTATTTTCAAGATGATGCGATAAGCCAAATCCTCAAACAGCACTACCCGCATGCGGAATGTGTGCCGTCGGTGTCGGTCGAAATGCTAGCAAAAGCGGCGGTAGATCCCGGCTCAAGTCAGTTGCATCATGAGCTTTTGAGCACGTCACAAGGGATGACGCAATACTGTGCCCGTTATCCGAGTAACGCAACAGAAATCGATACCGGCGATCTCTTTGGTCAGCTCAAGCAAGAATATGACGCCACCTTAATTGGGGTCGACCAAGGCCAAGGTATTGTTTTGAACCCGCCAGTGGGGACAAAAGTATTGCCGGGCGACCGTCTTTTTTATATCGCCGCCCAGCGCTTGCCACATTGGTCCGCCGCGTAAGCACGCTATTTAATCAAAGTGCATTATTTAACGAGAGCGTGCGATTCAACCAACGCATGCTTGGATAAATAAACACTCTCATCAGCGGGGTAGGCGAAAAAATGATGTACCGGCCTGCCCCTCTTCCAACGGTTAACTGTTGGCTATGCGCTAAGGCGTCAGTGAGATAACGCTTAGCCGCTCGCCCGGCGTCGATGGGTGTCAGTCCCTGCGCATAAAACGAGGCAATCGCCGCGGACAGTGAACAGCCTGTGCCATGGGTGTTAGGCGTTTCAATGCGGCGTGCACTCAGGGTTTGACACGTATCTCGGCTAATCCACACATCCAGACTCTCTGGCGCATGATGCAAGTGCCCACCTTTTAGCATCACATACGGACATCCGAGCTTGCGCAGTGCCGGCACTAAGGCGTACATCTCTTCGGTGGTTGTCGGAACAGGACACCCGGTTAAACGCGCGGCCTCTGGCAAGTTGGGGGTTAAAATGGTCGTGCGCGGGATCAACGTATTGATCAGTGCATCCATGGCGTCATCATCTAATAACGGATCGCCGCTGGTGGCGATCATGACCGGATCGAGCACGACCGGTAAATGCGGGGAGCGCGCGAGCACAGCGGCTACTTCGCGAATAATCGCTTGGTTGGCGAGCATGCCGATTTTCACGGCACGTACCGGCATGTCGTATAACACAGCATTCAGTTGCGCGCGAACAAACGCTGGGTCGACCGGCGAGACGGCCTCAACGCCACAGGTATTTTGTGCAGTTAAGGCGGTGATCGCCGAGCAGGCATAGCCGCCCGTGGCTGAAATCGCTTTAATATCGGCTTGAATACCAGCCCCCCCACCGCTGTCTGAGCCGGCGATGGTGAGAATAACAGGTGGTGATTGGTTCATATTGGCCCCTTAATCATGAGGGGCGGAAGGAGACAAAACCACGCACGATGGCGCGACCTTGTGTGCTGAGCACGTCAGTTCCCTCCGCCAGTGCTAACTGGATCAGGTTCTACGGGTCCTGCTTCTGCAGTCTCAGCAATTGCTTGCTCCCCGACTAACACGGTCAGAATATAAACCTTAGTGATAAAGCGCAAGTATGATGGCGCTAATTGCGCGTTTAGGCCATCTCATTACTGTTGCTGGTTGCATTGCTATTGATCGTCGCGTTGTTATTAATGGTCGCGTTGCCTTGGTTGGCGGTTTTAAGCAGTTGTTCAAATCCTTCTTGGATTAGGGGCCGTGCGTATAAAAAGCCCTGCACTTGGTCGCAGCCAATGGTTTGTGGCACATATTGCTGGTCCTCTTTTTCAACACCCTCGGCGACCACACCATGACCAAAGCCATGGGCCAAATCAATCACGCTACCCACCAAGTGCTTATCACTGGCGTTGGTAGCCAAGTCTTGGATAAAGCTGCGATCAAGTTTGACCCAATCGACCGGTAACTGTTTAAGGTAACTGAGCGAGCTGTAGCCGGTGCCAAAGTCATCAAGGGCGATATGCATGCCTGCATCTCGCAATTGTTGTAGCTCTTTCAGTGCCACCGACATGTGCTGGATCAGTGCTGATTCTGTCACCTCTAATTGAATCAGATGCAAAGGGACATCAACTGCCTGGCACCGAGCTAAGACGCTGTCAGCAAAGCCGGGGCGAAACTGCTGGGCAGAAACATTGACTGACAGGTGAAAGCTATCGTTGATCAGTTTATTTTTTCGCCAACATTCAACCGCGGCTAAGGCCATCACCAGTACGTGGTCGCCCAGTTGGATCATGTCTGCGCTGCGTTCGGCGATGGGGATAAATTCCGCCGGACTGATGGCCCCAAGGGTCGGATGCTGCCAACGCAACAGCGCTTCCGCGCCTATCATCAAACCGCCGTCTAATCGCCATTTGGGTTGATACACCAGTGATAATTGTCCGCTTTGCAGTGCTGGCCCTAATTCGGTGCGAATCAAATGCGCGCGCTGAGCTTGGCTGTCAAGCTCAGGCTGATATTCGCCGATAAGTTGGTCATCCGTCGGAATCGCTAAAATGGCTTGACGAAACAGTTGCGCCACATCTTGTGTCTCAAGCTCCGTGCGGCTGATACCAATGTGGCAACGTAAAAACATTAAACGCCCATCGAGCGTGTGATGTCCGCTGATCAACCGATTGATGCGTGCGGCTTTTTCTATGGCATGGTTATCGTGTTCTTCAATCAGCATCACCAGTCGTGTGCTATCCCAAACGCCAATGCGATGTGGGCGCGCCACTGTACTATTGGCTAGCAGATTGGCCACTTGTTTGTATAGTGCCTCTGTCATTAAATGGCCTTGGTGTTTGGTCACCGCTTCCATGCCATCTAAGGCAATCATCATCACAGTCACCGGCCCTTTGCTCAGCTGGCGCTCAGCGGCATCTAATAATGCGCGACGATTTGGTAGCCCGGTTAACGGATGGGTCAAAGAAAGCGCGCGTAAAGCCGCCGTTTGTTTGTTAACCAGCATTTGCAGCCGTGCCGCTTGATCGCGCTCTTTACGGGTTTTCAATTGCAGAGACAAAAGGTTTTGAATCCGTTGCAACACCTCATCGTGATCAAAGGGTTTGCTGATGTAATCAATCGCGCCACGGCATAACGCTTGGTTACGCAAATTCAGGTCATTATCTGCGGTGAGTACCATCACGGGCGGGCAATGCTCATCTAAAGCGTCATTAAGATCATCCAGCACCAGTAAGCCAGAGCGCTGCGGCATCCGCATATCGAGTAAAATCAGGTCAGGAACGGGGGAGAGAGCATCGGTAACAAGGCGAGGATCGGTGAGCCCATTCAGCTGTTGATAACCGGCTTGCTTGAGCATGATGAACAACTCCCACTAAACGCTGCGCGTTTTGAAGGAGTTTCAAAAAGAAAGCCTAAGCTGCCTCTTTAGGCTGGTTCCCAGCCTGAATACCTAACGCCCAGTTTAAATTAACTTGCGCACTGGCTACATCTCGGGGCTTCTCACAGCCACAATCGCATGAGTGCCAGCGATCAGCTAAGGTTTTTT